>JANPAZ010000072.1:0-17255 GCA_031430225.1 Rhodoferax sp. | reverse complement strand
GTCCATCATTGATTTGATCAGCGGTACGGTGATCGCGCGTTTGGTTTGCAAGGCATAGCCGTCAATCAGGTCCAGCAACTCCATCAGGCTGCCCAGATCACGGCTGAAACGGGTCAGCATGAAATCCATCACCTCGTCGCCCAGAAACACCCCACGTGCATCGGCTGCTTGTCGCAGCACGGCACGGCGCTCGGGCTCGCTGAGCACCTGCAAGGCAAACACGTGCCCCCAGCCCAGCCGGGTGCGCAGGTCATCGCGCAGCGTCAGGTCGGCTGGCGGCAACGCGCCCGCGCCCAACACCCAGCGTTGCAGGGTCTGCGCGTTCACAAACCAGTTAAAGGCCGCATGCTGCTGTACGGCGGTGTACAAATGCACGTCATCCAGCAGCACGGCGGCCCAGGCCTCATTGAACTCGGGTGGCTCCAGCATTGACGCGTCCAGCCACCCCACAGTAGCGCCCTGTTCACGCAGGGCTTCACGCACCGCCTTGAGCAAATGCGTTTTGCCGCTGCCACTGTTACCCCAGACATAGGTCGGCACCGGTGAGCGGGTGCTTGAACTGGACTGGGTCCCTACCCACAAGACCAGATGCTTTATGACGGCCTCGTTGGGGCCGGCAAAAAAACTCGCCAGCGTAGGCCCGGTGGCGAGTCCTATGTCGAGTGCAATCTGCTTCATCCTGCGAAAACCTGCCTAACCGGTGTACAGCTTGCTGGTCATATAGCCGGCCTGCAAGCGGCGCATTGCCACCAACAGCACGGCACTGGCAGGCAGGGCCACCAACACGCCAACAAAACCAAACACTTGCCCAAATGCCAGCAAGGCAAAAATGACGGCCAGCGGGTGTAGCCCGATGCGTTGCCCCACCAGACGGGGTGTCAACACCAGGCTTTCAAGGATCTGACCCAGCCCGTAGACCACCGCCACCATCACAAGCGCCTTGAGCGAAGCAAACTGGAGTGCCCCCGCCAGCACAGCCAGTATCAGCCCGACCCCAAAACCAAGATAGGGCACAAACATGGCCAAGCCGGTAAACACCCCAATGGGAAGTGCCAGGTCAAGTCCGAACAAAGCCAGCCCCACTGCATAAAAAACCGCCATGGCCAGCATCACCAGCATCTGCCCGCGCAGGTATTGGCCCAGTACCGAATCGGCCTCGGTCGTAAAGCTGTCGTAGCCACTGCGCAGGCGCAATGGCACCAGCGCGACCAGACGCCCGACAAATCGCTCCCAGTCCATCAGCAGGTAAAACAAGGCGACCGGAATCAGAACGCCGTTACCAATCAGGGTCAGGGCCACGCTGCCCCCGAGCTTCAGAGAGGACATCAGCGACCCAAAGGCATCTTCAAAATTGGCATTCAGGTACTTCAGCACAAACGCCTTGATGCTGGCAACATCCAGCGATACCTTCACGCCATACTGTGCCAGCAGCGGTGACAGCCAGTCATTGAACTTGTCTGCCAACAGGGGCAGTTGCTCTCGCATCAGCGGTATTTCCTTGGCCATGATCGGCACAATCAGCAACACCAGACTCAATAAGGCCACGACAAAAAGCACCTCGACCAGGACCACGGCTAAAACCCGCGGCATGCGTCCCCTGCCCATGCGGTCCAGGCGATTCACGAGGGGTGTGAGGGCATACGCCAACACGGCAGCTACCACAAACGGCGTCAGAACGGGCCCCAGCAGCCAAAGCGCCAGCACGGCTATGGAGGCAATGGCAGCCCAGGCAAGGGCACGTTTTTGGGTGGAGGTGAATTGCATGCAGGAAATGGGGATGGGCTAACGCTTAAAATCTGTGCAAATTCTATCGGGGTCTTGTACGCAGACCCGCTCCCTGCCTCGTATCTTGCGCGCCAGTCCCACACTGCCGCGTTTTTATTGCATTTTTTGGCCTCGTTCTGACATGACAAGCAACACTTCCACCCCCCTCTCCTACAAAGACGCTGGCGTTGACATTGACGCTGGGGACGCACTGGTAGAACGCATTAAACCGCTGGCCAAGAAAACCATGCGCGAAGGCGTGATGGCCGGTATTGGCGGCTTTGGCGCACTTTTTGAAGTGCCCAAGCGCTACAAAGAACCCGTGCTGGTGAGCGGAACCGATGGCGTGGGTACCAAGCTCAAGCTGGCGTTCGAGTGGAACATGCACGACACCGTGGGCATTGACCTGGTGGCCATGAGCGTGAACGACGTATTGGTGCAGGGTGCCGAGCCCCTGTTCTTCCTGGACTATTTCGCCTGCGGCAAGCTCGATATCGACACGGCGGCGGCCGTGATCGGCGGCATTGCAAAAGGTTGCGAGCTGAGCGGCTGCGCGCTGATTGGCGGCGAAACGGCCGAGATGCCTGGCATGTACCCGGCTGGCGAATACGACCTGGCTGGTTTTGCCGTGGGCGCCGTAGAAAAATCCAAAATCCTCACGGGCGCTGACGTGAAACCCGGCGACGTGGTGCTGGGCCTGGCCAGCAGCGGCGTGCACTCCAACGGCTTCAGCCTGGTGCGCAAATGCATAGAGCGCGCGGGCGCTGCCGCCCCAGCCACGCTGGATGGCAAGTCTTTCAAACAGGCGCTGATGGAACCTACCCGCCTGTACGTGAAAAACGTACTGGCGGCACTGGCACAGCACCCCATTAAGGCGCTGGCCCACATTACCGGTGGCGGCCTGCTGGAGAACATTCCCCGCGTGCTGCCCGACGGCATGGCTGCGCACCTGAAAAAGGGCAGTTGGCCAAAGACAGAACTGTTCGCCTGGCTGCAGGCCACTGCGGGCATTGATGACATTGAGATGAACCGCACGTTCAACAACGGCATTGGCATGGTGGTGGTGATTGATGCCGCCAGCGCTGTTGCCTGCGCCACTACCTTACGTTCGCTGGGAGAAAGCGTGTTCGAGATCGGCTTGATCGCGGCCAAAGGCTCGGGTTCCAGTGTGACTGTCGTTTAATTTTGCTACGTATTTCATAGCTACCTATGTATGCTCTATATGGGCATACGGTCTATTTTGATGCCTAGCGTCCCCTGCTGACACTGTCATAGAGGCTACGCCCTTTGTGGGGCCGCCTGACCCACCCCAGCGCTGCCAGATGAAGTCCGGTGTAGCCCACGCGCATGCGCCACCTTGCGCAGTAGTTCCACCAGGATTTTTCGCTCTCCCTCACTCAAATGCTGCATGGACACCGCATCAGCGTCCAGCAAAAGTTTGAGTGCCTTTACGACCAACGATTTGCCCGCCGCTGTCAAACTCAAATGCTGCGCTCGTCCGTCGGTATCACTGCGTTCCCGAACCACCAGCCCCCGTGCCACCAGACGATCAAGCCAGACCGTGATGCCAGGCTTGGTGACAGCCAGCGCTTGCGCCAGACGGGTTGATGTCACGCCACGATTTTCCTGGATCAATTGCAGGATGGTGAATTCAACCGGGCGCAAACCATGGGGTTCGCCAACCTGGCTCTTGAAGTCTGCGTCGGTCACGATCGTGGCCTGAGCCAGTTGATAGCCCAGCAGATCATGCAGACCCCCTTCGCCAAGGCGGCCTCGTGGTGTCAACTCCAGGGCGGGGGATGGCGTCGGCAGTTTCATGCCCTGATTATCAGACCGACCTGGCACAGCGCGGCCTGTAAAACACGCAGACGGAAATGCGGATTGATTCACGACGTATTTTTGCAATATTTCATATTCATTGGTAGTTACCCTGTAGTGATTCTTATATTGATTAATTAAATTAACCATTCTGACCAAAAACAACTTTTGATCAAGAACAAAAGACCTTTGAAAATTTCAGACACCAGGAGACTCATCGATGCGCACCCAACATCAACCCAAACTGCGTCGAGCCGCCATGGCCAGCGCCTTCTCCGCAGCGCTCGTTGCAGCCTGCGGCGGCTCAAGCAGCTCCAGCGGCCCAATCGAAATACCCCTGCCACAACTTAGCGCAGCACAGGCAGCCACCTTTGCCGGTGATTGCACGGACCTGACTGCAAAAATTTCCAGTCTTCCCAACACCAGCGTGACGGCAGTCAACAAGATCGCAGCAGGCACCGTCAAAGTAGCTGGCCAGGATGTGCCCGAGCATTGCCAGGTGACCGGCAAGATGTTTCAGCGCACCGGCATTGACGGCAATCCCTACGCCATCTCGTTCGAAATCCGCCTGCCCAAGAACTGGAATGGCCGCTTTTATCACCAGGGTAACGGCGGCACCGACGGCTCGGTCGTGACTGCCTTGGGTGGATTGGGCGGTGGCCCACTGACAGGCGCCTTGTTTCAGGGATTTGCCGTGTTGAGTTCAGACGCAGGGCACAGCGGTTCGGCCCCTGATTTCGGCATTGACCCGCAGGCGCGGCTCGACTACGGCTACCAGGCCGTTGGCAAGCTCACGCCCATGGCCAAAAGCGTCATTCAATCGGCCTATGGCAAAGCGCCAGACCGCTCATACTTTGGCGGCTGCTCCAATGGCGGACGCCACGCGATGGTGACTGCGACCCGATATCCGAACGACTACGACGGTATTCTGGTCGGCGCACCCGGCTACAACCTGCCAAAAGCAGCCATTGCCAATTTGGCAGGCGCGCGACTTTATGCGAGCGTGGCCACCAGTGCCACGGTCACTTCGGCAGCTGACCTGGCCACCGGCTTCACTGATACCGAGCGCAAGTTACTGGCATCCAAAGTGGTTGAAAAATGCGATGCGCTAGATGGCTCAGCCGACGGCATGGTCCAGGACGTCGCAGCCTGCCAGACGACTTTCAATATCGCAACCGACGTTGCTACCTGTACAGGCGCACGCGACGGCACTTGCCTCAGCAGCGCGCAAAAAACCGTCATTGGCAAGATTTTCAGTGGCACCACAACCAGCACCGGCACCTTGATCTACTCTTCGTTCCCATGGGACGGCGGGTTTGGTGCAGGCGCTTCAGCCACCAATAGCGGCGTTCCGTTCTGGGAGTTCTTTGCCGCGCTCAACCTGGACGCAGGTGCCACCGGTATCATTTTCAAAGTCACGCCTGAAAGCCCGGTAGGCTTCAACGGACCTAACTTTGCACTGACCACGAGCATTGACGCGCTAGTAACTGGCATCAACGCGACAAACAGCACTTACACAGAGTCGGCCATGACCTTCATGACGCCTCCAAACCCCACCAATATGTCTGCCCTGCGCAACCGTGGCGGCAAGGTATTGGCGTACCACGGCGTGAGCGATCCGATTTTCTCGGTGAGCGACACGGAAGCCTGGTTCAAGAACCTGCAAAACGCCAGCAGCATGGCCCGCTTTTACCGCGTACCAGGCATGGGACATTGCTCGGGTGGACCGGCTGCGGATCAATTCGACATGCTGACACCGTTGGTGAGCTGGGTTGAAAAAGGAACTGCCCCCGAGCAGGTCGTTGCTTCCGTGCGGGGCGCGGGCAACGCGGGCGGTGTGAACGCTGATGTACCGGCAACCTGGGCAGCGAATCGCACCCGCCCACTGTGCCCTTACCCCAAAGTCGCCAAGTACAACGGCAGCGGAAGCATCGAGCTGGCAGCCAGCTTTACCTGCCAGTAATCGGCAGGCAGGCTAGCCCAGTCAGAGAAACGTTAGAGAAAGGTCAGCGATTTGCGTCTCGCAATTCGCTGACCCGCTTGGCAACCACCGCGATGTCGATACCATCGGGTGCGTTGGCAAGGTAGGTTTCCAGATCCGCCACTGCCCGACGGGTTTTTCCCATCTGGGCGCATAGCAGCCCTCTTTCGCGGTACTCTGACCACGCCTTTGGAAGCAGCACCACTAGCCTGTCAAGCACCGCCAGCAGGCGGTTGTCGTCTTTTTGGGCCCGGTGAATTTCTTTCAGGTTGCGAAGCATGCGCGCAACGATGTCGCGTGGCGGCGTGGTCTGCAAATAAAGGCCCAGCGGCACCTCAAACTCATCCACCAGTCCGCTGCGCCGGCGATAAGGCTCCAGCCGCTCGGCGAGTTCCTCACGGCTCAAAGACTGGCCGTCAAACGGATCAATCACGACCTGGCCTTTTGGCAGGTTCACCTTGACCATGAAGTGCCCCGGAAAACCAACCCCCCGCGCTGCCAGACCCAGTCCCTGCGCCAGCTCAATCCACAGCACCGCAAGTGAGATCGGGATGGCCCGCCGGGTACGCAGCACGACGCTCAAGTAGCTGTTGTCGGGGTCATAGTAATTATTGACATTGCCACCAAAGCCAAGGTCGGTGAAGAAAAACTGGTTCAGGACCCGAAGCTTGTGCAAAGGCGCGGCATCGCTGGGCAGGCGCCGCTTGAGCCGGGCCAGAAGCTGATCGACCTCGCCCAGCACCTGTTGCACATCCAGATCCGGGTATTCGTCCTGCGCAAGACTGATGGCGGTTTCCAGCAAGGGAAACTCGGCATCGCTTTGGACCAGAGAAGCGAAATACGCAATCGGCGTAGGGACGTCAAAGGAAAGGTTCATTGGAACAATATCCTACCCCAACAGGCGCCGGCTTGAAGACGGAAAAGCGCTGTTTCAGCGCCGGATGAATTGCTTCAGCTTCAGTCCGGCGGCCCAGATCGCTATAAAATATATAGCTGCAGAGCCAATCAATACGAGGGCCATTACCCCAATTCTTCTTAAATTCTCACCTGGCATGCGTGTCCACGGAACAGCCCCAGCGGCCCACATCAGAAAGATGGCCAGCAAGGCACTGGCGGCAATGACCTGCAGCAAAAAAACACCCCAACCTGCTTCGGGCTTGTAGGTGCCACGCTGGCGCAGCCCAATCAGCAACCAAAGCGCGTTGATCAGTGCGCCCAGGCCGATGGAAAGGGTCAGGGCAGCATGCTGAAAAAGAGGCACCAAAAACAGATTCAGCATTTGCGTGATCACCAGCACAGCAACGGCAATCAGCGCTGGCGTGCGCACGTTCTGGCTGGCGTAATAGCCTGGAGCCAACACCTTGATGGCCACCACACCCAGCAGGCCCACTCCCCAACCCATCAGGGCCAGCGTGGTCTGCTGCACGTCGCGCTCCGTATAGGCACCGTAATGAAAAATCACTGCGACGAGCGGTTTTGAAAATGTCAGCAAGGCGACCGAGCACGGTACCGCCAGCAGCACGACCAGCCGCAAGCCCCAATCCAGCATGGCGGAGTATTGCGCGGTAGCGCTGGCTGCTTTGGCGCTGGCCAGCTGGGGCATGAGCACCACGCCCAGGGCCACTCCCAGCATGGCCGTGGGGAACTCCATCAAGCGGTCAGCATTGCTCAACCACGTGACACTGCCTGTTGCCAGCCGCGAGGCAATCTGGGTGTTGATGAACAAGGAGATCTGCGCCACGCCTACCCCCAACAATGCCGGTGCCATGAGTTGGGCGATTCGGCGCGTACCCGGATCAAGCCATGCGTCACGCACTGCGGACCAACGCATGCCAATCCGGGGAAACAGTCCCAGCCGCAACAAGGCAGGAATTTGCACAGCCAGTTGCAGCACGCCGCCCAGCATCACGCCGACCACTTGCGCATAGATCGGTTCGATGCCATGGGCCTTGAACCAGGGCGTGCCCCAAAGGGTCGCGCCAATCATGGCGACGTTCAAAAGCACTGGTGTTGCCGCGGGCACGGCAAACACACGCCAAGTATTGAGAATGCCGGACGCAAACGACACCATTGAGATGAACAGGATGTAGGGGAACATCCATCGCGTCATGAACACTGCCGCCGCATAGGCTTGCGGCTCCTTCTGCAGACCACCCGCCATCGCCCAGACCAGCAGTGGTGCACCAACGACACCCATGATGCTGGTCAATACCAGTACCCAGGTTAGTACCGTCGCGGCGTTGTCGATGAGCGGCCGGGTTCCTTCCAGTCCCTGACGGGCTTTGCTGTCGGCCAGCACCGGCACAAAGGCCTGGCTGAAAGCCCCCTCGCCAAACAGGCGACGGAACAGATTGGGAATGCGAAACGCGACATAGAACGCGTCGGTCATAGCGCTGGCGCCGAACATGGCTGCAAAAAGCTGGTCCCGCACCAAGCCCGCCACCCGAGAGGCAAGGGTCAGCAGGGAGATCGTGGAGGCAGCTTTGAGCAGTGACACGGCGCAGAGTGTAGCCCGGACATTGAGAGCGGCAGCCCGCCGAAAGAGTGGTGATTTACGGGTCTGATGCCGGCTGATATAATCGAGGGCTTTGCTGGCATCATCCTCAGACACAAGGAACTATTTATATGGCATCTGGAAAACCCAAGAAAAAGAACCCGCGCCTGGCGTCGGGCCGCAAGCGCGTCCGTCAGGACGTCAAAATCAACGCTGCAAACACGTCCCTGCGCTCCAAATACCGCACCGCGGTGAAGAACGTTGAAAAGGCCGTGGCTGCTGGCGACAAGACGAAAGCTGCTGAAGCTTTCGGCAAGATGCAAGCTGTCGTTGACACCGTGGCTGACAAAGGCATCTTCCACAAGAACAAGGCAGCTCGCGACAAGAGCCGCCTGAGCACCAAGTTGAAAGCGCTCGCTCTCTCAGCGCCAGCCGCTGCGTAATCCGAGTTATTCAGCTGAGTAACTCAGCCGAGTAACTTCATCCGCCTGAACTTTTCAGGCAAACAGCCCGGGTTGAGACTTCAACCCGCCGTTTGAAACGGGTGCGCTGCCAGCAAAGCGAAAAAGCCACCTTCGGGTGGCTTTTTTGTAGGCGTCAGCTTTTACCAGCGGGTACAACAGGTGCCGCAAACTCAACCCGCAGGTCATTGTCTTTGGCAAAATTGATGCAAAAGTCCCAGGCCATGACGTCATACTCACGCAAATCGCGGTGCACGATGACGCACTTCACATCACCAAATGCCGTGGGGATGCACCAAGGCGAATAGCCCAGGTGACTGCCTGGCTGAGGACCGCCCGGGCGAAACTGGCTCATCACACCCGCCAGACGCTCGGCCCAGTCACTGGGGCGAAACGCCTTCCCACTTCGGGTTTGACCCAATATGAAGACTTCTTTGGCGGAGAGTGGAACCATTGTTTGATGTTAGTCGCGGCATCGTAATTGCTGCAACGCACAAGAATTTTAGTTCACGCAAGACTCGTTCCAGCTTTTATCCCGCCAAGTTGGCGCCCTTGAACCACGGGCTGCGCGCATTGCTGTGATTCCAAATTGTCAAAAACCAGTCATATCGATACGCCTAGAATTGCACTTCGACGGCCCAAACCCCTTGGGCCGATTCGTTTTTTAGTGCCACTATTGGAGTACGCCGACATGAACGCTGCCGCAAAACACCTGGTCGAAGCCGCCTCCCCGCACGTGATGAACACCTATGGCCGAGTGCCCATTGCGCTTTCTCATGGCCAGGGCTGCCGCGTGTGGGATGTGAATGGCAAAGCTTATCTAGACGGTCTGGGCGGCATTGCGGTGAACACCCTGGGGCACAACCACCCCCGCCTGGTGCCTGCTTTGCAGGATCAGATCGGCAAGATCATCCACAGCTCCAACTACTACCATGTGCCAGGCCAGGAAGCGCTGGCCAAAAAACTGGTGGAGCTTTCCAACATGAGCAACGTGTTTTTCTGTTGCACCGGGTTGGAGGCCAACGAGGCCGCGCTGAAGCTGGCACGCAAGTTTGGCCATGACAAGGGCATTGAGCGCCCCGAGATCGTGGTCTATGAAAAGGCCTTTCATGGCCGCTCTATCGCCACCCTGAGCGCAACGGGCAACCCCAAAGTGCAGGCCGGGTTTGGCCCGCTCGTCGAAGGTTTTATCCGCGTGCCCTTGAACGACATTGATTCACTCAAAAAGGCGACCGAAGGCAATCCCAACGTCGTGGCGGTATTTTTTGAAGCCATCCAGGGTGAAGGCGGCGTGAACCCCATGCACATGGATTACCTCAAGGACGTGCGCCGGCTGTGCGACGAACGCGACTGGCTCTTGATGATTGACGAAGTGCAATGCGGCATGGGGCGCACTGGCAAGTGGTTTGCCCATCAATGGGCGGGCATTACCCCCGATGTGATGCCGCTGGCCAAAGGCCTGGGTTCGGGCGTGCCGATTGGCGCGGTGGTGGCAGGCCCCAGGGCTGCCAACATCTTCCAGCCCGGCAACCACGGCACCACCTTCGGCGGCAACCCTTTGGCCATGCGCGCCGGTGTAGAAACCATCCGCATCATGGAAGAAGACGACCTGCTGGCCAATGCCGCCGCCATGGGCACTTACCTGAAGGCGGCACTCGCCCGTGAGCTGGCTTCCGAATTGGCGAGTGGCGCTGTGAGGGAAATTCGCGGCATGGGTCTCATGCTGGGCATTGAACTCGCGAAGCCCTGCGCCGCACTGACAGGCCAGGCCGCAGACCATGGGTTGCTCATCAGCGTGACCGCTGATACGGTGGTGCGGCTGGTACCACCACTGATTATTACCGCAGCGGAGATTGACGAGCTGGTGGGCATTTTGTGTCCGCTGATCAAACAGTTGCTGGCGCAAACACCATGAAGGCCGGCTTGACACACTACTTGCAATTCAGCGACCTCAATGCCGATGAGTACGCTTACCTGTTTGCCCGAGCCGCACTGATCAAGAAAAAATTCAAAGCCTACGAAAAACACCATGTGCTGGCCGACCGAACCATGGCCATGATTTTCGAAAAAGCCTCGACCCGCACACGCGTGAGTTTCGAGGCGGGCATGTACCAGATGGGCGGCAGCGTTGTGCACCTGACCACCGGTGACAGCCAACTGGGCCGTGCAGAGCCGATTGAGGACAGTGCCAAGGTTATCAGCCGCATGGTGGATCTGGTGATGATCCGGACCTATGAGCAAACCAAGATCGAGCGTTTTGCCGAGCATTCCCGCGTGCCGGTCATCAACGGGCTGACGAACGAATTCCACCCTTGTCAGATCCTGGCAGACATCTTTACCTACATCGAACACCGCGGCTCCATCGCCGGCAAAACGATTGCCTGGGTGGGCGACGGCAACAACATGGCCAACACCTGGCTGCAAGCCAGTGAAATCCTGGGCTTCAAGGTACATGTCAGCACGCCGGGGGGTTATGAGGTGGACCAGTCCATCGCAGGTATTCGCTCAAGCGACAGCTACAAGGTTTTCAAAGACCCGATGCAGGCTTGCGCCGGGGCTGATCTGGTCACCACTGACGTGTGGACCAGCATGGGCTATGAAGCTGAAAACGAGGCTCGCAAAAAGGCCTTTGCCGACTGGTGTGTGGATCGCGAGATGATGTCCGCTGCCAAGCCTGACGCGCTATTCATGCACTGCCTGCCCGCCCACCGAGGTGAAGAGGTGGAGGCCGAGGTGATCGACGGCGCGCAATCTGTGGTTTGGGACGAAGCCGAAAACCGGCTGCATGCGCAAAAGGCGCTGATGGAGTTTTTGCTTTTGGGTCGGCTCTGATAACGCGCTGAATTCGCGATGATGCGGCGCAGATCGTGGTCAAAGATCCATCGCCACGCAGAGTTGATGCATCGATGGAAAGCGCTTTGCCAAGGGCTTGGGCTGAGTGCAAGACTGGCCCACTTGCAGGGCCAGGGCCTGATCAACAGTTGGGACCACTTGCCGCGCCACTACCACGACACAACCCATTTGATGGCTTGCCTGGGTGGACTCGATCAGGTTAAAAACCAAATGCAAGATCCCAACGCTGCGGAACTCGCACTGTGGTTTCACGACGCCATTTACTGGCCCCGGCGCAAAGACAACGAAGAGCGCAGTGCACAGTGGGCCGCACAGTTCATGACCACGGCCGGATTGCCTGTCACGCAGCGCGATCAGGTCGTCAGGCTCATTCTGGAAACAAAACACAGCGCCCGGCCTTCACAGGGCGATGCACGATTCGTGATTGACATCGACCTGGGCATCCTGGGACAAAACGACGCGGCCTATAAAGCCTTTGAGAGGAACGTGCGCAAGGAATATCGTTGGGTCCCATGGATAGACTACGTCAAACGGCGCAGCGCAGTTCTGCAATCATTTCTGGACCGCCCCAGAATTTATTCAACGGACTGGTTTCGCGAACGCCTGGAAACCCAGGCGCGCAGCAACCTTCAGAGGCAAATTGAACTATTGCTGCCCCCGTTGGGAATAACCGACACCACCCGTTTTTGAGAAGTGCTACCGTCACGGGTCTTCGAAAGCACCATGAAAACACTTAGCGACTGCCAGCAACTAGACGCGCTTGACCCCTTGCGCAAGTTGCGCGATCAATTCTCCCTGCCCGAAGGCGTCATTTACCTGGACGGGAATTCCCTGGGGGCCATGCCCAAAGCAACTGAAGCACGCGTCGCCCAAGCGATCTCGCATGAGTGGGGCTCGGGTTTGATTCGCTCCTGGAATACTGCGGGCTGGTTTGAGCAGCCCCAGAAGCTGGGTGACAAGATTGCAGGTTTGATAGGGGCCCGGCACGCAGAGGTGGTGGTGACCGACAGCACCTCGATCAATTTGTACAAAGTGCTGAGTTCGGCCTTAACCATCGCGGCCCACGATGCACCCCAACGGCGGGTCATTTTGAGTGAGCGCAGCAATTTCCCCACCGACTTGTACATCGCTGAAAGCCTGTGCAAGGAGCGAGGGTACCGTTTGAAACTGGTTGAACCTGAAGAGGTCTCCAGCGCGTTGGGCGCCGACATTGCCGTGCTGATGCTGACCCACGTGAACTACCGCACTGGCGCCATGCACGACATGGCCACGGTGACCCAGGCCGCACACGATGCAGGCGCATTGACAGTGTGGGATTTGGCGCATAGCGCGGGTGCAGTGCCCGTTGATTTGAATGGTGCCAACGCGGACTTTGCCGTGGGCTGTGGCTACAAATATCTCAATGGAGGGCCGGGGGCACCCGCTTTCGTCTGGGTGAATCCGCGTCACATCAACCGGAAAGATATCTCGGTGGGGCAGCCTTTAAGCGGTTGGTGGGGTCACTCTGCTCCCTTTGCGTTCACGCCGGACTTCGCACCGGCCCCCGGCATTGCACGCTACCTCTGCGGCACTCAGCCTATTTTGAGCATGACGGCGCTCGACTGCGGCTTGGACACCCTGCTTGCAGCCGAGCCATTGGGCGGCATGGCCGCGCTACGGCGCAAGTCCCTCGCTCTGACTGATCTTTTTCTGGAGCTTGTCATCCAGCGCTGTGCCGGCTTTGGCCTGGGCGTGGCAACCCCGGTGACACATGCCTCGCGTGGTTCCCAAGTATCCTTGACTTGCGAACACTCAAACGAGGTGTGGGGTTCAGGCGCATTTGGCATCATGCAAGCTCTCATCGCCCGCGGTGTGATTGGTGACTTCCGTGCGGGCGACGGGCATCGGCACAAAGACATTTTGCGCTTTGGGTTCACGCCCCTTTATGTGGGGTATGTTGACGTCTGGAATGCCGTTGAACAATTGAGGCAGGTGCTGGAGTCTCAAGAGTGGAAGCGCAGGGAGTTCAACCAGCGGCACGCCGTGACCTGAGCGGCTTTTGTGACAATTTCTTCATCTATTTTTTCAATTGACTATTCAAGGATGCAATCATGCTCAAGAAAGCCATCGTGGTCACAATGACTGCCACACTCGCTACCTGGCTCATGCCGGCCGGATTTGCGCAGGCAGAAGACAACCGCATTGACACCGTTCGCCCGGATGCGCCGGTGCTTGCCAAGTATGGCCCCCTGGGCATTGGCGTCAGAACCATCCAGCTCACAAACCCAAAACAGCTCGATATTGTCAAAGCCAAAGCGGGCGAGCCCATACCGACCTACGACCGGCCTTTGACGGTTGAGATCTGGTACCCAGCGAAAGCGGTCGCCGATACGCCGGGTGCCGGTCAATATCGGGTTATCACGCGCGATCCAAAAAGTGAAGTGACGTTGTTTGGCAAAGCGGTGCGCGATGCCGCCGCTGATGCAACCGGTGGGCCCTATCCCTTGCTGATCATTTCGCATGGCTACCCCGGCAACCGTTATCTGCTGAGCCACCTGGGCGAAAACCTGGCCAGCAAAGGCTACGTGGTCGCGTCGATTGACCACACCGACAGCACCTATAGCGATCAGGCCGCCTTTGGCAGCACGTTGCTGAATCGGCCGCTTGACCAGCTGTTTGTACTCAATGAAATGGCCAAACTCAACGCCGGTGAGCCCGGTGACGCCATCAAGGGCGTCCTCAAAGGTATGGTCAACGCTGACAACACAGGCCTGATTGGCTACTCCATGGGTGGCTACGGGTTGGTCAATACCATCGGTGGCGGTTTTGCAGCCAGCATCGTCAGCTCGCCAATGGCACCACCCAATGGGTCGCTGGCCATCCGACAGGCTGGCAACGCAGCGCATACCGCATCGATTGACAAACGCATCAAGGCGGCTGTGGCCTTCGCACCCTGGGGCTGGAATCGCGGCTTCTGGGATGCCGCTGGTCTGGCAGGCATCAAAACTCCAGTATTTTTTATCGCTGGAAGCGTGGACGATGTCTCAGGCTACTCACCCGGTGTGCGAAACATCTTTGAAGGCAGCGTGAATGCGCCGCGCTATTTGCTCACCTATGAGAACGCGAATCACAACGCTGGTGCCCCCATGCCTGCTCCCAAAGAGACCTGGAATCCCGTGCCGCACCTGAAATTCATTCCGGCAGAGCACTATATTGACCCGGTGTGGGACAACGCCCGCATGAACAACATCGCCCAGCATTTCACCACCGCTTTTCTGGCCAAGTTCCTCAAAAATGATACGAGTGTGGACCCCTACCTCAATGTCGTCGAGAACGCCAAAGACGGCAAATGGTCGGCCGAGGCCGACGGTAAATTGAAAGCCGACCACACCTACTGGGCCGGTTTTCCCAACCGCACTGCCGCAGGTTTGCGCCTGGAACAGCGCAAACCCTGAGATCGCCCTGCGCCCGCAGGATGACGTCATGACTCAGCCCGAGAAAATTGTGCTGGATGAAAAAGCCAAGCTGGACTTCAGCCAGTCCATGAGCTATGGCGACTACCTGCATCTGGACGAGATTCTGGGCGCACAGAAGCCCCTCTCGCCCGACCACAACGAAATGCTGTTCATCGTGCAGCATCAGACGAGTGAGCTGTGGATGAAGCTCATGCTGCACGAATTGCACGCGGCCATCAGGCACCTGGCACATGACGAACTGGGTACCGCCTTCAAGATGCTGGCACGTGTTAGCAAGATCATGGAGCAGCTGGTTCACGCCTGGGATGTGCTGGCTACGATGACGCCGCCGGAATACAGCGCCATCCGGCCCTACCTGGCCAACTCCAGCGGGTTTCAGAGTGCGCAATACCGGCAGATCGAATTTGCCCTGGGCAACAAGAATGCCGCCATGCTCAAACCCCACGCGCACCGACCCGATTTGCTGGCGCAGGTGCGGGCCGCGTACGAAGCACCTTCGCTCTACGACGAAGCTCTCAAGTTACTTGATCGTCGTGGCATCGCGATCCCAACGACTCACACCAGCCGCGACTGGACCCAACCGTACGCGCAAAGCCCGGCTGTAGAGCAAGCCTGGCTGGTGGTCTACCGTAACCCCAAAGAACACTGGGACCTGTATCAGCTGGGCGAAGAGCTCACCGATCTGGAAGACGCTTTCCGACTCTGGCGCTTTCGCCATGTCACCACAGTAGAGCGGGTGATTGGCTTCAAGCGCGGGACTGGTGGCACGGGCGGCGTGAGCTATTTGCGCAAGATGCTTGACGTAGTGCTGTTTCCTGAAATCTGGACGTTACGCACCGAGTTATGAAGTGCCCGCTACAGGCCGGTATGCCTGCGCGGGTGCCATTCGCAGACCCAACTGCCGCAATGACTTCGGCCCGCACCAGACCACTATATTTTTGATAGCTATCTACGCAAATAACATCAGAGCTGTAGGCGCTTTTTCTTATATTTTTGATGAATCAGCGTCTATTGGAGGGTCTTTACTTACCCTTTACACGCCTGCAACCGGGCTGACAATGGCGTGCCTTGGCTTGGGCTAAAGTGACTGCATCAGCCAGCCCCGTCGGGCGCCCTGTCCCTGATCGGGTCAAGGCGCGACTCTTTTGGCTCCAGCGACCTGACGAATCCTGAATCTGCACCATGACACACCATACCTTGAAAACCTCCGGCTTGCGCAACCAGCGTGGGCTTTCGCGCCCCATCGTGCTCGGCGTTTTGGCCCTGCTGCTGGCAGGTGGCGCAGGTGGCTGGTGGTGGGCAAATCGCATCACGCCGTCAACAGACGGCAGCACATCAGCCGCGGTATCGCCAGCGGGACCTGCCTCAAGTGCTGCCGCGCCAGCCAGTGCGGCCAGTGGCCCTGGCGGCGCCAATGCCCGACGTTTCGGTGGGGCAAATCGGGTGCAGCCCGTGTCTGTTGCCACCGCGCGCAAGCAGGACGTGAAGGTGGTCCTGTCTGCCATCGGCAATATCAGTGCGCTCAACACGGCCACTGTCCGGGCACGGGTCGACGGCGAACTGAAAAGCATCCGCTTCAAAGAAGGCCAGCAGGTTCGCGCTGGCGCCCTACTGGCCGAGATTGACCCGCGCAGCTACGAGATTGCGCTGGCCCAGGTGCAAGGCCAGCTGGCCAAAGACCAGTCGTTGCTGAAAAACGCCCAACTGGACCTGGCACGCTACAAAGATCTACTGGCCAAGGACTCCATTGCCAAACAGCAGGTGGACACGCAAGAGGCGCTGGTAGGGCAGCTCACCGCCTCGGTGCAGTCCGACCAGGCCCTGGTGGACAACGCCAGGCTGCAACTGTCGTACACCAAGATCACTGCCCCCATTACAGGGCGGCTGGGCCTCAAGCAGGCCGATCTGGGCAACATCATTCGCGCGAGCGATGCGGCGGGCATTGTGACCATCACCCAGACACAACCCATCAGCGTGGTGTTTGCCGTGCCTGAAGCCAATCTGCCGCAGATCGCGCGCAAACTCAAAGGCACTGAGCCCCTCACGGTTGAAGCGTGGGACCGCGACCAGCGTAACCAGCTGGCGACCGGCAAAGTCAACACCACCGACAACACCATTGACGCGGTCACTGGCACCATCAAGCTCAAGGCTGAATTCGCCAACGCCGACGGTTCTCTGTTTCCCAACCAGTTTGTCAATATCAAACTGCAAGTGAACACGCTGGAAGGCGCACTGGCGGTGCCTTCTACTGCCGTGCAGCGCGGTGCCCAGGGCACCTTCATTTATGTGGTCAAGCCTGATAGCAGTGTGACGATTCGCCGCATCCGAATTGGAACAACAGAAGGCGACTGGGTCAGCGTACAAGGTGATTTGTCGGCGGGTGAAAAGGTGGTGACCGATGGGGCTGACCGGTTGCGCGAAGGCGCCAA
>JANPAZ010000071.1:0-4464 GCA_031430225.1 Rhodoferax sp. | reverse complement strand
GAAAACCCCGACATCCTGGCGGGCGTGGCGCAGTCACCACGTGCCCAAAACGGAGAACTCTACTGCGTAGGTTTTGCGGCAGAAAGCCACGACCTGCTGGCCAATTCCCAGGCCAAGCGCTTGCGCAAAGGTGTGCCACTGCTGGTGGGTAATATTGGCCCGGCTACGTTTGGCCAGGACGACAACGCACTGCTTTTGGTAGATGCCCACGGCACCAAAGAATTAGCACGCGACTCCAAGCTCGCACTTGCTCGCAAATTAATAGCAGAAATATCAATGAATATGAGAGGGCGTGGCTGATTTCATTCAGAGTTCAGTCCGAATAGCATGAAAGTAGACGTCAAGATCATCGATCAGCGCCTGGTGAACCAGCTTCCCGCCTATGCCACCCCAGGTAGCGCCGGGCTGGACCTGCGCGCCTGCCTGGACGCACCACTCACATTGGCTCCCAATGCCTGGCAACTGGTGCCAACCGGCATAGCCATCTACCTGGCTGACCCCAATTTTGCGGCGTTGATTTTGCCCCGCTCTGGCCTGGGCCACAAACACGGCATCGTGCTGGGCAATCTGGTGGGTTTGATCGACAGCGACTACCAGGGCCAGCTCATGGTCAGCGCCTGGAACCGCAGCGACGTGGCTTTCACCATTGAGCCACTGGAGCGCATCGCCCAACTGGTGATCGTGCCGGTGGTGCAGGCACAGTTCAATGTGGTGAGTGAGTTCCCGGCCAGTGTGCGCGGGGAGGGTGGGTATGGGTCGACTGGCAAGGCCTGAGAGAGCCTCTACTTGAATATTTTCGCTGTGACACTAAAAGCACTGTCGATTTGTTTCAGGTCACCACGCCTGATCGGCGGGGGCAGACTCGACAGTAATACCGTGGGTCACTCAGGTTGACACATCTGAGATTAGTATTGGTGAATTGACTTCTCTTTGTCGCTTTGGATCGCTTGCACGCAGGTGCAACTGTGACCTAACTTGGTACCTGGCTCACACAGCTGTGCCACTACAATTCGCTCCCTATGCTCAAACAGGTTCTAGACTGGCCCCGCAGTACCAAGCGCGCGGTTGTCATCGGTGTGGACATTGTTCTGGCACTGACAGCGACATGGCTGGCTTACTCGCTCCGGCTCGAGACTTTGCACTGGCCGGTGGGGGTGGAGTGGTGGGCTTACTTGCTGGCACCAATCATCGCGATCCCGATTTTTGTCCGCTTTGGTCTTTATCGCGCCATATTCCGTTACACCGGGCTGGACGCACTGATGGCGATAAGCTGGGCAATTGGGCTTTATGGCGCGGTCTTCCTGGGCGTTTTGTTGCTGCAGGTCTGGCCGGCCATTCCGCGCAGCCTCGGTATTCTTCAACCCATTATTTTCCTGCTTCTGGTGAGCACCAGCCGCGCACTCGCGCGGTTCTGGCTTGCCGGGGTGAGTGGGTTGGTGAGGCCCATCCACCAGGCACGTTTACTGATCTACGGTGCCGGTGTGGTTGGGGTGCAAACCGCATCAGCCATGGCCATGGCGCGCCAGTTTATTTTGCTGGGGTTTGTAGACGACGACGAGGCCAAAGTAGGGCGCACAATCAACGGCATACCGGTGTTTTCACCGGCTCAGGTGCCCGCGATGGTGACGAAGTTGGCAGTGACAGATATCCTCCTGGCCATCCCCAGCGCCAGCCGCGACCGCCGCAACAAAATCATTCACAGCATGCGTGCCTTGCCGGTGCATACGCGTACGCTGCCCAGTTTGTCTGACTTGGCTAGCGGGCGCGTCACCGTACGTGATTTCCGTGAACTCGATGTTGAAGATTTGCTCGGCCGTGAGCCGGTTCCGCCGCAGACCGCCCTGGTGGCAAGCCTCCTGCGCGGGCGCACCATCATGGTCACGGGAGCGGGCGGCAGCATTGGCAGCGAGTTATGCCGCCAGATTTTGCAGGAGCGCCCCAGCCGCCTACTTATGCTGGATCACAGTGAATACGGGCTCTACACGTTGCACCGTGAGCTTGAAGCCTTGTGCGCCGCCAAGTACCCTGAAGTGGAAATCGTACCGCTCTTGGCCAGCGTGGTGAATCGCGCGCGGCTTGACTGGATCTGCACCACCTACCGCCCCAGCACCGTGTACCACGCTGCGGCCTACAAGCACGTGCCCATGGTGGAGTGCAACCCGTCTGAGGGCATCATCAACAATGTATTTGGCACACTGAACATGGCGCAAGCTGCGCGTGATGCGCAGGTGGATAGTTTTGTCCTGGTGTCTACTGACAAGGCAGTGCGCCCTACCAACTTGATGGGTGCAAGCAAGCGTATGGCCGAGCTGGTGCTGCAGACTCTGGCCAGTCAGTCAGCGCCGGAAGCCACTACTTTCTCGATGGTGCGCTTTGGCAATGTATTGGGCTCCAGCGGCAGCGTGGTGCCGCTGTTTCGCGACCAGCTCTCACGCGGCGGTCCCTTGACTATCACCGATGCAGAGGTCACCCGTTATTTCATGACGATCCCTGAAGCCGTACAACTGGTGCTGCAAGCTGCGGCCATGGCCGAGGGGGGAGAGGTGTTTGTGCTTGAAATGGGCGAGCCGGTCAAAATAATTGATCTCGCGCGTCGCCTGGTGGAGCTGTCAGGCTTGCAGGTGCGTGATGCGCAAAATCCGGATGGCGACATTGAGTTCACGTTCATTGGCCTTCGACCCGGTGAGAAACTTTATGAAGAACTGTTGATTGGCGACAACCCCAGCAAGACATCACACCCACGTGTCATGAAAGCTCATGAAGAATTTATGGGCTGGCCTGAATTGATGGCTCAGCTAAAACTGCTTGAGCAGGCCGCAATTGCCAATGACGAAGCTGCTATCCGGGCTGTACTGAGAACCTGCGTGAGCGGATTTTGTGAGGACGCTCAATAGCTTCTCCATTGCTTCATAGATGAGGTTGTCCGGGGGTACAGTATGGGAGGGTCCGCCGGATAATTTTGCGCTAGCAGGGGTCTGCAGAACCCTCGCAGTGCCGACTATTGCAACTCAATCTTCGCATCACGAATAGCTTTGGCCCATTTTGCGGTTTCCAGCTTGCTACGCTGGGCCAGCGCTTCTGGCGTGCCGGGCTCGACCGCAAAGCCGATGGCGGCAAACTTTTCCTGAATGTCCTTGCTCTGCGCCGCCGCGTTGATGGCCTGGTTGAGTTTGGCAACGATATCGGGCGGCGTGCCAGCCGGTGCAAAGGTGGCGAAGTAGGCAATCAGCTCATAGTCTTTCAGGCCCAGAGCTTCGTTAACCGATGGCAATTCGGGAATCGCGGCCGAGCGTTTCGAAGAAGTTACGGCTAAGCCCCTGATTTTTGCGCCTTTGACCTGGGGCAGCATCACGGCAAAGTCCGCGCTGAACATCATCACCTGGCCGCCAATCAGGTCGGTCATGGCCGCGGGGCCGCTCTTGTAAGGCACGTTGGTCATTTGCACGCCCGCCATACCGGCCAGCATTTCAGACGACACAAGTTGCGATGTGCTGGCGCTGGCAAAGGTGACGAAGCTGGGCTTGGACTTGGCCAGGTCGACGAATTCGCGCAGGGTTTTGGCCGGCACATCGTTGTTGACCGCGATGATGAGTGGCACCGAGCCCATGTAGCCCACGGGTGCAAAAGCGGTGTCCTGGTCATAGGGCCGCTTCTTCATCAGGCTTATAAGATATGCGTTGGTGCTGTTGGTGCCAAAGAGGATGGTGTAGCCATCGGCAGGCGACTTGGCGACCGCATCAGCACCCAGCATGCCATTCACGCCGGGCTTGTTTTCGACCACGATGGTCTGCCCCAGTGTTTCTGACATCTTGGCAGCGAAGGCGCGCCCGATCTGGTCGGTCGCACTGCCTGCCGCAAACGGCACGATGGCTTTGATGGGCTTGCTGGGGTAAGTCTGGGCTGTGGCGGAAATTGTGAAAACAGCGGCGGTTGCCAGCAACAAGTACTTGAGTTTCATGGGAGTTCCTTCAAACAAAAAGCAACAAAATTCGGTGGCTGACTGAAATCAATGCAGCGTCTGGTTACCCGGTGCGTCGGCGTGCAAGGGCTGAATCCTGAAAAACCCGGTGCCAGCGGAGCCGGCGCCGATTTCTTCCTCCGTGGCTTCACGCACGTCCTCGATCTTCAGGTTCAACCGCAGCGCGATGCCCGCCAACGGGTGGTTGCCGTCCAGAACGATGTGGTCCGGGTAGATTTCGCTGACGGTGTAAAGCGCATCCTTGGGCGCGTCGGGGTTGCATCCCGCGGGAAGCGATGCGCCTTCAAATGTCATACCCGGCTCAATGTCTTTGGGGAAAAGGGCGCGTGGCTCAAGAAAGAGCAGCTGGTCATTGAAATCACCAATCGCCTGCTCAGGCTCCAGATGCAGCTCAAGTTTGGCCCCCTTTTCGTGGCCTTGCAGCGCATCTTCGATGGTTTTGAACAGGTCGTGCCCTCCGATCAAAAATTCGACCGGGTCGTCGA
>JANPAZ010000070.1:0-2975 GCA_031430225.1 Rhodoferax sp. | reverse complement strand
CCTGAAGCCCAGCACGCTCTTGATCCAGCCGTTGGGTGGTTCGGCCAACCACTTGCGCTTGCGGTAGTCCTTCTTGCCTTTGTCCGTCTGGAACTTGGCCTGCATGGCCACCGTGTGCGGGTAGCGCTCTGCGTCTATGGGCTTGGCCTGCAGGCGCCCTTCGCGTCCCAACGCGATGACCAGTTCGGTCTGTGGCCGTGCCTTCGCCAGCTTGGCCATCTCCTCTTCACTGCGATATCCCGCATCTGCAAGTACCTGCCTTGGATCTGCTTCTGTGTTGGTCTTCACCGCCTCCAGCACGGGGGCGAGTTGATGTACGTCAGTGCTGGTGTTGACCACTTCTGCGGCCACGATGATGTGCGCTGTTTCATCGACTGCAGTCTGTGCGTTGTAGCTGTAATCAAAGCCACCACCGGCGCGCTTCATGATGCGTGACTCCGGGTCCGTAAAGCTGTCCTGCGCCTTGGGCGGTGGCACGCCGAAGTCACGTTTGTATGGCGTGCCGCCTCGGGGCTTGCCGTTCTTGTCTTTGGGTTTGCGTTCATCGCCGTCACTGCGCCCGCGCTGTGCATCGGCCTGGCGTTGACGCGCTTCCAGTCGGGCCTTTGCAGTCTCAATGGCAGCCAGGCGGGCTTGTCTGCGCTCCAACTCGGCAGGGATGTCTAAATCGGGCTCGTCCTTCTCGGCTTCGTCAGTGCTGTTGGCCTTCTTCAGCAGGGCGGCAATCTGTGCCTTGAGTTCGGCTTCGGTGGTCTGCATGCGCCCGTAGCTCATGGCTTTGTGGCGGCTGGCGTTGGCCTTGATCTTGGTGCCGTCCACCGCAATGGTACCTAGCTTGACCAGTCCCATCTCACGGGCCAAGCGCACCACCTGGACAAAGAGCTCGCTGAACTCCAACAGGTGCAGGGCACGGAAATCTCGGATCGTGCGATGGGCCGGAAAGTTGTCGGCTGCCAGCACCCGAAAGGCCACGTCTTCATGCAGCTTCCTGGCGATCTTGCGTGAGCTGAAGACTCCCGTGGCGTATCCATACACCAGTACCTTGACCATCATGGCCGGGTGAAAGGGCTGGTTACGCGGCCCGCCGCCTGCGTAACGGGCATGGAAAGCGCTAAGGTCCAAACGGTCCACGGTGTCATTGATGAAATAGGCCAAATGACCTTCAGGCAACCACTCCTGCAACGCGCAGGGCATGAGGTATTGCTGATCGGGCTGGTAAGGAACGTAGCTGGTGCTCATCTCTCCATCATCCGCATCCTCAGCAAATCAGCATCGGGGGTTTCCCTTCTTCTGCCGCCCGAACTCCTAGCCAGGCTGACCAACTGCAGAGTGAGTGCGATGCGCTGGCCGCAAGCCTGCAGGTTTGCGGCCTAGCGACCTTGCAGAATGGCCCGGGCCACTTCGGCAAAACCTGCGCCCCGCTCGCCAGCCGCGATGTAGCGCGGCTTGTGCAGCAACTGCGCCTCAAACCGCCGGATGTTCGCCACCCCCACGCTGTGCGGAAAGTGCTCAAACATCAGCTGGTCATTGGTGGAATCACCCACATAGACCCACCGGCTGATTTCAGCATCCAGATCGCGGCCAAACAGTTCGCGCACGATCCAGCGTGCACCGGCCAGCTTGTTGTGCTCACCAAACCACCCGTTGATGTGAATGCTGCTGACGGTGGCATTCATGCCCTCGTTTTGCATGATGGCCACGACCTGGTCGATTTTGTCGGTGCTGAGGTGCGTGAATTCGCTGTGGTCAATCGCAATGTCGGTCTCGCGCCCGGATGAGTCGTGCGAGAGCATGGTTCCCGCTACTTCGCGCAGCACCTTTTGTGCGACCAGCTGCATGCGCGCGAAATTGGTGGCCCGGGTAATTGCATCTTGTTGATATAGTTTAAATAGCAAACTATTCAATGGATACGTGGGCCGTTTGCCATTTTTGTTACATAAAAGCGCCACAGAGCCGTTTTCAGCCACGATGGCGTCTACAGGCCAGGGCGCAATGCCCCGGGCTGAATCGCCACGCGCAAACGGCTCGCTCCAGCCTACGGGTCTGCCCGTGATCGGAATCACATGCAGCCCTGCTGCGTTGAGTTCCCCCAATGCATCAAGCGCGTCGGGCGTGATGGCACCATTGGTGGTGAGCGTGTCGTCAATGTCGGTGAAGACGCCGATGATCTGGCGGCGGTCTGCGTCAGGCCAGTCAGCCAAGGGCCTCATGAGTGGGGGCTTCACGAGTTCTGCAATGCCAGCCCTGCATGCTCTCGCAACGGATGGAAATGAATTTTGGGAAACCGCTCCTGCGCCAGCCGCACGTCGTATTGCGAGGTGGTCAGGTAAGCCAGCGTGTTGGCGGCATCGCGCGCCATGCGCATGGGGTAGGCCTCGCAGAAGGTTTTAAGCTCGGCCGGTGTGTCGGCCGTGATCCAGCGCGCGCCGGTGAACTGGCTGCCTTCCAAACGAATGTCGGCATCGTATTCACCTTTCAGGCGGTGCTGCACCACTTCAAACTGCAATTGCCCCACAGCGCCCAGCAGCATGTTGCCCCCCATTTCGGGGCGAAACACCTGGATGGCGCCTTCTTCACCCAGCTGTGCCAGACCCTGCTGGAGCTGCTTGGTACGCAGCGGGTTTTTCAACACCACGGTCATGAAAAGCTCGGGCGCAAAAAAGGGCAGACCAGTGAACTGCAGTGCCACGGAGCCATCGGTGATGGTGTCACCCAACTGCACGCCGCCGTGCGTGGTGAATCCCACAATGTCACCCGCATAGGCTTCTTCCACCGCCTCGCGGCGCTGGCTCATGAAGGTGACGACGCTGGTGGGGCGCAGCTCTTTGGCCGTGCGCATCACCTTGAGCTTCATGCCCGGCGTGTACTTGCCCGACGCCATGCGCACAAAGGCAATGCGGTCGCGGTGGTTGGCATCCATATTGGCCTGCACCTTGAACACCACACCCGAAAATGCGTTGTCCTCCGGCCGCACC
>JANPAZ010000069.1:0-1545 GCA_031430225.1 Rhodoferax sp. | reverse complement strand
CATGCGCTCCTTCACGCGCGGAAAAAACTCCAGCACTTCGGGAATGCGTTCATGGGTGGTCTTCATGCCCAGCGTGATACCGCCCAGCTCCAGGTTTTGAAACACGGTGAGCTGGCCAAACAGGTTGCGCCCCTGGGGCACAAAGGCAATGCCTTTCGCCAGCAACGCTTTTTGCGTGGAACCACTCACGTCTTCACCGTCCAGCAGCACTTTTCCCTGGCGGGGTTTGAGCAGGCCGAACAGCGTCTTGAGCACGGTTGACTTACCCGCCCCATTGGGTCCGAGTAACAACGTGATGGTGCCGCGCTTGGCCTTGAACGACAGGTTGTTCAGGATCATGAAATCCTTGTAGCCCGCCACCACATCGACAAATTCAATACAGGTATCGGTAGTCATCTCAATTTCTCCAACAGACCATCTATTTTCCAGAAACATCGCAGAACCGGCTTCGCCGGGCTGCTGGTGTTGCCCCCTGCAAGGGGGAAAGCGAAGCGACACGCAGTGCGCGAAGCCGGGGGGTGTGCCACATATGATTAGCTTCCTAAGTAAGCATCAAGGACTTGCTTATTGCCACGTATTTCCGCCGGAGTACCAATGGCCATTACCTGACCTTCCACCATCACCATGATGCGGTGGCACAGGTCCATCACAAAATCCATGTTGTGCTCAATCACTACGAATGAGCTCTTCTTGCCAAACTTGGGGTTCCGGTTGAGTTCCTTGAGCAGCGTGCTGATGCCGCCCACCAGGCTGGGGTTTACACCCGCACAAGGCTCATCCAGCAAAACAAGGTCGGGCTCGCTCATGAAGGCCATGGCAATGTCCACCAGCTTCTGTTGGCCATAAGACAGTTCACCCGCCTTTTTGTCAGCCACATGGCGAATGCGGAACTGGTCGATCAGCGCATCGGCCTTGGCGCCCAGGCCCGAGTCGCCCGGTGCGAAGATGCGGCTGAACATGGAGCCGGAATGTTCCTGTGCCGCCACAATGAGGTTGTCGCGCACGGTCATCTTGCCAAAGACCTGCAGCGTCTGGAACGTGCGGCCTACACCGCGCCGGTTGAGTTCCAGTGGGCCACAGGTTGTTACGTCTTCGCCGTTGAGTTCAATCTTGCCGGCGTCAGGCGTGATCTGACCCAGCATGCTGTTGAACAGCGTGGTCTTGCCCGAGCCGTTGGGCCCGATCACACCAAATATCTCACCCGGTTGCACCTGGAAGCTCACGCCGCCCACGGCCTGAATGGCACCATAAGCCTTTTTGAGACCTGTGACCTGTAGCAAAGGCTGACCGGCCGGGCGGTCATGAGAGTGGTGGTGGGTCATGCCTTCGCTCCCTTGGGGTTGACAGCAGTTTGCCCGGCAGCAGCGCGGGCCGCCGAGTCGAGTCGGGCTTGTCGCTTAGCCCTGAGGCGGTCAGGGATGCTCAGCAGGCCATCGGGCAGCCAGATCATCAGCAACACCACTGCAGCGCCAAACATGGGCAGGTACCAGTCTGACACCTTGGGCACGTCGCGCAGCCATTCGGGCATGATCACACCCACAGCGG
>JANPAZ010000068.1:0-14528 GCA_031430225.1 Rhodoferax sp. | reverse complement strand
CCGTGGGGTCGGCATTGGCGGGCGAGCCCAGCATTTGCCCGGCGTCGGGTTTGAAGTAGTAGCTTTCATCCACGCCCACAACCGCCGGCCAGTTTGTGACGTCAAAGCCCTCGGGTGCCTTGAACGTGAAAGCGCTGCGGCGGTGCGGTACCAGACCAATGGGGCGTGCGCCAAACAGGGCGGCCAACTCGTCGGCCCAGGCACCGGCAGCGTTGACAATTGTGCGCGCCATCACGGTATGGCCGTCCGCAAATTGCAGGTGCCACCGTTGGCCGTCATGGCGGGCGTGGGTCAAGGTCACGCCGTTGCGCAGCTCGCCGTCTACACCGGCAGTTTGGCGAAAACCACGCAGAAAGCCCTGGTGCAGGGCATTGACGTCAATATCTTGCGAGGCACCGTCGTAAAGGGCACCATGCACCAGCTCGGGTCGCAAGCAGGGCACCCGTGCCAGCACATCTGCCGCATCCAACTCGCGCAGATCGGGGCAGCTTTCGGCCAACTCGGCCCGGGTGTGTGCCATCAGCGCCTCCTGGCCATGGGTTGCCAGATACAGCGCACCCCGCGGCTTTAGGAGGGGGGCTTGCGCAAAACCTGGGGGTGGCTGCTCATAAAAAGCCCCGCTGGCCCGTGTCAGTGCCCGCACAGTGGGTGGACCATAACTTTCCATGAACATGGCTGCAGACCGCCCGGTGGAGTGATAGCCCGGTTGGGCTTCACGCTCCAGCAGCAACACGCTGCGATGTCCGGCAAGCCGCCAGGCCAGCGAGGCACCCGCGATGCCAGCGCCGATGATGGCGACGTCAAATTCAGTCATGGGTGAATTCTCACATGAGTCCCTTCGACGCGATCTCTGAACGACAAGCGGAGCGACCAGGTAGCGCAACATGTTAGTGGCGCCGCGCCAGCGGGATGGGAGACAATAGGGCGTTTTGGCTCATGGCCCAAATGCTGTGGCAATTTTCTGAACTTCTCGTGTCTGCGTCTGTTTCATCCCCGCCTGCTGCTGTCGCCCAAGCCATGACGCCCATGGAGCGGCGCGCCAGTGCGTCGCTGGCCACCCTGTTTTCCCTGCGCATGCTGGGCCTCTTTCTGGTGCTACCTGTCTTTGCGCTGGAAGCCCGTCAGTACCCGGGGGGCGACGACCCCGCCCTGATTGGTCTGGCGATGGGTATATACGGCCTGACGCAGGGCCTGCTTCAGATCCCTTTTGGCATGGCCTCTGACCGGTTGGGACGCAAGCGGGTCATCATTGCGGGCTTGCTGATATTTGCCATTGGCAGTTTTGCGGCCGCTACGTCGCAAACGCTGGGTTGGCTGATTGCCGGGCGCGCCATCCAGGGTGCGGGCGCCATCTCGGCGGCGGTGACTGCACTGCTGGCAGACCAAACCCGTGATGAGGTGCGCACCAAGGCCATCGCCCTGGTGGGGGCCAGCATCGGCCTGATGTTTGCCCTGTCTCTGGTTCTGGCACCGATTCTGGTGGTCCACATCGGCCTGGCCGGCCTGTTTGCATTGACGTGCTCGCTGGCCCTGGGGGGTATTGCTGCGGTGATCTGGTGGGTGCCACCCGAACCGGTGAAGCACCTGGACACGCCACGCGGCAGCCTGGGCGGGGTGCTGCGAAACCCTGCCCTGCTGCGTCTGGATTTTGGAGTTTTCGTGTTGCATGCCGTGCAGTTGGCCATGTGGGTGGCTGTGCCCGCCATGCTCGTGCAGGCTGGGTTGGACAAGGAGTTGCACTGGCAGGTGTACTTGCCGGCCGTGCTGGGTTCGTTTGTGGTGATGGGTATAACGTTGTTCCGGCTGGAAAAAAAAGGCTACCTGCGAGCTGTTTTCCTGACGGCCGTGGGACTGATTGCGCTGGTGCAACTTGGCCTGATGTGGGCCGCTTCTGGTCCGCCTCAGCTGGCAGCACTGGCCGTTTTGCTGTTTGTATTTTTCTGTGGCTTCAACGTGCTGGAGGCCAGCCAGCCCAGCATGGCCTCCAGGGTGGCGCCAGCGCATTCTCGCGGTGCCGCGCTGGGCGTGTACAACACATTGCAGTCACTCGGGTTTTTTGTGGGAGGTGTCGCCGGTGGGTGGCTGGTGAAGCATCTCGGCGCCCAAGGCTTGTTTGCGGTGTGTGCGGGTGCCATGCTGCTCTGGCTCGTCGTGGCCTGGCCGATGGTCGCCCCCGCCAGGGCCAATCCGGTCGCGGGCGTCAACGTCGCATAATTACGGTTATCAAGAGGAGTTCAATATGGCATCCGTCAACAAAGTCATCATCGTCGGCAATCTGGGCCGTGACCCTGAAGTTCGCTCATTCCCCAGTGGCGACCGGGTCGCCAACGTCACCATTGCCACCACCGACAAGTGGAAGGACAAGCAGTCCAACGAAATGCGTGAAGCCACCGAGTGGCACCGTGTCGTTTTCAATGGCCGTCTGGCTGAAATTGTGGAGCAGTACCTTCGCAAGGGATCGCAGGTGTACGTGGAAGGCAGCCTTCGCACCCGCAAGTGGACCGACAAGGACGGCCAGGAAAAATTCACCACTGAGATCCGTGCTGATGAAATGAAGATGCTGGGCAGCCGCCAGGGTATGGGCGGGCCGTCGGGTGATGATGACGGCGGTGGCTATGGGGGTGGAGCGAGTGGTGGTGGCGGCGGTGGTGGAGGTGGCTATTCGCGTCCGGCGCCAGCCTCGCGCCCCGCTGCACAGGCTCCGCGCCAGACTCCCCCCGCAGGTTCCAAGTCGCCCAGCGGCTTTGACGACATGGATGACGACATTCCGTTTTAGACCCGAACTTTTTTGTTGCGGAACATTTTTTAAAACCAGTTTTCACTTTTTGAATTGATAGCCCCACCATGAGCACAGTCGCCATCTCTTTGCCCCCGTTTCACCTGGCTTTCCCGGTCAGTGACCTGGATGCCGCCCGAAAGTTTTACGGTGAAGTGCTGGGTTGCCCTGAAGGTCGCAGCTCGGACGAGTGGATCGACTTCAATTTCTATGGCCACCAGATCGTGACCCACCTGGTGCATAACGCGGCGTCCGAGAAACCTACCAATGCCGTGGATGGCCATAACGTGCCTGTTCCGCACTTTGGCGCGGTACTCCCCATGGCGCAGTGGCAGTCACTGGCCGACCGGCTGGCAGCGGCGGGCACGAAATTCGTGATTGAGCCCTATGTCCGCTTCAAGGGCGAAGCGGGCGAGCAGGCCACGATGTTCTTCCTGGACCCCAGCGGCAATGCGCTCGAGTTCAAGTCGTTTAAAGATCTGGATTCGCTGTTTGCGAAGTAACGCGGGCGATCAGGATTCGGCGGAGAAGCCGATGCGCTTCACATAGCCGCCCCACAGTTCGGAGTCGGCTTTGACGGTTCTGGCGAAGTCGTCAATGCTCGGAGACGCCGTGGGCACCAGGCCGATCGGGTTGGCAAATTCGGCTACGTCCTTGGCGGGAATCAGGGCTTTCAACGCATCGTTCATCCGGGTGGCAATCGCAATCGGGGTGCGCGCCGGCATGAAAAAGCCAAACCATTCTTCCATGTCCAGCTCGGTGAACCCCTGCTCCACATAGGTGGGCACGTTGGGCGCGTACCGCGAGCGTGCCTTGCCCGAGACGGCCAGCAGACGAATTTTGCCGCCGGCGAGGTGTGGCAGGTAGTCGCCAATGGGTGATGAAAAGCATGGCAACTGGCCGCCGAGCAGTTCGACGATGGCGGGGCCTGAGCCGCGGTAGGCGATCTGTTTCATGTTGGTGCCGGCAGCCTTGTCCAGCAGTGCCGCAACCAGGTGCGGCATGGAACCCGCGCCGGGTGTTCCGTAGTTGGCCAGGTTCGGGTTGGCCTTGAGCCAGACAATAAACTCCTTGAGGTTGGTCACCGAAGCGGGTACAGCCGGGCCGACACCCAGGCCAAACGCGGTGTAAATCCCGGTGCCGATTGGCAACACGTCCGATGTTTTGTACTGGAGCTTGGGGTAGGTATGCGGGTAGATGGTGATCATCGAGCCCGGCGTGAACAGCATGACCGATCCGTCTGCGGGCGCATCACGCAGATTAATCACGCCCACCTGTCCGCCAGCGCCTGCTTTGTTATCAACGACGACGTTCGTGGCGTAGACCCCGCGAAGCTTCTCGGCCATGCGTCGGGCAAAGGCGTCCGTCGTGCCGCCCGGGGGGAAGCCGACGATGATCCGGAGGTTTTCAAGCATCCCCTGAGCTTGTGCAAAACCCGATGGCAATGCGCTGAGAACGCTGGCGGCTGCGGCGGCTTGGGCGAACTGGCGACGAGTGGTCATGGCAATCTCCTCAGAAATCAGTAATTCGAATAAGGCAAGCCGTCAAAAAACGGCGGGTCAGGAAGCCGGATTATGGGTCGAAGCGCGGCACGGCGACTCCGGAGATACCCGCTATACGGCGATTTGAATAGAGTATCGAAGGAGAAGTGGTAAATGGCCCACGTGTTCATTCAATAGTTCGCTATTTATTGTGTAGCAATCACACCACCACCCAGGCAAACCTCACCGTCGTACAACACGGCGGACTGTCCTGGCGTCACGGCCCATTGCGGCAGGGTGAAATCCAGGTGAAATGTGTCCGGGCTGGCGTTGCGCAAGGCACACGTTGCGTCAGCCTGGCGGTACCGGCTCTTGGCGGCATAGTGCCCAGGCAACGGGGGACTGTCGGCCACCCAGCTGGCGTCTTGCGCATCCAGTGCGATTGATTGCAGCCAGGGGTGGTCGTGACCCTGCACCACCCACAGCGTGTTGTTTTCCATGTCCTTGCGCGCCACAAACCACGGCTGATGCTCGCCCACCCCGCGCTGCCCACGTGCTTGCGCAGCCTTGAGGTCAGCACCTTTAGCCTTCACGCCCCCAATGCCGATGCCCTGGCGCTGCCCCAGCGTGTAAAAGCTCAGGCCCACATGCTCGCCCAGCACGCGGCCCTTGTCGTCTCTGATCGGTCCGGGCTCTTTGGCGATGTAGCGGTTCAGAAAGTCCCGAAACGGGCGCTCGCCAATGAAGCAGATACCGGTCGAGTCCTTTTTCTTCGCATTCGGCAAGCCAATTTCGGTGGCAATGCGGCGCACCTCGGTCTTGTGTAGCTCGCCCACGGGAAACAGCGTTTTGGACAACTGCGCCTGATTCAGCCTATGCAAAAAATAGCTTTGGTCTTTGGACGGGTCCAGGCCTTTGAGAAGCTCATGTTGGCCTGAGGCCGCGTTCAGACGAACCCGCGCGTAATGTCCGGTCGCAATTTTCTCCGCACCAAGGCGCAGGGCGTGGTCCAGAAAGGCCTTGAACTTGATCTCTGCGTTGCACAAAATGTCGGGGTTGGGCGTGCGTCCGGCCTGGTATTCGCGCAGGAACTCGGCAAACACGCGGTCTTTGTATTCGGCGGCGAAGTTCACGTGCTCGATCTCGATGCCCAATACATCGGCCACGGCTGCCGCGTCCACGAAGTCGATGTTGGACGAACAGAACTGGTCGTCGTCATCTCCCTCCCAATTTTTCATGAAGATGCCAATGACCTGGTAACCCTTTTGCTTTAACAGGTAGGCAGTCACCGCAGAGTCCACGCCCCCGCTCAAACCCACCACCACCCGTTGCTTGCCGTGTTGATTGTCCATAGTTGTGCGATTATCCCGCCATGCCCCATCCCCCCGTGCGCCATAGCCTTTAGGTGATCCAGCGTGGAACTGCGTCAGCTTCGTTACTTTGTCTGTGCCGTTGAGCAGGGCAGCCTGAGCCGCGCCGCGCTGGCGCTGGACCTGGTGCAGTCGGCGCTTAGCCAGCAAATCAGCCGGCTTGAAAGCGAACTGGCTACCCGACTGCTTCAGCGCAGCAGCAAAGGCGTGCTGCCTACCGAAGCCGGGCTGGCGTTCTTCCGCGAGGCCCAGCTTGTCCTGCGCCATGCCGAGCAGGCCGCGCGGGTGGCCCAGCAGGCGCGCCTGACCGGTACCGTGAGCGTGGGGCTGGCCTCTACCACCGCGTCGGTACTGGGCGTGCCACTGATGCGCGCAATGCGGGAGCGCTACCCGGACGTGCGGCTGCACATGGTCGAAAGCATGTCGGGTCACATCACCACCATGCTGAACTCACGCCAGCTAGACCTGGCCGTGCTGTCCAACACCGATATCGCCCGGCGCTGGAGCGTGATGCCGCTGCTTGAAGAAAAACTGTTTTTGATGGGGCCGCGCCCCACCGGCGAAGGTGGCATACCCCAGCGCTCTGTGGCGCTGCGAATCGCCCAACTCAAAGGGCTGCCCCTGATCTTGCCCACCGGCGCGCACGGGCTGCGCAGCACGCTCGACGCGGCCTTCGCCCGTGCCAAATTCAAACCCAATGTGGTGGCCGAGATCGACTCACTTGCCATGCTGATGGACACCGTAAGCGCCGGGCTGGGCTACACAGTGCAGCCGTGGGCAGCACTGGGCCGTTTGCCCGACGCGGTGCAGCGGTTTCACTGGGTTGAAATTGCCGGTACGCAGGTGCGGCGTGTCAATGCACTGTGCAGCCTGTCCGACGACGAACTCTCCCCCGCCGCACTGGCCACGCGTGTGGTGCTGGCCGACTGCGCACGCGAACTGGTGCGCTGTGGCCAGTGGCAAGGCACGCGTCTTGTCCATCACGAATTGTGATGGCCCTATCGCCGTGCGGTACTTTCGCCACACAGGTTTAGAGTCTACATTGCAAGCCCGTAAATAATCACGATGAGGTTGCTGTGAGCATAGATGTGCTGGTCATTGGCGGTGGCAATGCTGCCTTGTGCGCCGCGCTGATGGCGCGCGAGGCGGGTGCCAGCGTCATGCTGCTCGAAGCTGCGCCGCGTGAATGGCGGGGTGGCAATTCGGGCCACACCCGCAACCTGCGCTGCATGCACGACGCACCGCAAGACGTCTTGACTGAAGCCTACCCCGAAGAAGAGTTTTGGCAAGACTTGCTCAAGGTCACCGGTGGCCAGACCAATGAACACCTGGCCCGCGTTGCGATTCGGGCCTCGTCCAATTGCCGTGACTGGATGCGCAGGCACGGCGTGCATTTTCAGCCTTCGCTCTCGGGCACCCTGCACTTAAGCCGTACCAACGCTTTCTTCATGGGCGGCGGCAAGGCGCTGGTCAATGCCTACTACCGCAGTGCCGAGAAGCTGGGTGTTCAGATCCGCTACAACGCGCCGGTGGAACGGCTTGAATTGGAGGGCGGGCAATTTGTGGCGGCTTTCGTCGGCCAGGAGCGTATTGTGGCTAAAACCTGTGTGCTAGCGGCGGGTGGGTTCGAGTCCAACCTGCCCTGGTTGCGCGAAGCCTGGGGCCAAAACGCACAGGGCGAATGGCCGGCAGACAATTTTTTGATTCGAGGCACCCGCTTCAACCAGGGCGTGCTGCTCAAGCACCTGCTGGAGGCGGGCGCTGACCGCATTGGTGACCCCACACAGGCCCACATGGTGGCCATTGATGCCCGTGCGCCGCTCTATGACGGCGGCATCTGCACGCGTATCGACTGCGTGTCCCTGGGCGTGGTGGTCAACCGCGAGGCCAAACGCTTTTACGACGAGGGCGAAGATTTCTGGCCCAAGCGATACGCCATTTGGGGGCGGCTGGTGGCGCAGCAACCCGGGCAGGTGGCTTACTCGGTGATTGATGCCAAAGCCGTGGGTCGCTTCATGCCGCCCGTGTTCCCTGGCGTGCGTGCCAACAGCCTGCCCGAACTGGCGCAACAACTGGGGTTGGACGTGCCCACCTTTATGCAAACCCTGACCGAATACAACGCCGCCTGCCGCGTGGGCACCTTTGACCACACCATGCTGGACGACTGCCACACCGAAGCGGTAAGCCCTGCCAAAACGCACTGGGCCCGCCCCATCGACACGGCGCCGTTTTACGCCTACGCGGTCAAGCCTGGCATCACCTTTACCTACCTGGGACTCAAAACAGATGAAACCACTGCTGTTCATTTTGGCGGTGTGCCCAGCCGCAACCTTTTTGTAGCGGGCGAGATGATGGCGGGCAACGTGCTGGGTAAGGGCTACACCGCCGGTGTGGGCATGTCGATTGGTACGGCATTTGGGCGTATTGCTGGCGTGCAATCAGCCCAGGTAGCTATGAAATCAGTAGTAAACACGGAGAATCAACTTGCAGCCGCCTGAAGCCCCTACCCTTGAAGCGCTGACCCGCGATGCCCGTGCCTTGGCGGCGGGTCAATGGGTGGGCGACTGGGTAGGCAGCGGCGCACAGAGCGCACCGGAGGCCGAGGTCTCACGCCAGATGCAAATCTGCAATGCCTGCCGTTACTGCGAGGGTTTTTGCGCTGTCTTCCCCGCCATGACGCGCCGCCTGGAGTTTGGCAAAGCCGACATCCATTACCTGGCCAACCTGTGCCATAACTGTGGTGCCTGCCTGCACGCCTGCCAGTACGCACCGCCCCACGAGTTTGCTGTCAACGTGCCGCAAGCCATGGCTCAAGTGCGCATTGACACCTATGTCGATTTCGCCTGGCCGTCAGCACTGGGAGGGCTCTACCGGCGAAACGGGTTGACTCTTGCATTGGCTCTGGCGGGCGGCTTGGCGCTATTTCTGGTGCTGGCGATTGCCCTGAAAGGCTCCCTGTTCCATGTGCCGCAGGCAGGCAGCTTTTACGCTGTATTTCCGCATAACTTGATGGTGCTGCTTTTTGCGCCGGTGTTTCTGTTTGCCGTTCTCGCACTTACCTTGGGCGTGCGACGCTTCTGGCGTGAGGTGACACCCGCATCGATGTCTGCGCAGGCGGGCCGCGAGGCAGCGTCCAATGCGCTCACATTGAAATACCTTGATGGGGGACACGGACAAGGTTGCGCCAACGAAGATGATGCGTCCACGCTATGGCGTCGCCGCTTTCACCATGCCACCTTCTACGGGTTCATGCTGTGTTTTGCCGCCACAAGCGTGGCCACGTTGTACCACTACCTGCTGGGCTGGCCTGCACCCTATGCGTTGCCGAGCGTTCCGAAACTGCTGGGGGTAACGGGCGGCATCAGCTTGATGGCCGGTACGGCCGGGCTCTTCGTGCTTAACCTGCGGCGTGATCCCCAGCACGGCGATGCCACCCAGCAGCCCATGGACCGTGGCTTCATTGCGCTGCTTTTTTTCACCAGCCTGACAGGTATGGCCCTTTGGCTAGCCAGTGGCACGACAGCCTTGCCGATGCTGCTGGCGGTACACCTTGGCGTGGTGATGGCGCTGTTCCTCACGCTGCCTTATGGCAAATTCGCACATGGCGTTTTCAGGAGTGCTGCATTGTTGAAATGGGCGATAGAAAAACGGCTGCCCAGCAACCTCAGGCTGGGGGGCGACTAGCATTCGCCTGTGGGGAGTGTTTTGAAATCAATCAGGAGTTGACATGACCGATAACGGCTTTCTGCACATTGAATCCATGAAAGATCGCTGCTCTCCCGCCGAGTGGCAGGCCCGGGTCGATCTTGCAGCTTGCTACCGGCTGGTGGCCATCTACGGCATGTCCGACATGATGGCCAACCATATCTCAGCGCGCGTGCCGGACGAGGAGGGTGCTTTCCTGATTAATGCCTACGGCATGATGTACGAGGAGATCACAGCTTCAAGCCTGATCAAGATTGACCACGACGGCAGTATTCTCTCCAAGCCTGATTTTGGTGACCTGAACTATGGTGTCAACAAGGCCGGCTATGTCATTCACAGTGCCGTACACGAGGCCCGACCCGAGGTGGCCTGTGTCATCCACACGCACAGTTGGGCTTCTATGGCGGTGTCCGCGCTGGAGTGCGGCCTGCTGCCCATCACGCAGACGGGCATGCGGTTTTTGAAGATCGGGTATCACGACTACCAGGGCGTGGTCCTGGGGCTTGAAGAGCAGGCTTCACTGGTTCAAGACCTCGGCTCGGGTGAGGCATTGATGCTGCGTAACCATGGTGCGCTGACTGTGGGGAGAAGTATCGGGGAGGCATTCAACTGGATGCACCGCATTGAGCTCGCATGCCATGCCCAACTGGCGGCAATGGCATGCAATACACCTCTGGTCAAGGTAGCTCAGCCTATTCTTGAAGAGACCTGGAGCAACTACCAGCCTAGTACTCGCAGGCCCTATGGCCTGATGGAGTGGCCGGCCCTGCTTCGCAAGCTTGACCGGATGGACCCGAGCTACAAGACGTGACCGACACATCACGCTATTCAAAACAAAACGAGGACGCCAAATATGACCACTTTTCATCATGCACTGAGTGCTTGTGTCGCACTGGGGTTGGCTTTGGGTACAGGAGCAGTCTACGCACAGGCATACCCGGCAAAGCCCGTGCGGGTGGTGGTGGCCTTTACGGCAGGTGGGACGACCGACATACTGGCGCGCAACGTGGCCCAGCAGCTCGCTGAAAAACTCAAGCAGCCGTTTCTGATCGACAACAAACCCGGTGCCGGTGGCAACATGGGCACAGAATCGGTTGTGCGTGCGGCCCCCGATGGCTACACGCTGATCGTCAATTCGGTGGGGCCGATCGCCGTCAATCCCACCTTGTATGGCAAGCTGCCCTACAACCCGCTGACCGATCTGGTGCCTATGGTTCAGATTGCCGATGTGCCCAATGTGCTGGTGATCCATCCTTCGTTGCCCGTCAAAACCATGGAGGAGTTTGTCGCCTACACGAAGGCCAATCCAGGCAAGTTGAACTACGGCTCCACCGGTATTGGCACCTCGTCGCACCTCTCCAGTTTCATGCTGGGCAAGCGCACTGGCGTCGAGGCGGTTCACGTGCCCTACAAGGGTGCCGATGCGCTAAAGGACTTGCTGGCGGGTCGCATTCAATTCATGTTTGCCACCATTCCCTCGGTGATGCCGCACATTGCCGCTGACAAGTTGCGGCCCATTGCGGTCAGCAGTCTCAAACGCTCGCGTGCACTACCGGCCGTGCCTACGGTCGCTGAAAAAGGATTTCCCGGTTTTGAGGCGGGGTCATGGTTTGGCTTTTTTGCACCCAGGGGAACACCCGATGCGGTTACGGCGGTTATCAACGCAGCGGTGAATGAGGTTTTGCAAATGTCCGGGGTCGAGCAGCAGATGGTGGCCCAGGGGGCTGATCCCGTGGGGGGATCACCGGCGCAGTTTGGTCAGTTCGTCCAGCGCGAGCATGACAAATGGAAGGCCATTGTGCGTGAGTCCGGGGCGACCGCAGAATGAGTTTTGTTGGATGAATGCGCCATTGGGCTCGCCATTGCGTATTTTGTTGTCGCAGCAGGCGAAAGAGTCCCTGCAAGGCGAGGTAGCACGGGTCATGGGCGGGCGTCCCTATGAGCTGGTTTCTATCGAGACGGCCACAAGCTGTGCACCCGATGTGGCCGATATTGACGTTGCCTTCATCTCGCGTGACGTCACGGGGCTGTCTACCAAACACGAGCCTGCAGATTCGCTGCAAGCCTGTTACGCGGTATTGCGCCGTAGCGTGACCTTGAAGTGGATTCACATTCACTCTGCAGGTGCCGACCGCCCCATCTATGTTGAACTGCGTGCGCGCGGTGTGACGGTGACCACGTCGTCTGGCGCCAATGCCGATGTTGTGGCGCAATCCGCGCTGGCGGGGCTGTTGGCACTGTCACGCCGCTTTCCCCAGCTGATGGCGGCCCAGCGTGCTCACGCATGGGCGCCGCTGCTCGGTGCACGTGAGCCGCCAGACCTTTGCGGCCAGACCGCTGTGTTGGTAGGCTGGGGGCCAATCGGCCAGCGTATCGGGGCTTTTCTTCAGCTTTTGGGAATGCAACTGGTTGTGGTGCGTCAAACGGCGATACCCTCAACAGACGCCCTGACGATGGTGACCTTTGAAGCCTTGCACGATGTTCTGCCGCGTGCGGACTGGCTGGTTCTGGCCTGCCCCCTTACCGACAAAACACGGGGGCTGCTGGATGCCCGCGCGCTGCAGGCACTGCCGCGTGGAGCCTGCCTGGTGAATGTCGCTCGCGGCGAGGTAGTGGTCGAGGCTGAATTGGTGGCTGCCTTGAAGAGTGCTCACCTGGGCGGTGCCTGCCTGGATGTGTTTCAACACGAGCCTCTGGCCGCAGATTCCCCGCTGTGGGATATGGAAAACGTCATTGTCACACCGCATTCAGCGGGCCACTCCAGCGGCAATGCCTTGCGTGTGACGGCCCAATTTCTGGAGAATCTGCGTCGCTGGAACAGTGGCGACAACTTGCGAAATGTGATTCAGTAGGCACGCGTTGGGCGGCCGGCGTCGGGGTATGCGCGAATACCTTTTGGCGCGGGCCGGGACTATGCTGCGGGATTGTCCATAAATAGTCTTTGCTGGAAACCAACCGTATGAATCTCATTTACCCTCCTCGCCGGCGCGTATTGCAAATCGCGGGAGCCACGGCAGCGCTGGTTGCAGCGCCAGGTCTCCTGGCTCAATCGGCATGGCCATCCAAAGCCATTCGCTTCGTTGTTCCCTTCGCGCCGGGTGGCACGTCCGAGATCGTAGCCCGATCTGTCGCAGCGGAATTGACCAAGCAGCTGGGGCAAAGTGTCTTTGTTGAAAACAAGCCGGGTGGCGCAGGCGCCATCGCCATGCAGGAAGTCGCGAAGGCAGCGCCTGACGGCCACACGCTGATACTGACCCACGTCGGCACGATGGCGGTGAACCCTTACATGCTGAAAAATCAGCCGTATGACGTGAACAAGGACTTCTTGCCGGTGACCCTGCTGGCCAAGGTACCCAATGTGTTCGTGATTCACCCCGATGTACCGGCCAAAAATTTTCAGGAGTTCGTGGCCTACGTGAAGAAGAACCCGGGTCAGCTCAATTACGGTTCAGCAGGCAATGCCAGTGCCGGGCATCTGGCCATGGAATACCTCAAGCTGGTCACGGGCATGTTCATCACGCACATTCCCTATCGCGGCACCGGCCCGCAGTTGACCGATCTTCTGTCGGGGCGCACCCAGGCTTCATCGGCAGGCATGCCAGCACTGGGCGCGCACATCCGGGCAGGCAAGCTGCGTGCGATTGCCGTGGGAACCCAGCAGCGCATACCGGCCCTGCCCGATGTGCCCACCGTGGCGGAAATGGGATTCAAGAATTTTGAGACCTCGCAGTGGTACGGCATACACGTTCCGGCAGGGACGCCGCCCGAGATCGTCAAGCGCCTGCAAGAAGAATCACTCAAGGCGCTGAAGTCGTCGGCCGTGACGGAGCGCTTTGCTTCCGACAACGCCGTAGGCGGCGGTGGGTCTTCGGCGGACTACGCGAAGTTCATCGCGGGCGAGCAGAAGATATGGAGCGACATCGTGGCTCGGGCCGGAATCAAGGCCGACTGACGTTATGCGGCGTGACGTAGTGAACAGTTTCTAATGCCTGACAGGCTGGTAAAGTTAACCTTTTGAAGCCGGGAAGGTGAGACATGGTCAATACGAGTAAAGAATCTGTCGTGGTTTATGGCACCGAAGACCTGCTGACCAGCCTGTGCAACTCGGTTACACGCGTGCTCAATGTAGCCACGCAATGCCAGATCAACTATTCAGGCATGGTTCAGCGCATCACCAAGACATGTCTCAAGCCCGACATCGGATGCTTTGTGCTGTTTGATGGCGGTTTTTCAGGCTTGGTGGTCATTAATTTCTCTGCGCAGACGGCCATGGAGCTCTATGAGAGCTACATGCTCAATATGGGGATGCCCAAGAGCGAGTTGGCCAATTCCCACACCTCGGATGAGGTGAGCAACATCATGGGCGAGCTCATGAATCAGATCGTGGGTGACTTCACCGGCAAGGTGCGCCGCGAACTGCAAACCCATATCACCCAGAACCAGCCCAAAATGCTGGTCCTGAACAAGCAGGTGGCCTTGAGCGTAGACACGCACCTGGACAAACCCGAAGCCCGGCGTGTGACCTTCTACACCGGGAAAAACAACATCTTTTACCTGGAATTGGCGATTGACCACACCGAGTTCATCAGGTTGCATGACTTTGACGTCAATGAAATAGCCAACCCGGATGAACTGATCGCCCAGACAAATGCCCAACAGGTTGCAGGCCCTGCCGCCACTGAGCCGGCGTCGGCGAGCGACCACGACGAACTTTTGAAATCTCTGGGCATGTAGGTTGACTGGGCCAGGCGTTTTGATCCTGAATCGTCACATCAGGACTTGCGTGCGGCCAGCACCCGGTCAACCATCACCCCCGCTTGCCCCAGGTTGTTCATGGGGTCACAAAACCCGGCCAGCTGCTCGCGTGTGACGTGTTTTTTGATTTCGGGGTGCTCGGCCAGCAGTTCGATCAAAGGGCGCTTTTGCTTGAGTGCGTCCCGGCAAATGTCGTAGACCAGATCGTGAGCGTATTCACGCCCGATGTACGGGCCCAGGCCCATCATCACGGCCTCGCTCATCACCAGGCCGTGCGTCAGGTCGATGTTGCGGCGCATTTGGTCGGCATCCACTTCCAGCCCGGCCAGAATGAACTTTGTTTGCTTCAATGCGCCTGACATCAGGCAGAAAATTTCGGGCAGGGCCACCCATTCAATTTCCCAGGGGCCGGTGGAGCGCTCATGGTCGGCCACCATCGCA
>JANPAZ010000067.1:0-4471 GCA_031430225.1 Rhodoferax sp. | reverse complement strand
GCGCAGACGCTTGATCTGGAATGGCGTGCGGACACGGTTCGTGCGGTGAACACCAGCACCAGCCAGCCGTTGCCCCGCATTGCGCCGGTTCGCCTGGGTGCCACCCTGGCCTGGGCACAAGGGGCGTGGGGTGCACGGTTTGGCGTGAACCACGTGGCCGCGCAAAACGAAGTGGCAGCGGGGCAACCCGCAACCGCGGCCTACACCCTGGTCAACGCGTCCATCAACTACCGGCAGAAGTTGGGGTCCAGCAACCTGCTTTGGTTTGCACGGGTAGACAACCTGGGCGATGTGTTGGCGTACTCGGCCAGTTCCATCCTTACCCAAACGGCGCCGGGCAAAGCACCATTGCCGGGGCGCAATGTACGGCTGGGGTTGCAGGTGAGTTTCTAAAAAGGGAGGGCGGCGGGCAGCGTGAAAAGGTCAGGCGGACAACGGCATAGGTGAAAACCCGGATGTCGTTGGTAGACTCGCTTATTCGAAATTCGCCCGCTCATGAACGCTATCGTCCTGTCCTCCCTGATTCCGGTGGTCCTCCTGATTGCTATCGGCTTCATAGCTGGCCGGGCAGGTTATATAAGGGCTGAAGCCACAAAAGACCTTGCGGCGCTGGTCTTTGTGGTGCTAACCCCCGCGCTTCTGTTTCGCACCATGAGCACAGTGCACGTGGAGCGGCTGGACTTCAAACCCGTGGCGGTCTACTTTGCTGCAGCCATTTTGTTGTTTGGGGTGATGCTGTTCTGGCAAGGTGCCACACGCCGCGCGGCCGTGGTGGCATTGGCGGCAACGTTCAGCAACACTGTGGCCATTGGCATCCCGCTGGTGGGTCTGGCCTATGGCGAGACCGGGCTGGTGACGCTGTTCACATTGATCTCATTGCACGCCCTCATCATGCTGACCCTGGCTACTGTCATGCTGGAGCTCGCCGTGGCGCACGAGGCCGCGTCCAAAGTGCCGCCCGAGCCCGGTGCCGATGCGTTGGCGCGCAAGCGGCGCATGATGCTGATGGTGTTGGGCGCATTGCGCAACGGCATTTTTCACCCGGTGCCTCTGCCCATCATTTTGGGGCTGCTGTTTGCGCAGACCGGACTGGTGCTGCCCGAAGTGGTGGACCGCCCGCTGTTGCTGCTGGGTAACGCGATGGGCCCATTGGCGCTGGTGCTGGTAGGCGCCACGCTGGCCAGCGCCCGCATTGGTGCTCAGCTGAAAGGCGCAACCGGCCTGGCGCTGCTGAAAAACCTGGTCATGCCCGCCATGGTGGCCGCCATTGGCTGGGCCGTGGGCCTGACCGGCGTGCCCCTCACTGTGATGGTCGTCGCCGCGTCTCTGCCCATTGGTGCCAACGTGTTCATGTTTTCGCAGCGCTACGAGGTGGCGGAAGAACTGGTGACGGCGGGGGTGGCGGTGTCTACGGCGCTGGGGTTGATGACGATATCGGTGGTGATGGGGTTGGTGACGCGGATTTGAGCTGGCTCTGACACTGACTGGTTTGCGGCCACCGAAATTGGCTGAGTCTGAGGAATTGCTGGCAGCCTTTTCAGTAACCCTGCCCCAGTCATAGTCTCGCGGCTTGATGGTCCGGCTAACTGCGTAAAATTTGGAAAACTTTTGCGTTGAACATGCTGCCCTGAAACAGCCCTCAGGTGTTGCCAGGTTGGAGTGAACTCAAGGGAACGGAAAACACAATGAAAAGAATCTTTTTGCGTCAGGCACTGGCGTTGACGGTAATCGCTGCCACCGCATTGGGCACTCCACTGGCACATGCTGAAGATGAAGCGCCCGACGTGATGGTCAAGCGGATCGTGTCCGACGTTCTGGAAACCTTCAAGAACGACAAAGCCGTGAGGGCTGGCGATGTTGCCAAGGTCGTCGCCCTGGTCGATTCACGCATCATGCCGCATGTCAATTTTCAACGCATGACTGCAGCCGTCGTGGGTCCGATCTGGCGTCAGATAACCCCCGAACAGCAAAAGCGGTTGCAGGATGAGTTCAAAATTTTGCTGGTGCGCGCCTATGCCGCTGCCCTGGCGCAATTGAAGGACCAAACCATCAGCATGAAGCCCCTGAAGGCGGCCGCCGAAGACAAAGAGGTGCTGGTACGCGCTGAAATAAAGGGTGGCGGGGAGACCATTCAAATGGACTACCGACTGGAAAAAACCCCGGGTCTGGGTGCAGGTTGGCGCATATATAACCTCAACGTCGCGGGCGTGTGGCTGGTTGAAACCTACCGTAGCCAATTTGCCCAGGAAATCAACGCAAAAGGCGTTGACGGCCTGATTGGCGTGCTGACCGAGCGCAACAAGGCAAATGCCAAGAAGGTCTGATACCACCCTGTGGTCGGGGTGCTAGTACTCCGTGGTTGATCGCCTTACTGCGGATTGGACAAAGCGCCAGCGTCCCACACTGCACGACAAAACAAAGCCTGCCAGCCCCACCAGTCCGACCAGAAAAAGGGGCTCTTGCCAGGCGCCACCGTAGGCGCCAAACATGCTGACTTTGATGCTTTCGACAACCCAGGTCAGCGGCAACCAGGGGCTGATTTGTGCAAACAGGCCACCGCTGAGCTCTACAGGCAAAACGCCTCCCGACGAAGACAACTGCACCGCCAGAAGAAACATCGCAAGGCCTTTGCCCGCATCACCAAAGGCCTTGGTCAGAGCAAACACGATGGAGAGAAATGCGATCGACGAGACGATCAGGGTAAGAGCAAACACCCACGGATTGACGACACGTATCTTCAAGCCATACAAGACCACCAGGTACACCACCAGCGATTGAAGCAGTACTACGCATGCAGGCAAAAATACCTTGCCAACAACCTGCGCGGGTCGGGAAAAGAACTGTGAGTGGCGCGGCAACACCCGGACGTGGATCAAAAATGCGGCCATTGCAGCACCCAGCCACAAGGCACCTGGAACGACGTTGGCCGCAAACCCACTGCCGCTGTTTTCAACCGGCGCGTCTATTTCCAGCAAGGGTGCCACCGAATGGGCCAGACCCTCGGCGCTTCCGCCTGGGCTCTCTGCCTTGCGTGGCAAAGCTTTGTCCAATAGGTCGATGTCTTTTGAGACGCGTTCAACGTTCTGGTTGTTTTTTTGTGTGGTACTCGCCAGATTGGCAGCGCTGGCCACCACATCGTTCGCACCTCTGGCCAGTTCATCGAGGTCTGTATTGCCAGGCCTCGCCGCATCCATCACCCTCGAATTACCCCTCAACTGTTTTGCCTCTGCGATCAATTGGCTGACCCCCTCATTCAGGCGCCGAGTGCCACCAGCCAGCGCCTGCACACCAGCAGTCGTCTGCAATGAATCAGTGCTAAGCCCCCGGGCATTGGCACGCAGCGTGCCTACCACATCGTTCAGGTGTTCTACATTGCGTTTTGAGCCGGCTGCGTTGTGGAGCACCAAGCCCCATCTCCGTTCGTTCAGGCTTTCATTGATCTCGCGCCCCAGCCTCTCTGCAAAGCGCTTGGCGATGGCCGCAGTTTCATAGTTATTGCCTTGGGAGGTATAAATCACAACTTTCCCGGCATCTGCTTCAGCCCCGGGAACCGCACTGGCACTGAAGTCGCGTGGAATGATCACAGCAAAAGCAAGCTTGCCCTGGCGCACCCCTGTCCTGGCCTTTTGTTCGTCGTTGAACATCACGTAGCCGAACCGTGCGCCGTCTTCAAGACGGGTCGAGATCTCCCAGCCCAGGTTCAAGTTGTGCTCTGCAAACTCAACACCCTGGTCAAGGTTGACCACGCCAACCGGCAGGGCATTGGTCTTGGTTTCCGGATCCCACACACTGGTGATGTAGAGCACGCAGTACAGGGCAGGCACAAATGCCAGCAGGGCCCCACTGAGCACTCGTCTTGGCGACCGCAGCAAATAGCTTGCTTCGTTGCGGACAATAAATACGATTTGTAAGAAAAATTTCATGGCTTTGCGAGAAACTGCCCGTGTAAAAACCTGGTGGGAGGTCGGTTTTCAAGAACTGACCTGTTTGGCTTTGACACCGTATCTGCCTCAAATACACAGGGATACACGGGTCGTATTGGATTACCTGCAGGAATACCGGGGCTCCTCTACTGCGTGGGCTCAAGTATCGCACCGGTGAGCGAGAGCCTGCGCTTGTTGCAGTTCGCTGGTTTGCCCTCTGCTGCCCTGAATCTCCCTGAATCGGCTAGTTGTTCATTGCCTGGACCCTGACGCTGTCACAGCCTTCGCATGATTTGAAAACGTCTCCACCAATCGGCTGCGGTTGTCATCCAGCGTCGCCAAAGCAATGCCAATGCTGCTGGCCCCGGCACCAGGTCCGGTTGGCTTTTTGGGGCCATCACTCAATGTCAGAAACTTCACCCCGCGGTTCACATAGCGCTTGGCCACTCCGGGCACCAGTGCAACGCCCAGGCCGCTTTCCACCAGGCTCACAATGGTTTGCACCTGCACGGCCTCCTGCGCCACGCGCGGTGTGAAGCCTGACTGCT
>JANPAZ010000066.1:0-2813 GCA_031430225.1 Rhodoferax sp. | reverse complement strand
GCGTTGGAGAGGTCCATGGCCTCGGCCGCGCGGCTCAGGCTGCCGGTTTCGGCCACCTGCACAAACAGTTCAATTTCGGTCCAGCGGTCCACACTCAGTCTCCGTCATGTTTCTCAATGATTGAGATTTTCATAATTCATCACAGTATCCCCGTCATTGCGAGCGTAGCGCGGCAATCCACATCGTCAGTTCGTCACGATGGACTGCCACGGCCTGCGGCCTCGCAGTGACGGGTGTCGCCAATGCCGGAAAGATCAATTAATTTGTTCCACTGTGCGAAAAAGTAATTTGCACGCACGTGCTTTCTGCAATTGTCTGCGTCAACTACATTGTGACCACTCAGAATAACCTCTCGCCGGTGCGCTTTATTGCGTTCACTTCCGTTCATTTCAGCTCAGGAGCCCCATGCGCAATCTCAACCAAGACACCATTACGCAAGCCGTTATCGCGCGCTTTGCCACCACGCCGGACGCTCGCCTCAAGGAAATCATGACCAGTCTGGTGCAGCATCTTCATTCTTTTGCACGCGAGGTGAAGCTGACCGAGGAAGAATGGATGAAAGGCATCCAGTTTCTCACCGCCACCGGCCAAAAGTGCGACGACAAACGCCAGGAGTTCATTTTGCTCAGTGACACATTGGGCCTGTCCATGCTCACCGTAGCCATGAACAACGACAAACCTCAGGGTTGTACCGAGCCTACCGTGTTCGGCCCGTTCTTTCTGGAAGACGCACCGCAATACAAGCTGGGTGACGACGTGGCGAATGGTGCCGTCGGCAAGCCCTGCGTGGTGCGGGGCACCATCAAAGGGCTCGACGGAAAACCGGTGGCCAACGCGCTGATCAACGTCTGGCAGGCTGATGCCGATGGCAACTACGATGTGCAGTACGCGGCGCTGGCACATCCGCAGGCACGCGGCATCCTGCATGCTGACGCGCAAGGCGGCTACCACTTCAAGACCATCCTGGCGGAGGCCTATCCCATTCCCACGGATGGTCCGGTGGGCGGCATGCTCAGGGCCACCCGCAACCATGCCTGGCGTCCGGCCCATCTGCACTTCATGATCGAGGCACCGGGTTATGAGCGCCTGATCACCCACGTGTTTCGCGACCATGACCAGTACCTGGATTCCGACGTGGTGTTTGGCGTGCGCTCCACCTTGATTGCAGACTGGGTTGAAGGGCCGGATGGCGTCTACAGCCTGGACTACGACTTTGTGTTGAACCCTGTCGCTTCTGCGGCGGCGTGAATGCGCATGATCTACACCCTCACGCTCATTGACAAGCCGGATTCAGCGGCCCTGCGCCAGCGTGTTCGACCAGAGCACAAAGCCTATCTGGCAGCGGTTGCAGAGCGGATCGCTTTTGCGGGCCCGTTGACTCACGACGACGGTGTCACCATGATCGGTAGCCTGCTGGCCATCGACTTTGCGTCCCGTGATGCGGCCCATGCGTGGCTGGCAGCCGAACCCTTCACACAAGCCGGGTTGTACGCCAGCACCAGCATCCACGCATTCGTCAACCTGTGGCCCCAAAAGGCTGGGTTTGCGCCTGCTGCCTGACTTTTTGCGGAGATCGCTTTGATCAAACACATCGTGATGTGGAATGTGCGCGGAGACACGGTGGCTGAACGGGGCGCCAACCTGGCCCGTTTGCAAGCCAGTTTTGAGTCCATGCGCGGACGTGTCCCCGGCCTGCTGCACCTTGAAATTGGTGTGGACACCAGCCGCATTGATTACGCCTGCGACGTCGTTCTGTATTCTGAGTTTGAATCGCAATCGGCGTTGGACGCCTACTCCCTGCACCCTGAACACCAGCGGGTCAAGGCCGAGATTGCAGACCTGCGCACCGCCAAGCACCAGGTTGACTATGCCAGTCAGCCCCGGGCTTAAACACAATTGGACATTGAAATGAACGAAACCCTGAACGATGAATTGCTGATCCGCCAGATGGTGGAACGTTGGGCCGTTTGGCGCGACGCGGGTGATTGGGAGCGTTTTGCCACGGTCTGGCACCCTGACGGCGTGATGATGGCCACCTGGTTTCAGGGGCCCTTTGCAGAGTTCATTCGTGTCACGCAAGAGGGCTGGGCCAAGGGCGTGAGCATTCTTCATTTTCTGGGCGGGTCCGCCGTGGAGGTCGTGGGAGATCGCGCCATTGCCCAGACCAAGATGACCATTTCGCAGCGCGGCATGGTTGAGGGTGCGGACGGCCCGGTGATGTGCGACGTGGTGTGCACCGGCCGTTTTTATGACTTTGTGACCCGGCACAACGGCGCATGGAAGCTGTTGCACCGCCAGCCAATCTACGAAAAAGACCGCATAGACCCGATCGACTCCACGGCCGAGGTCAAGCTGGATGCGCAGGCGCTGGCCACATTTCCGGAAGGCTACCGGCACCTGGCGTATATCCAGACACGCATTGGCTACACCGTGAAAATGGACATGCCCATGCTCAAGGGCCCGGTGGTTGACGAGCTTTATCGCCGCGGCGCGCGCTGGTTGGGCGGTGGTGCGCTTGAGCGCTGAATTTTTAAAATGATTTGACGTTGGGGAAACGCATGACGCTTGAAAAACGGTATGAACTTGAGGGCTCGCACGAGCGGGTTGACGCCCGTCGAAGGGTATTGCGCACGCTGCCGGCTTTCGGGCTGTTGTGTCTGGGGCTTTCATCAGCCAGCGCCCAGAGCAGTTTCCCCAGCCGCGCGCTCAAGGTGGTTGTGCCGCAGCCGCCTGGCGGTGGTTTCGACTTTGTGGGTCGTTTGCTGGCTGACCGCCTTGGCAAAGTCATCGGGCAGGCTGTGGTGGTCGAAAAC
>JANPAZ010000065.1:0-1515 GCA_031430225.1 Rhodoferax sp. | reverse complement strand
GTGTATTCCTCGGTGGCGCGGCTGTACATGCCGATGGCTGCACGCGGCTCCATGGCGTTAGGCACCAGCCGGTTGTTGGTGAGGTCAATCTTGGTCACGTGCGCTGCGTTGGCAAACGCCGCGTCCACATTCCCCTTGTCGCCAATGGCCCATTTGTAGCAATGGTTATCGGGGGCAGCTTCATGCAATGCAGCGCCCTTGGCAGCATCGCGCACATCAACCACGGCGGTAAGTACGTCGTAATCGACCTCAACCGCTTCAGCGGCGTTTTTGGCCTGCTCCAGCGTTTCGGCAATCACCATGGCCACCTGGTCGCCCACATAACGGGCTTTGCCCAAGGCAAGCACCGGGTGGGGCGGTTCTTTCATGGGGGTGCCGTCGGTGCTGGTGATAAGCCAGCCACAAGGCAAACCGCCCATTTTTCCCTCGAGGTCTTTGCCCACAAAGATTTCAACCACGCCGGGCATGGCCTTGGCTTTCGCGATGTCAATGCCCTTGATATTGGCATGCGCGTGCGGGCTGCGCACAAACACGCAATAGGTCTGGTTGGCCTGGGTGATGTCGTCGGTGTAGTTGCCCGCGCCGGTCAGGAATCGGTAGTCTTCCTTGCGGCGGATAGCCTCGCCAATGTGTGGCAGTTTGGCAAAATCAGGTGCGCCCATGGTGATGCTCCTTAAGCTTGCGCCATGCCGACAGCACCGAGCTGCACAGCTTTGACGATATTTTGGTAGCCGGTGCAACGGCACAGGTTGCCTTCCAGCAACTCACGGATTTCACCCTCAGTTGCTTTGGGGTGGTGCGTGCACAGGTCGACCGAGCTCATCACCATGCCGGTGGTGCAGAAGCCGCATTGCAAACCGTGGCACTCTTTGAAAGCTGCCTGCATGGGGTGCATGGTGCCATCGGGTTTGGCCAGGCCTTCAATCGTGGTGATGTCTGCACCGCTGGCTTGGGCCGCCAGGATGTTGCAGGACTTGACCGACCGCCCGTTCATGATGACGGTGCAGGCACCGCACTGAGCAGTGTCGCAGCCTACATGGGTGCCGGTAAGGTGGAGGTTTTCACGCAAGGCTTGCACCAGCAGCGTGTTGGGGGCGAGGTCAAGGCTGGTTGATTTGCCGTTGACTTTTAACTGAACCTGCATAGAACGTGTCTCCATCTGGGGTGGTTGGTTGAACTGTTGAATTATTCAAGTGGAAAGCGGGTAAAAACCTAGGCTAAACCCTAGGTGAACCCCTGGCGACCTGTTAAATTCTCAAATTGGAACACTGTGGTGCACCTTTGCGTTACAGCAACTTCATTTACTTGTCACACTGCCGCCATGTTGCAAACCCTGACCCATGCCGCCGAGCATCGCCTGCACCAGATTGACCTGGCACGCCAGGCTGTCCTGTGTGACGGACAACCCCTGGTGGCTGGCGCCGCACAGGCGTGGATTGCGCGCTCCTGGCAGCGCTGCCTGGCCAGTGGTCAGCGGCCCGATCAGGCCGTGAGCTTCGAGCTGATTCCGACACA
>JANPAZ010000064.1:0-3058 GCA_031430225.1 Rhodoferax sp. | reverse complement strand
TCGGCAAACTTCTTGGCGAAGTCCAAATCCGGCGTACCGGTTTCGCACCAAACCAGGTCGGCGTAGTCAGCGTAAGCAATGGCGCGGGCCACAGCCTGATCCATGCCTTTGCGGGTTTTGTAGAACCCTTCTGCAGTGCGCTCACCGGTCAGGAATGGCTTGTCGATCTCGTCGTAGTCGCTGGTCAACAGGTCTGCCGCTTCAGCGTCGGTACGGGCAATCACCAGCGTAGGCACGCCACACACGTCTGCTGCCATACGGGCCGCGATCAGTTTCTGGCAGGACTCGCGGGTAGGCAACAGTACCTTGCCGCCCATGTGACCGCACTTCTTGACCGAAGCCAACTGGTCTTCCCAGTGCACGCCACCGGCACCGGCCTTGATCATGGCTTTCATCAGTTCAAACGCGTTGAGCACGCCACCGAAGCCGGCTTCCGCATCAGCCACGATGGGGGCGAAGTAGTCGATGTAGTCCTTGCCGCCAGCGTCAATACCTTTAGAGTGCTGGATTTCATCGGCGCGGCGGAAAGTATTGTTGATGGTCTCAACAACCTTTGGCACCGAGTCCACGGGATACAGCGATTGATCGGGGTACATGCTGGAATAGGTGTTGTTGTCAGCAGCAACTTGCCAGCCCGACAGGTAGATGGCTTTCACGCCAGCCTTGACCTGCTGCATGGCCTGACCACCCGTCAACGCACCCAGGCAGTTCACATAGTCTTCGGTGTGCAGCAGGTTCCACAACTTTTCAGCACCGCGGCGGGCCAGCGTGTGCTCAATGGGAAACGAACCGCGCAGGCGCACGACATCAGCTGCGCTGTAACCGCGCTTGATGCCTTTCCAGCGTGGGTTGCTGGCCCAGTCTTTTTCCAGGGCTTCAATTTGCTGAGCGCGGCTCAGTTGTTCGGTCAGGCTTTGGGGCATGGAAACACTCCTTGAGTTGATGAAAAGGGTCCGCACTGTTTAGAGACTCAGAACTTTGAGCTAGACCTGTGCTGATGGAGTAATTCTATGTCTTATATAAGACCTTGCGTCGCTCTTATGTCTTATATAAGACAATATTTTTCTTCAATGAATTCAACGGTTCTTTGAAAGAATTCCAAATTATGAAATTTAATTTCCCATATTGAGAAATATTCTTGCAGTGCAGCATTTTAATATTTCATAATGCAAAAAAGAATGATGCGTCGTGAAATATCCGCTTGTTCAACCTCATCCGCCCTGATTGCCTCGGGTGAAAAGGCATGACCATCACCATTGGGGGTTCAATGCGCTGCGGATCTCTGTCGCTGCTGACGGGCCACAAACACGCTGTAGGCGACGATGCCCAACGTGATCACCGCAATCAAACAAGTGGCCGCTGCATAGATTGACGGATTCACGCCGCGGCGGGCGTAGCTGAAGATCACTTGTGGCAAGGTGGTGACACCAGGGCCGGATAAAAACTCGGAGATCACCACGTCATCAAATGACAATGTGAAGGTCAGAAGCCAGGCCGCCACCATCGCCTGCGCAATGTTGGGCAGCGTCACCAGAAAAAACACCTGCATGGGTCGACACCCCAGGTCCAGAGCGGCTTCTTCAATCGACCGGTCCATCTCGGACATGCGCGACTGAATGACCACCGTGGCATAGGCCATGCCCAGCAGGGTGTGCCCCAGCACAATGGTAATGAGCCCCCGCTCAGGCCAGCCTAACGCGCGCTGCACCGACACCATCAGTAGCAGCAGGGACAAGCCAATAATGACCTCGGGCATGACCAGCGGCGCATTGACCATTCCAGAAAATAGCGCACGTCCCTTGAAGCCGACATAGCGCACCAGCACAAACGCCGCAAACGTGCCCAGCACGACCGACAGCGTGCCCGTGAGCAAAGCCACTTTCAGCGACAGGAAGAACCCATCCACCAGTCGTGTGTCGGCCAGCAGCGCCTCATACCAGCGGAAGGAGAAGCCGGTGAACACGCCGTCTTGCCGCGTGCTGTTGAACGAAAAAAGAATCAGGAAAAACAGCGGCGCATAGAGAAACAGAAACACCGCTCCCAGCCAAATGCGCCCCACATGGTGCTCAAGAAATCGGAGGATGGATTTCATGTGCGTGTGACTTGAGCTTGCCAAATAACCGTCATGCCTCAGTGCCACGGCCAGATTGACGCGCGCCACTAAAGTGGTGGTAGAGGCCCAGCGGCAAAAGGATCAGCACCACCATGACCACGGCCAGTGCCCCGGCGCGTGGCCAGTTGTTGCTGCTGAACATTTCGTCCCAAACCACACGGCCAATCAGCACGTTTTCGGCACCGCCCAAAAGTGAGGGAATCACAAATTCGCCCACCGCCGGAATGAACACCAGCATGGACCCCGAGATAATGCCCGCCTTGCTCAGCGGAACCGTGATCAGCCAGAACGCCTTCCACGGGCTGGCTCCCAGGTCATGGGCGGCCTCCAGAAGGCGCAAGTCCATCTTCACCAGCGTGGCGTAAAGGGGCAGGATCATGAAGGGGCAATACACATACGTCATGCCGACCAGCATGGAGAAATCGGTGTACAGCAACTGCACGGGCTCCTGCGTCAGCCCGGTCCACATCAGGAAATGGTTCACCACGCCCTGGTCCGCCAGGATGCCTTTCCAGGCATAGACGCGAAGCAGGAACGAGGTCCAGAACGGCAGCATCACCATCATCAGTAACGCAGGCCGCACAGCAGGGTTGGCGCGGGCAATAAAGTAGGCAAACGGGTAACCGATGAGAAGGCACAACAGCGTGGTCAGCACAGCGTATTTCAGCGACGTGAGGTAGGCATCCATGTAAATGGTGTCGCCCCAGGCTGCGGCGGCACCCACCCCACCGGACACCCCTGAGGTCAAATTGGCATCCCTGAAAATCGACGTGTAGTTGTCGTATTTCAAGATCAGGCGCCAGGTGCCCGAGGCAGAGTCAATCAACGGCGCGAAGGGGTCAATGCCGCCTGCCATATCGGTCACGCTGATGCGCAGCAATATTAAAAACGGGAGCAGGAAAAAAATGCACAGCCAGACAAACGGCACGCCAATGACGAAACGCC
>JANPAZ010000063.1:0-46802 GCA_031430225.1 Rhodoferax sp. | reverse complement strand
CACGCGAACACGCGCCTCATCGGTGTGGAGGCGGCAGGCGAAGGCATGGACAGCGGCAAGCACTCTGCGTCTTTGCAACGCGGGAGCCCCGGCGTACTGCACGGTAATCGCACTTACGTGCTGCAGGACGACAACGGCCAGGTCACAGAGACCCACAGCATCAGCGCGGGTCTGGACTACCCTGGCGTTGGACCTGAGCACGCTTTCCTCAAGGACATAGGGCGCGCCGAATACGTGGGCATCACCGACAAGGACGCGCTGGAGGCATTCCACTACCTTTGCCGTACCGAGGGCATCATCCCGGCGTTGGAGTCCAGCCATGCCGTGGCGTACGCCATGAAGCTGGCCAAAACCATGCGCACCGACCAGTCAATTTTGGTAAACCTGTCTGGTCGAGGCGATAAAGACATTGGAACGGTGGCTGATTTGAGCCATGGCGAGTTCTTTTGCCGACCGAGTTGCCAAGGGCAATCCATCAAAGGTGGTGCCACAACCGTCGCGATGCCAAGAGCGGGAGCCCATTCATGAGCCGCATAGACACAACCCTCGCTGCGCTCAAGGCGCAAGGCCGCAAAGCGCTGATTCCTTTTGTGACTGCCGGCTTCCCCTTCGCCGACATCACGCCCGAGCTGATGCATGGCATGGTGGCCGCTGGCGCTGACGTGATAGAACTGGGCGTGCCATTTTCCGACCCCAGTGCGGATGGCCCTGTCATTCAGAAGGCGGGAGACAAGGCCTTGGCCTTTGGCATTGGCCTGGTACACGTGCTGGCGATGGTGCGTGAGTTCCGCCAGAAAAACAGCACCACACCGGTCGTGTTGATGGGCTATGCCAATCCGATTGAGCGCTACAACCAGAAACACACAGCGACCCAGAGCAAGCCATCTGCCCAGAGTCCCTTCGTACGAGACGCAGCAGCGGCAGGTGTTGACGGCGTGCTGGTGGTGGACTATCCGCCAGAAGAATGTGAGGCCTTCGCGGCAGAGCTCAAGGTCGCCCACATGGACCTCATCTTCCTGCTGGCACCCACCAGCACCGATGCGCGTATGGCGCAAATCGCGCGTATTGCCACCGGCTATGTGTACTACGTGTCTCTCAAGGGTGTAACCGGTGCGGGTACGCTGGACACTGCGGCAGTTGAGGCCATGCTGCCCCGCATACGCCAGTTCGTGAACGTGCCTGTGGGCGTCGGGTTTGGCATTCGCGATTCGGCCACCGCCAAAGCTATCAGCAAGGTGGCCGACGCGGTGGTCATTGGCAGCAAAATCATCCAGCTGATTGACGGTCAGCCGCGTGACAAGGTGACGCCCGTGGCTGCAGAATTTCTCGCAGGAATTCGTGCCGCCTTGGACTCATAATTCAGCATTAAAAGGAACACACCATGTCCTGGCTTGAAAAGTTATTGCCCTCCAAAATCCAGCCCACCGACCCTGCCGAGCGGCGCAGTGTCCCCGAAGGGCTCTGGATCAAGTGTCCTAGTTGCGAAACCGTGCTTTACAAGACCGATCTGGAACAAAACCAGAACGTATGTCCCACATGCAGCCACCACCATCGCATTGGGGCGAGGGCGCGACTCAATGTATTTCTTGACAACGAAGGCCGGTTCGAAATCGGCCAGGAAGTACTGCCCGTTGATGCCCTGAAGTTCAAGGACAGCCGCAAATACCCCGAACGCCTGAAAGAAGCCATGGACAACACCGGCGAGACCGACGCGCTGGTGGTCATGGGCGGCGCGGTACACAGTGTGAGCGTAGTGGCAGCCTGCTTTGAATTTGAATTCATGGGCGGCAGCATGGGCTCGGTGGTGGGCGAGCGATTTGTGCGTGGCGTGGAAACCGCCATCGAACAGAAAGTACCCTTCATTTGCTTCACTGCGACGGGTGGCGCACGCATGCAGGAAGGGCTGCTGTCTCTTATGCAGATGGCCAAAACCAACGCCTCGTTAACCAAGCTGGCCAAGAAAGGCCTGCCTTACATCAGCGTGCTGACAGACCCCACCATGGGCGGCGTCAGTGCCGGCTTTGCATTCCTGGGCGATGTGGTGATTGCCGAGCCCAAAGCATTGATCGGCTTTGCCGGACCGCGCGTGATCGAATCCACCGTGCGCGTCACCTTGCCTGAAGGTTTTCAGCGCGCCGAGTTTTTGCAGCAAAAAGGCGCGATCGATTTCATCTGTGACCGCCGCGAATTGCGCAAGACGATTGCCAATGCGTTGGCGATGTTGCAACGACAACCAGCGGATGCGGTCGTTTGACCACATCCACCACCTTTCACTGCACCCGACCACGCGCCACGTCCATGATGACCCGCGCTGCCAGGTAAAGGCGCGCTTCAATCGTATCCAGCAAGACGTATTCGTTGTCGGCGGTGTGACCGCCGAAACCTTGCAGCCCAAACCGTTCAACGACAGCCGCACGGGTTTGCAGGGCGGCAAAGGCTGCGTCAGTGCCTCCGCCCTCGGGCTGGTCATCTACCACCAGTTTGCGACCTAACTCGGCGTAAATAGTTTGTGCGTGCGCCGCCAGCTTGCGGTTTGCGTCTGTGGCTTCAAGTGGCGGGCGGCGGCGTTCAAAATTCACCGTTACTTTGGAAGGTGCAAGTAACTGGTTTTTGGCCCGCTCGCGCACCGCCGCTTCAATGGCATCGTAGTCAGCCACCCGTATCACACGCACATCAGCCTGCGCTGTGGCATAGGCAGGAATGACGTTGCGGTTGGAGCCTGCCTGGGACACCGTCCAGTTCAGTTTCAGCCCTTGATCGGGTTTGGACAAATCGCGCATCTGCATAATTTGATGTGACAACTCATACAGGGCATTGACGCCCCGCTCCGGTGCCGCACCGGCATGCGAGGCGCGTCCTTCCACCTTGAGCTCGACAGAGGCAATCCCGCTGGTTGCCAGTGACAACTTGTCATTTTCGACCCGCGAGGCTTCAAATGACATCACAACATCATGCTCGGCCCCGGCGCGCGTCAGTTCGGCACGGGAACCCGGCGAGCTGATTTCTTCGTCACTGTTGACAATAACGGTCAGTGTTCCGTATTCCTTGAACTGGAGTTCACGCAGCATGGCGACCACATGCACCACCATGGCAACGCCCTGCTTGTCATCAGAAATCCCCAGCCCGTACGCACGGTTGCCGTCAATGCGAAACGGTTGCTTCGCCAGCATGCCCTTCAGGTACACGGTGTCGATATGTGCAATCAGCAAAATGCGCTTGGTGCCAGACCCCGTGAATGTCGCGCGCACCATGCGCCCTATTTTTTCGGGCGAATCCGCCATGCGGTAGGTCGTTGATTCAGCAGGTTCCACGAAAGCGACTTGTCCCCCCAACGAACGCAATTGAGTAGCGAGCAAATCGGTCGCCTGCACGATGCCCTCGACGTCACGGCTGCCCGTTTCAATATTGACATAGGCTTTCAATGAGTCCAGCAGGGGCTGGCGTTGGGCCGTAGCAGCCCGAAAAACGACGGCATCCGCTTGGCGCGCCCCGGGAGCCGCTGCAGGTTGAGCATACGCAGCGCTACCAGAAAGTAGCGAGAGCAAACTGATCACAGTGCCCATCGAGCCCACCAAAACACCAAATTTTCGACACAGCATAGTTGCCTTTATTGTTGAAGGGAAAGAAAAAGAGTGCAAAGAAATCGAAGTTAAAGACAAGGGAAGTAGCCGACTGGGATGCGACATTGGCAGCAGTCAATCCGGCACTGCGAACTCGCATGAGTTCACAAAAGTACCGCGCCCTGAACAGCCCCCAGCACAATCGCAGCGATCTGCAACAACACCAGCAATACCAGCGGCGACAAGTCCACGCCGCCCACCAGCGGCATGACCCTTCGAATGGGGATCAGCGGTGGCGCGCAAAGTCTCTCGATCACATCAGACAGCACAGAATTGGTCTGCACCCAGGACAGCACGGCGTAGACGATGATCAGCCCCGTCATGCCAGAGAGTGCCAGGCGCACCACCCCAAAAGCGGCCAATATGGGAATGGTCACAAAGCTACCGCCCAGCCCGCCGATCAGCCACAAACAGGAAAACTGGAAAACTTCCAGCAAGAACACGGCAACAACGCTGGCAAGATCCCAGCGACCCGCCGACGGGATGATTTTGCGCAGCGGCAACACAATCCAGTCGGTGAGGGCAAACACAAAGCCGCCCAACGGATTGCCTGAGCGTGACGACATGGGTATGCGCTGATACTGCATGTAAAGGCGCAGCAGGCAGGCACCCGCCACCAGGCCAACGGCCACTTCAAGCAAGAGTGAAAAGATCTGGTAGAGCATGGTTTTGCATCAAATGGTGAGCGGATGATAGCGCCCGCTGACCACCGGCATGTGTGCCCTTTAAAATCCGTGGATGTCTGAACAAAACACAACCTCTGCATCCCCTGCTGCGTCTTTGCCCGTGCAGGATGAAAACCAGCTCATCATTGAGCGCCGCGAAAAGCTCAAAGTCATTCGTCAGCAACAGGCCGACGGCAAGGGCGTTGCCTTTCCCAATGACTTCAAGCCTGCGGACCACGCGGCCAAGCTGTTTGCGACTTATGACCCGCAAACCCCCGAAGCGCTGGCAGACCTGGGTGCGACCGCGGTGGTGGCGGGCCGCATGATGCTTAAACGCGTGATGGGAAAGGCGAGCTTTTGCACGTTGCAAGATTCATCGTTTGGCCCATCGGGCGGACGCATCCAGATTTACGTGAAAGGCGAAGACATTGGCGATGAGCTGTACGCCAGCTTCAAGCATTGGGACCTGGGCGACATCGTGGCTGCTGAGGGCAAGATTTTCAAAACCCGCACGGGTGAGCTGTCGATCCATGCCACCAAGGTGCGCCTCCTCACCAAGAGCCTGCGGCCTATGCCCGACAAGTTCCATGGCATGGCTGACCAGGAAACCAAGTACCGCCAGCGCTATGTCGACTTGATGACCGACGAGACCGCCCGCAAGCGCTTTGTGGCACGCAGCAAGGCAGTGAGTGGCATTCGCGAGTTCATGGTGGCGCATGAATTTCTGGAGGTCGAGACCCCCATGCTGCACCCCATTCCTGGTGGTGCCAACGCGAAGCCGTTCAAAACCCACCACAACGCGCTGGACCAGGAAATGTTCCTGCGCATTGCGCCCGAGCTGTATCTGAAGCGCCTGATTGTGGGCGGCTTTGAGCGAGTGTTCGAGATCAACCGCAGCTACCGTAATGAAGGCATCAGCGTGCGACATAACCCCGAGTTCACCATGATGGAGTTCTACGCGGCCTACTGGAATTACGTTGATCTGATGAGTTTCACCGAGTCGCTGATTCGTGACGCCGCCCAGAAAGCCACGGGCTCATTGCAGTTGAGCTACGCCGGCAAACCGGTTGATTTGAGCCAGCCGTTTGAGCGCCTCACCATTCGGGAAGCCATCATCAAGCACACCGAAGCAGCGCAGGCCATGGAAGACGGCTCGGGCCAGTGCGTGGACAGCGCCCTGTGGCTAACCAACGCCTTGCGCAAGCTGGGCATGACTGAGGCAAAGCACAATTTGTCAAAGCGGTCGCTGGCCAGTTTGCAAGTGCTCTACTTTGAAGAAACAGTCGAAGAGAAGCTTTGGCAGCCCACCTTCATCATGGAACACCCCACCGAGATTTCGCCACTGGCCCGCGCCAACGACGATCGCCCCGAGGTAACGGAGCGTTTTGAGCTGTACATCACCGGGCGCGAGTTCGGCAATGGCTTTAGCGAACTGAATGACGCTGAAGACCAGGCAGCACGTTTTCATGCACAAGTGGCAGCCAAAGACGAGGGTGACGACGAAGCCATGTTCTATGACCACGACTTTGTACGTGCTCTGGAGTACGGCATGCCGCCTACGGGTGGCTGTGGCATCGGCATTGACCGCTTGATGATGCTGCTGACCGACAGTGCCAGCATTCGCGATGTAATCCTGTTCCCGGCCCTGCGCAAAGAGGTTTGAGCCACGTCTTTAAAGGAAACAGGTTCCTGGTCCATGTAGAACGTACATAGTTAGCTATATAAATTATAGTAAAAAAAATTGGCTCAGCGTGTGGGAACCCGCATGTCGTCGAGGTAGTCGCGGCCAATATTGATGCTGGACTCCACCCCAAGCTGTTTGAAATGTCGGGCCAACCAGCGCTGGGTGCAGGCAACCCCCAGATCACGCAAGGTGTGAATCAGCTTGGCATCGGTGGCCGTTTTGGTGGAGGCATGAAACGCCTCCAGCACTTCGCCTCCATCAATGCGGTGCATCAGCAAGTCTTTGTATTGCGCCGGGTCCAGCTTGCCTTGTACCAGCAGGCGCTTGACAAAGTCAATGGCGCGCATCTCTGCGATCAATGCGGAGTTAAAGGTTATCTCGTTGAGCCGGTCCATGATGTCGCCCGCCGACGTGGGGAGTTTGTCGCGTTTGATGGGGTTGATTTGCACCAGCACGATGTCACGGCTGTCACACTGGTAAATGAGCGGGTGTATCGCCGGGTTACCCGAATAACCGCCGTCCCAATAGTGTTCGCCCTCAATCTCCACAGCCCGGAACACGGTGGGCAGGCAGGCCGACGCCATCACCGCATTGGCCGTGAGCCGCTTGCCGGTAAATATTTCAGCCTTGCCCGTGCTGACGCGTGTGGCCACCACAAACACCTTGAGCGCCTTGAACGCAGCAAGTCTTTCAAAATCAACGTGCCGTTCCAGAAAATCCTTCAACGGGTTGATATCCATCGGATTGCTCTGGTAGGGCGACATCGAATGCGACCACCAACTGGTCATCGCATCCGTGAGTCGCTGGCTAGGTGAGCTGTCACCACCAAAGCCGCCAAACAAAAGATCAAGCGGTGCCCGCTGGGCCTGCGAGATGGTGGAAGACAGCGCGCCCATGTCCACAATGCCTCCCCAGAAACTCGCCAGCGAGGCACGGGCGGCCTCACGCGCGACGGCAGGCGGCTTACCCACGCTTTGGGCCAATCCGTGCGCCAATGCAACTGCATTCATGGCCCCGGCGCTGGTTCCGCTGATGCCATCCAGCGACACGCGTCCATCGTCCAGCAGGGTATCCAGCACGCCCCAGGTGAAGGCACCATGCGAGCCCCCGCCCTGCAGTGCCAGATTGATACGGCGCGGACTTGTATCGAGGGGTTGACGCGCTGGAGATGCAATGGGAGATGTCATGTGACAAGGGTATCAAAGATCAGACCGATGTGGGCAGCACGCCGGGCATCGCGCCTAAAATTGATCGACCATGAAGTACCTGACCGGCTACCCCGACACCATCAAGGCCCAGGTGCAAGACCTCATCGCGCAAAACAAGCTGGGGGCGATGCTGCTCAAAAAATACTCCCATGCACATGGCGTGCGCACCGACCGTGCGCTATACGACTATGTGATGGAACTCAAGAACGAACACCTTCGAAACTCTGAGCCTCTGAGCAAAATCGGTTTTGACAGCAAGTTGCACGTCATTGCCCACGCGCTGGGCACACACACCACCATCTCGCGCGTGCAGGGCAGCAAACTCAAATCCAAACGCGAGATCCGCATTGCCACGCTGTTCAAAGAGACACCACCCGAATTCCTGAAAATGATTGCTGTGCATGAGCTGGCTCACATCAAGGAGAAAGCGCACGACAAGGCCTTCTACAAATTGTGCACACACATGGAGCCCGATTACCACCAACTGGAGTTTGACGTGCGCCTTTACCTGACGCATATTGAAGGGTCAGGTCAACGCCTTTGGGCCGCTTGAACTGCTGTTTTAGGTGGGGCACTGTGTCTTATGATGTGGGTTCAAAATCAAGGATACCTACCATGAAAAAGCGGCTGCTTCGCGTCTTGACTGCCAGCGCTCTGCTTCTGCCTCTGTGGCTGGTGCCAGCCCAAGGCCATGCCCAGACCCAGGTGCCAGCCTACAACTTTTCACCGGTCAATCAATACGACATCAACCTGACGGCCGTCTACTGGAATCCCATCATTGCCTACGTCTCGGAAAAAAGTGGCGTCAAGCTCAATTTGAAAATTGGACGCACATCTGCGGACACCACCAGCTACGTGCTGGCCAAAGAGGTGGATTTTGTGTTCAGCAACCACTTGTTCAGTCCTGAACGTGAGCAACTCGGCTGGAAAGTGTTTGGACGCAGGCAGGCCCCCGCCCTGCAGGGTCAAATCGTGGTGCCGGCAGACTCTTCAATCACCGACATTGCCCAGCTCAAGGGCAAGGAAATGGCCTTTGCAGGCCCAGAAGCTTTCGTTGTCTACAAAGTGCCTTATGCGCACCTGCTTTCAAAAGGCATTGATGTGAAGGTGGTGTTCGCTGGCAACCAGAATGCGGCATTCGCACAGCTTTTCAGCGGCAAGGTCCAGGCCTCAGGTGGCAACTCCCAGCTGGTTGACGGCTTCACGCGGCGTGAAGGCAAAAAATTCAGGGTGCTATGGAGCTCGGAGCAGTTTCAGGACTTGGCGCTGATGGGATCCAGCAAGGTGCCTGAGAAAGATTTCAAGGCCGTTGCAACCGCATTCCTTGAAATGTCCAAAGACCCCAAGGGCCAGGAAATTTTGCACCAGGCCTCCAAGGCAGTGGGCCTCCCCAACGATGCTTATTTCATCCCGGCCACGGGGGCAGACTACGCCGCGTACCGCCGCTTTTACCAGACCGCGCCCGCCTCACTCCACTGATATTGCGGCTCCATGAAGCTCTTGCAGCGCCTGTTACCCAACACCTTGTTCGGAAGGGTCTTTTCGCTCTATTTTGTGTCGTTGGTGATCTTTGTTGGGGTGGGCTTAGGGCTGTTTTACCGCTATCAGTTTTCTCAAAATATTGAAGACGAGTTGCTCGCCGCCGAGTTGATCATGAACGTGGCGGCCCAAAGCGTCGCAGACAGCGTCGTCATCGGGGACTATGACACCATCACCAAGACACTGGGGCGCTCTATTGCGCGGTCGCATTTCTTCCAGGCGAAATTCATTGACGGTAAAGGGGGGGTATTGACGGCCAACAATCCTGTGCCGGTTTCGGTGACACCGCCGACATGGCTTCGCGCCATGGTTCAGGACCGGTTGTTTGATGTCAATCACAACATTGTGGTGGGGGGTAAGGACTACGGTGTCATGCGCCTGAGCTTCAATGTTGAGGCAATCGCAGCAGAAGTCTGGCAGATCGCCCTCGTTGCCTTCGCGCTTGCATTGGGGGCACTGGTGGGAGGCGGGTTGCTGATACGCATTCCGCTCAAACGCTGGCTAGGCAACTTTGACCGGGTTCGGGTGCACGAAGCGGAAGTTCTATCGGGTGCCATTGAAGTCAGCGCATTGCTTGACAACGATGCCCCTGTTGAAATTCGGCACACCTTTAACATTCTCAGCCGGGCTACCGGGCGACTGTCTGCGCAAAGGGAAGAGGCCACGGTGACGCTTAACGCCATCACAGACGGCGTCACAACCACGGATGCGCAGAACTGCGTGACCTATTGCAATCCGGCAGCCCTGCACTTGCTGGGCATCCGGAGCGAGGCAGCGTTGGGTGTGGACATACTTCAACTTTTGCCCGATGTCTTCCATGAATCAGGTGCTCTGGACGACTGGAAAGAGCGCCGACTGGCGTTGACCAACCCACTGGGCCACACATACATTCTGGACACCACGCTGTCCACCTTGCATTCGGTCACGCATGAGGTAGTGGGACATGTGCTGACCTTCAGGGATGTTACGCAGCAGCACAAGTTGGACCAGCAACTGCGCGCTGAACTGAACGTCCGACAGCGTGCGCTGGAATCACTGCGCCAATTGCTCGACACGTTTGAGCCTGGCTCTCACGACGCAACGCCCCTGCCTGCAGACGATCTTGACGCAATGAGTGCACGGCTTGTCAAGTTGATGAACGAGCGCGAACTCGGACACCGTGCCCTGGACAACCAGAAATTTGCGCTGGACCAGCACGCCATCGTCAGCATCACCGATTTGCAGGGTGCCATCACGTATGTCAATGATCGTTTTTGCGATATCAGCGGCTATACACGCGATGAACTGCTAGGTGCGAACCATCGCTTGATCAGTTCAGGGAGTCTTGCGCGAGAATTCTTTACCCGGCTTTGGCAAACCATTTCAGGTGGACAGGTCTGGCACGGTGAATTCTGCAATCGCAACAAGAATGGCAACCTGTACTGGGTAGACGCCACGATCGTTCCTTTATACGGTGCGGATGGCCGACCCCAGCAGTACATCGCCATACGCACGGACATCACTGAGCGAAAAAATTTTGAAGCCCAACTGGCCGAACAGTTGCAGTTTGTCGAAGTTCTCCTTGAAGCGACGCCGACAGCCATTTATCTGAAGGATCTGGATGGCCGCTACATCCGCTTCAACAAGGCCTTTGCCGACCTCTTTGGCATCGAGCGAGCTGACTGGATTGGCAAGAATGTTTTTGACCTTCTGCCCGAAGATGCAGCCGCGCTGATATGTGAAAAGGACGCAGAACTGCTGGAGACCCGACAGACCCAAAGCTATGAGGCCAGCTTTGCCAACCGCCTGACCGGCGAAGTCCGTGACGGACTCTATTGGCGCGCACCGCTCACCAATGCCAAGGGGGAAGTGACCGGCCTGGTGGGCACGATATTGGACATCACCGAGAAAAACCGTTTCGAGCAAGCCCTGCGCGATGCAAGGCAGGTGGCTGAGGCGGCCAGTCAGGCCAAGAGCGACTTCCTGGCCAACATGAGCCACGAGATCCGAACGCCCATGAATGGCGTGATCGGCATGACGGACCTCGCACTGGACACACCCCTTAGTCCCTCCCAGCGCGAATACCTCACCATCGTTAAGAGCTCGGCCCAGTCATTGCTGGTCATATTGAACGACATCCTTGATTTTTCAAAGATTGAGGCTGGCAAGCTTGACATTGAATCTGTAGAGTTTTCAGTGGTCGAATCTGTCAGTGAAACGCTCAAAACCATCCTGGCGCGTGCTGAAGCCAAAGGCCTGATCCTGAGGGCTGACCTGGCGCCCGGCTTACCCGCGAAAGTTCTGGGCGACCCAGGGCGCATACGCCAGATACTGACAAACCTGTGCGACAACGCCATCAAATTCACAGCGGAAGGCGGCGTAACAGTCAATGTGATGTCCCGCACGCTTGGCAACAAGGGCCTTGAACTGCACCTGTCTGTGCGCGACACAGGCATTGGCATACCGCCTGAAAAGCAGCAGTCCGTCTTTGAGGCCTTCAGTCAGGCCGACACGTCAACAACACGCAACTTCGGCGGTACCGGGCTGGGCCTGACAATCTGCGCGCGGCTGGTCGAGCTCATGGGTGGACGGATCTGGGTGGAAAGTGAGCCAGGTAGGGGCAGCACATTTCATTTCACAGTTAGGGTCGAAAACCTCGCCGCAGTCCCCGGCCCGATACAGGTATTGCATGGCAACCATCCCGCAGCGGGCAAGTCCGCACAAGAGAGCTCCGAATCAATGCGCCCATTCACGATTTTGCTGGTCGAAGACCACCCGGTAAATCAAATTCTGGCCACCACGCTTTTGAAAAAATGGGGGCATACAGTAGTGCTGGCAACCAATGGCCAGGAGGCGGTGGACCTGTTCCCCACCGCAACTTGGGATGTTGTGCTGATGGACATGCAAATGCCGGTCATGGGCGGCACCGAAGCCACCCGGATCATTCGTGCCGCAGAACCTGCAGGGCAGCGCACGCCCATTGTGGCCATGACCGCGAACGCCATGGAAGCAGACCGGCAGGCCTGTCTGGACGCGGGTATGGACGACCACCTCACAAAGCCCTTCAAGGCCTCTGTCTTGCAGGCGCTGTTGCAACGGGTCATGGCAAAGGCCGACCTGCCACATGCCGGGTGACGTCTACCCACCGGCGCGCTTCACGACATAGCCGTCTCGCTTCAAGACTTCAATAATCCGGTCGCAGTGGTCGCCCTGCACTTCAATCGTGCCGCCTTTCACGGTGCCGCCAGAACCACAGGCCGCTTTGAGCTGCTTGCCCAACACAATGAGCTCAGCGGGCGCAAGCGCCAGCCCGCGCACCAGGGTCACACCCTTTCCAGCGCGGCCCTTCGTTTCACGCGACACACGCACAATGCCGTCGGTCGCGGGTCGCGCAGGTACTGCACTACACGTGCAGGCTGCCACCGGCTGGCGACATAGGGGGCACATACGCCCGCTGGTGGTCGAGTAAACCAGGCCGCCGCCCGTTGGTCTGGATTTCATGCGATCGTCATCATTTGTAAATTAACCGACATCATGACAGAGGTGTGACGATTGGTATCAAATTCAGGCCAAGCCACGGCACCTTTTGAGAGTACATTGCCAACTGAATGGACGCACCCAGTGGCATCCATTTATCCTGTGCCGGGGAGCCACTCACGGAGGGCTGAGGCGCTGTTCAACCAATCACCATAGCGAGTATCAAAATGGGAATGTTCAGTTTTATCAAGGAAGCCGGCGAAAAGCTGTTTGGTCACAAAGACGTTGAAAAAGCTGCTGCGGCTGCGGCCGCAGACCCGGCGGCGCAACCCACGCTGGATGAACTCAATTCAGCGGCGGCTAAAGGCATCACAACATACATTGAGAGCCAAAACCTGGGCCTCTCGGGTTTGTTTGTGATGTTTGATGGCGCGACCGGCACCGTCACTGTCCAAGGTGATGCGCCGTCTCAGGAAGCCAGCGAAAAGGTCACACTGTGTTGTGGCAATGTGGGCGGTGTGCAAAGTGTGGAGAACATGCTGGTGGTGTCAGAGCCTGCGAACGAGTCGCAGTACCACGACGTGGTGCGTGGTGACACACTGTCGGCGATTGCCAAGACCTATTACGGCAACGCCAACAAATACCCGGTTATTTTCGAGGCCAACAAGCCCATGTTGAGCCACCCCGACAAGATTTATCCGGGCCAGAAACTACGCATTCCACCGGCAGACTGATCGCTTAGGGCACCAGGCCCAGGGCGTGCATATAGGCCTGACTCACCATGAGCTCATCCCATGGGGGTGACGCCATGGTCGGCAGCAAGGCCAGCCTGCGCTCTTCACTCATCTCCTGCGGTTGCCACCAGCCTTTGACCTGTGCCTCGGTCAGGCCATCAATCAAGGCATCCACCGCCTGCCCCGCGTCAACCGACTGATTGCATAGCAGTACCATGTCGCAACCCGCGTTCAAGGCCGCCACGGCGGCCTGAGCGTAGCTCACCTCTTTGCCATCAAGCAACCGCGCACCCGCCATCGACAGGTCATCACTGAAAATCACCCCGCCAAAACCCATTTGACCCCGAAGGATGTCGCCCAGCCACTTGCTGGAGAATCCGGCGGGCCGCGCATCTACCTTGGGGTAAATCACGTGGGCGGGCATCACACTGGCCATCGAGGTGCTGAGCCAGCCATAGGGCGCGGCATCGTCAGCCAGAATGGCCTTGAGGCTGCGCCGATCTACCGGAATGTCGGTGTGCGAGTCGGCCTTCACAAATCCGTGACCCGGGAAATGCTTGCCGCAGTTGGCCATGCCACTTTGCAACAAACCCTGCATCAGGCTCTTGGCCAAGAGGCTGACAACGCGCGGATCACGGTGAAAGGCGCGGTCGCCAATGACGCTGCTTTCACCAAAGTCAAGGTCAAGCACTGGCGTAAAGCTCAGATCCACACCGCAGGCCCGAAGCTCGGCACCCAGCACATAGCCACAGGCCGTAGCGGTATTGGTGGCGCGCATGGCCCCAGAACCCTCGCCCTCCTTGCCGTCGTTCACCCACATTTGGCCCAGGGCACGCATCGGCGGCAGGTGTGTAAAACCGTCGGTCTTGAACCGCTGCACGCGCCCACCTTCGTGGTCCACGCAGATCAGCAGGTCAGGCCGCAGATTTTTAATGTCATCGCAAAGATGGGTCAACTGCGCGCGGTCATGCCAATTGCGCGCAAACAGAATAATACCCCCCACCAAGGGGTGTTTGAGGCGCTTGCGATCCACGGCTGTCAGGGTCAGGCCGGAAATGTCAATGACAAGGGGTGCGTGTTGGGTCATGGAGTGTCCTTGGGTACGGTCGCCTTGGGGGTCATAATTCTGATTGCTACTTTATTTATAGCTAACTATCTATATTCTATGTGGGCCGTATACCTATTTTACTTCTCAACAACGCAAAAGCTGGCAGCGTAATCGGTTTCGTCCGTCACGGTGATGTGCGCGCTCAAACCCTGCGATTCAAACCACACCTTCAACACGCCGTGCAGCACGATGCACGGTTTGCCACTGTCGAGTTTGCTGATCTCACAAAGACGCCAGGTCATGGGCATGCGCATGCCCATACCGATGGCTTTACTGAACGCTTCCTTGGCACTGAAGCGGGTGGCCAGATAACGCACTCCGCGCTCCGGCCATCGCTTGCTGCGCGCGCGCCAGGTCGCCATTTCGGCTTCACTCAGAATTTTTTCGGCGAAGCGATCGCCGTGACGATCCAGGCTGGCGCGGATGCGGCGGATGTCGCAGATGTCAGTGCCGATGCCGTAAATCAAAGCAATTCCTTCGCGCCCCGGGGTGGCCCGTCGCCGATCAAGCTGACCTCATGAACAGGCCTTTTCGATGCACGCCAGGTAAGCATGAACCGTAGCCACATAGCCCAGTTCCAGCGCATCCGCCATTAGTGCGTGGCCGATCGACACTTCCTGCAGGCCCGGCACATGCTTGACGAATGTGGGGAGGTTGTTGCGGTTCAAGTCATGGCCCGCATTAATGCCAAGACCCGCGTCCAGCGCAGCCTGCGCTGCGCGCGCAAAACGGTCAATTTCCTGCGCCTGGCGTGGGGTGCCCCAGGCCGCTGCAAAGGGTTCGGTGTACAACTCTACGCGGTCTGCGCCCACTGCTTTAGCGAGTGCCATAGAGGGTGGATCTGCGTCCATGAAAAGGCTCACGCGCACGCCCAAGGCATGAGCCTGTGCAATCAGGGGGCGCAGCTTGTCGCCGTCACGGGCCAGGTCCCACCCATGGTCGCTGGTGGGCTGGGTTTCGTCGTCTGGCACAAACGTGGCCTGATGCGGGCGCACGGCCCGCACAAAGCGCATGAGGTTCTGAAATGGATTGCCTTCAATGTTGTACTCGCGATCAGGCCAGCTTTTCATCACCGTGGCCAGGTCACTCACATCGTGGGCGCGGATGTGACGCTGATCAGGACGCGGATGAATTGTGATTCCCGTTGCGCCGGCTTGCAGGCAAAGCTCCGCAGCACGGGTCACACTGGGGAAGCCCAGATTGCGCCGGTTGCGGACCTGGGCCACCAGGTTCACATTCACCGACAGTGAAACTTTATTCATGGTGATGTCATGTTTTGCCAAGTGAGAAGCGCGGGGGTCATATATTCTGAAGATCAATCATCATTTGCCGCGTACGCAGGGTGGTCACCCCACAATGGTAATTCAGCAACGTGCGCAACTGGGGTTTGAGTTCGCTCATCACTTCAGCGCAGGCGCGCAGCGTGGTGGTGAACGGCGCGGTGTCGGCCAGCGATTCCTGCAGCGTCATCCATTGCATGCCACTCAGGCTGGCGCGATCGCCCTCACCGGCCTGACGCAAACCACCCTCTGGCACCAGGCTGTAACGGGTGTTGGCATCCAGCGTGCCCAGCGTCATGGTTTGTGCGTCCAGCAAAGGCAAGAGACCAATTTCACGCAGCAATAGCAGCTCAAAAGTGCGTAATGCGCTTTGCAAAGCCTCGCCATGCCCGGACGCAATGACCTGGACTACGCTGGCATACACATCAAAAAGGCGGGGATGCGGGTCATCGCGCGCCAATAAGTTGAGCAACAGCTCATTGAGATAGTAGCCCGACATCAACGCGTCGCCGGTTGGCATGATATGCCCACCCATCCACTCAGCGCCTTTTAGCGTACGGATCTCCGCATCTCCACCATAGGCCACATGCAAGGGCTGAAGCGGCAGGAGAATCGGCCGGAAGTTCGAACTGGGCTTCTTTGCGCCCTTGGCCACCAGCGCAATGCGACCATAATGCCGCGTGAAGACTTCCAGAATCAGGCTGGACTCGCTCCAGTCGTAGCGGTGCAAGACATAAGCAGGCTCATTTGCTATTCTCTTCATAGCAATGTACTCAATGAATATGTGGGCGTAGTGCCACAATTAACCACTTGCTGAGCCATCCTGCCTTGCGGCCAGCGTGCAATTGCGTCCTTGTAGCTTGGCGGCATACAGCGCTGCATCCGCGCGCGCCACTGCCTGCAACATGGTCTCGCCTGCCCGGTAAGCGGCGACGCCAGCAGAAAAAGTGATCTGGAGCTCAGGCCGCTCTTGCCAGACTTCGGGTAGCGCCAATTTACGGCGAACGCGCTCAATCACTTGCATTGCATCATTGATCGGAGTGTGCGGCATCAGTAACATAAACTCCTCGCCACCCCAGCGCGTCAGGACGTCAATGGAGCGCAAGGCGGCGTTTGCATTGGCGGCGAACAGGCGCAGCACCTCATCACCCGCTGCATGCCCGAAGGTGTCATTGATTCGTTTGAAATGGTCGATGTCGAGCATGCATACGCAAGGGCCCACCTGCTGGCGCAGGGCGCGCTGCTCCTCGTTGACCAGCAGTTCCATCGCATACCGGCGATTTGGCAAACTTGTCAGGCTGTCCTGACGCACCAGCCTGAGGTTGCCTTCCAGTGCCTCATTGAGTTCCTTCTTCTGTGCGCGCAACTGGTAGCGCATCTCACTCAGGCGACCGGCAAAAACGGAAACCATCACATTGACGAGCACACTGAGGAAAAAACTGATCCATTCACTCGTGTCATCACCGCGAGGCGAGGTACCCGTCATTGTCAGTGCGATCATGCAGATCTGAACCAGAACAGTAAACAACCCCATCTGCCGACAACGCGATGGGCGCAACGAAAAAGCCCCGAAAAGCAATATCAGCGGCGGAACCATCAGGATCGTGGCCCGCAACTTCGGGCTGCTGACATAGACCAGCGCCACCATCAACAAAGCAAAAGCCATTTGAGCCACGGTCAGGGCTGGATCGTCAAAACGCTTGCTCCAGCCACTTCGCAGGGCCAGAAACAGGATTGCGTCGGCACCAAGGACCATGGACCAGACCAGCATTGAGAACTCAGGCCTGATCATGCCAGCTGGAAATGCGTAGAACTGGAGCAAAACCACGATGACAACGTAGGCCGCAGACGTCATCAACCAGAACTGAAGGCACAGGCGCTGAAACCGCTCACGGCCCAGTAGCCACGCAAACGAGTCAGAGACTGGATCGCTGGCCATCGCCGGATCTATTCGTAGCCGAAACTGCGTACGCGCGCCTCGTCATCCGCCCAGCCCGAGCGCACTTTCACCCACATTTCGATGAACACTTTGGCGTCCAGGAGCTTCTCGAGCTCAACGCGCGTCTCGGTGCCAATGCGCTTGATGCGTTCACCCTTGTCACCAATCACCATGGCTTTGTGGGTGTCGCGCTCAACCACGATGGTGGCGGCAATTTTGACCAGGCGCTTTTGCTTGCCACGACCCGCCTCTTCTTCGAACTTGTCAATCACCACGGTGGAGGTGTAGGGCAACTCATCGCCGGTCAGGCGAAACAGCTTTTCGCGTACCGTCTCACTGGCCAGAAACTTCTCGCTGCGATCCGTCAGCTCGTCTTCGGCGTACCACCACGCTTGCTCGGGCAGGTATTTTTCACAAATGCCCAGAAGTCGTGTGATGTCCTTGTCGTTCTTGGCAGACATGGGCACGAATTCGGCAAAGGCGTGGCGCTGCTGCATCTCCTGCAACCACGGCGCAATATCGGCCCGGCGGTTTACCTGGTCGAGCTTGTTGGCGACCAGTAGCGTGGGAATGTCTTTGCCCAACAAGGCCAGCACTTTGGCGTCCGCCTGGTTGAACATGCCGGCTTCCACCACAAACAAAATCAGATCCACGTCGCCCACAGCGCCCTTGACGGTTTTGTTCAGCGAGCGGTTAAGCGCGTTGTTGTGACGGGTTTGAAAACCAGGCGTGTCAACGAATACAAACTGGGTTGCACCCAGGGTGTGCATACCGGTGATTCGGTGACGCGTGGTTTGGGCTTTGCGCGAAGTGATGCTGATCTTCTGACCAACCAGTGCGTTGAGCAAGGTGGACTTTCCGACATTGGGTTTGCCCACAATGGCGATCAGACCGCACCGCTGCCCTTCGACCGAAGTTGCTTCGGTGGCGTCGGCCGGAACAACCCGTTTGGTGTCTTTCAGCAAGCCGTGGAGCATGCTGTCGAGGTCCGATTGACTGATGGCACTTTCGGACTCACCGCTATCCGCTATTATTTTGGTAGCGGTAGTTTTTTTTCCGGTCGCTACCGCCTGACTGGCGAGCTTCGATTTTTCACCCTTGGGGGATTTCTTGGCAACTGTGGATTTGGCTGCTGTCATTGTTTGTTCTTTACTTTGAGTGTTTGCAGCATCGCGGCAGCTGCGGCCTGCTCGCCAGCGCGGCGAGAACCGCCAATTCCGCGCTCGGCGATATTGAGCTCGATGATTTCACACTCGACATCAAACGTCTGCTTGTGCGCGGCACCCAGCGTGCCCACCACGCGGTACGACGGCAGTTTCATCTTGCGCCCTTGTAGCCATTCCTGCAACTCGGTCTTAGGGTCTTTTCCGATGGCTTCCATGGTCGGGTTGATTTCCACCGACTTGAACAGGCGATGCACCAGGCTTTGCGCCGCCGCAAAACCAGCGTCCAGATAGACTGCACCAATCACAGCTTCCAAGGCATCCGCCAGAATTGAAGGACGCTTTTGTCCCCCCGAACGCACCTCACCCTCACCCAATCGAATCACATCGGGCAAGCCGAGGTCCGCAGACAATTGATGCAAAGTCTCCTGACGTACCAGGTTTGCACGCACGCGGGAGAGATCGCCCTCCGGAAGCTCGCTTAAACGCTCGAACAGCAGATCTGAAACAGCCAAACTAAGAACTGAATCGCCCAAAAACTCGAGGCGCTCATTGTGGTCGGCTGAAAAACTCCGGTGGGTAAGCGCCTGACTCAGCAGTGCGGGGTTGGAAAACTCATGCTGCAGACGTTGCTGCAATGCCATCAATGCATCTGTCACGGGTGCCTTCTCATACCCCAAAGCCGTTGCTCTCACCGCAATCGAAGAGGCTGCTCTTGCACGTGCTTGGGCTATGGCGCATTATTTGGACTGGCCCGCATACTTAATAGTGAGAAACGCTGGCCCCACCAGATGAATCTCTCGCTGGTAGGCAAAGCTCACCACAATCTTGTCACCCTGTTTGGTCACTTCAATATCTTTGGCGGTGACTGACTTGAAGTCATCAATTTCAGACGCCCGGCTGAATATGGTGCGCACTTCAGCCACCGTGTTACCTGTGCTGGCTTTCTGGGCCGCCTTGGAAATGGACTGAAATTCAATATAGGTCGGAAAGATCTGCGCGGCTACAACGCCAGTCACCGCAAGAACACCGCCCACAAAAAGCAGGCCCAGAAATGAAATGCCACGCTGCCTGGATTTAAATTGAATGCTCATATGTTTCCCTTTGCTGGAAAAAAGACCGATGTCAATTGAAGGAACCAATGCGCTTGAGGTTGCCGAAATTCATCCAGACAAAAAACGCCTTGCCAACGATATTTTTGTCCGGTACAAAACCCCAGTAACGCGAATCCAGGGAATTATCGCGGTTGTCGCCCATCATGAAATAGTGCCCCTCGGGTACTTTGCAGGTCACACCCTCTGCACTGTAACGGCAATTCTGGCGGTTGGGGAACTCCATCACCTCAGCCTCAGAGATCCCACCACGCCGCGCTTCGTCATTCAACAGGCGGTGTTTTCCGTCACCCAGTTGCTCTTCAAACTGCGGGAAGTAGCGCATCACGTCCTCTTCGAAAAATTCGGGTACCTGAGTTGTAGGCACGGGCTTGCCGTTGATGGTGAGGCGCTTGTTTATATAGGCGACCTCGTCACCCGGCACACCCACCACCCGTTTGATGTAGTCCAGGCTGGGTTTGGGGGGATACCGGAACACCATGACGTCACCCGGCTTGGGTTTGTTGCCTTCGGTCACTTTGACATTAATGACGGGCAAACGCACGCCGTAATGAAATTTGTTAACCAGAATCAGGTCTCCCACCAACAAGGTGGGAATCATGGAGCCAGATGGGATTTTGAAAGGTTCAAACAAAAAGGAGCGCAGCAGAAATACCGCGATGATCACGGGAAAAAGGCCCGCCGTCCAGTCCAGCCACCAGGGTTGCTGGAGGATGCGGCCCTTGGCCTCTGTCACGTCGCCATCAACCTTGCTGATACCCAGTTTGCCAAGCTCTTCGCGTCGTTTGATGTCTTCAGCTTCCAGGACGGCTACGGCTTTCTGACGCTGCGGCAGAAAATAGAATCGCTCGGCAAACCAGTAGATACCCGTTACAACAGTTGCGAGGAAGAGCAATAAGGCAAAGTTGCCTTCGACAACGCCAAGGTACCAGGCTCCGGCGTAGCCTACAAAAGCTGCAAGAATCAGGGAGGTTAAAACTTGCATCAGGAATTCACCTCCAAGCCTGTCGCTTCGCGTACTGCGCTGCCCCCCAAGGGGGCCATCGCGCCTTGGGACGGCCCGGCGGCGCTCAATCTTCCACCTGCAAAATTGCGAGGAAAGCCTCTTGCGGCACTTCGACTGATCCGATTTGCTTCATGCGTTTTTTGCCCTCTTTTTGCTTGTCCAGAAGCTTGCGTTTGCGCGAAATATCTCCGCCATAGCACTTGGCGATCACGTTCTTTCGCAGCGCTTTAATTGTCTCACGCGCAATGATGTTGGCCCCAATCGCGGCCTGGATGGCGACGTCGAACATCTGCCTTGAAATCACTTCGCGCATTTTGGCAACCACGGCCCGGCCACGGTATTGAGACTGCGAGCGGTGCACGATGATCGAAAGCGCGTCGACCTTTTCGCCATTGAGCAAGATATCCACCTTAACGACGTCAGCCGCACGGTATTCCTTGAATTCATAGTCCATGGAAGCATAGCCTCGCGACACGCTCTTGAGCTTGTCGAAAAAGTCCAGAACGATCTCGGCCAATGGCATCTCGTAGGTCAGCATGACCTGGCGACCGTGGTAGGCCATGTTCATCTGCACCCCACGCTTTTGATTGGCCAGTGTCATGACGGAGCCCACGTACTCCTGTGGCATGTACAGGTGCACCGTCACGATGGGTTCTCGAATCTCGTCGAGGCGACCCTGATCCGGCATCTTCGACGGGTTCTCCACCATACGCACCGCGCCATCTACCCCCAACACCTGGTAGACCACGCTAGGTGCTGTCGTGATCAAGTCCTGGTCAAACTCGCGCTCGAGACGCTCCTGCACGATTTCCATGTGCAGAAGGCCGAGGAAACCACACCGAAAACCAAAGCCCAGTGCTTGGCTGACCTCCGGCTCGTAGTGCAGAGAGGAGTCATTGAGCTTGAGTTTTTCAAGGCTGTCCCGCAAGCCTTCGTACTGATTGGCTTCGGTCGGGTACAGCCCCGCAAAAACCTGCGGCTGAATTTCCTTGAAACCGGGCAGCGCTTCGGTGGCCGTTGCAGCGGCACCGCCGGTGCCGGGACGGATCAGTGTGATCGTGTCGCCGACCTTGGCGGCCTGTAATTCACGGATGCCGGCAATGATGTAGCCCACTTCACCCGCCTCCAGCGACGCACGCGGCTCGTTGGCAGGCGTGAAAACGCCCAAACTGTCGGCGTTGTAGGTGGTCTCAGTCGCCATCATCTTGATGCGCTCACCCTTGACAAGCCGACCATCGACTACGCGTACAAGCATGACAACGCCCACGTAGTTGTCAAACCAGCTGTCGACGATCATCGCGCGCAATGGGCCGTCGGGGTTTCCCTTGGGCGCGGGAATTCTGGCGACGATAGCTTCGAGAATTTCTTCAATGCCCATACCCGTCTTGGCCGAGCACGGAATCGCATCCGTTGCGTCGATACCAATCACGTCTTCAATTTCCAGCCGGGCGTTATCGGGGTCGGCGTTGGGCAAGTCCATCTTGTTTAACACCGGTACCACCTCAACACCCAACTCCAGTGCGGTGTAACAGTTGGCCACCGTCTGCGCTTCCACGCCCTGGCTGGCGTCAACGACGAGCAATGCACCTTCACATGCAGAGAGTGAACGGCTCACTTCATAGGAGAAGTCGACATGACCTGGCGTGTCGATCAAATTGAGGTTGTAGACCTGCCCGTTTTGCGCTTTGTATTTGAGTGATGCTGTCTGCGCCTTGATGGTTATCCCACGCTCTTTCTCGATATCCATCGAGTCCAGAACCTGCGCCTCCATCTCACGTTCCTGCAAGCCGCCGCAACGTTGAATCAAGCGATCTGCCAATGTTGATTTGCCGTGATCAATGTGCGCAATGATCGAAAAGTTTCTGATGTGATTCATCAACGAGAACGCTTAAGTGATTGAATTAAAACGGAGTGGAAAAGAAAAAAGGGCGCGTCGTGTTACGGCGCGCCCTGAACCAACAATCTTTGGCAACTGCGAAGGTTGGAACTTCATTGTAGGCAAAAAGGCCCTGAAGCACAGCCCCGGAAGTGCGTGGAAGGAGTCGTTGCAACGCAGCAACATGAATTTTATACACAGCTTATTCACAAATTTGAGGATCAACATCTGGACAACTTGTGGGTGATCTGTGGACCGGCTGTGGGCCGATCCAATCAATCCCATATCGTGGTGTCTGGCCATTTTTATATGCCAGTAATCCGGGTTGAGAGGGCTCCATTCTAACCAAAATCGCAATTGACCATTTTTTATGTTAGTGAATGCACACTTATTTCATTGAATCGACGACTGGAAAAATATTTTTTAAAGCCATTTTTTGAGCCTCAAATCGAACAAAAGCCCCCAACCCGGACTCGGGTTTGGGGGCGTGCCGCCTATTGATTTTCGCTACAGCGGACGTTTAGCGTGTTGGGCGAATCACCGCGTACTGAGCCCATTCACCTCGACGGAACAGGATATTGACCGGTTTGGATTTGTCTATTTTTGTTATCGCTGCATCAAACTCTTTGACGTTAGCGACTTCAACATTGGCAATGGCCACAATAACATCACCCTCCCGCACGCCAGAGCGGGCAGCCCCTTCAACCGCCGCATCGACCTTGACGCCGCCTTTGATCTTGAGCTCCTTCTTCTGCGCATCAGTGAGATCACTTACCGTGAGCCCCAGCACCTGCGCTGCTGTCGAAGCCTTTGGCTTTTCCTCACGCTCGGGCGCTTTGCGCGCGACCTTGTCAGGCTCCACTTCACCAATCACAACCATCAGTTCTTTGGCGCTGCCACGGCGAAAAACTGTGAGCGTACTTCTGGAACCTGGTTTGACGCTGCCCACCATGCGAGGAAGATCACTCGACTTCTCAATCACCTTGCCCTCAAACTTGGTGATGATGTCACCGGCCTCAACGCCGGCCTTCTCCGCAGGCGAACCCACCTCGACACCACGCACCAGTGCGCCCAATGGCTTTCCAAGCCCAATTGACTCGGCCACGTCTTTGCTGACTTGCTCTATCTGGACACCAATTCGACCGCGCGACACTCGACCGGACGTGCGCAGCTGCTCGCTGACGCGCACCGCTTCATCCATGGGAATTGCAAACGAAATGCCCATGAACCCACCGGAACGCGAATAAATCTGGCTGTTGATACCCACGACCTCACCGCGCATGTTGATCAGCGGGCCGCCCGAGTTACCGGGGTTGATCGCCACATCGGTCTGAATGAAGGGAAGGTAGTCACCCGTGTCGCGTTGCTTCGCGCTCACGATGCCAGCCGTCACCGTGTTTTCCAGGCCGAAGGGTGAGCCAATCGCCATCACCCATTCGCCAACCTTGAGGCGACCTACGTCGCCAACTTTGACTGCGGGCAATCCGCTGGCTTCAATTTTGACAACGGCTACGTCGCTGCGCTTGTCAGCGCCAATGATTTTGGCTTTGAACTCGCGCTTATCTGTGAGCGTAACCAAAACTTCGTCGGCACCGTCCACCACGTGCGCATTGGTCATGATGAAGCCATCGGTGGTGAGGATGAAGCCCGACCCTACGCCGCGTGGCTGATCTTCGTCCTGGGGCCCCTGCGGACGGCCCGGCCGTGGCGCCTGGCGCGGAATATTCGGAATGGGCACACCAAACCGCTTGAAAAACTCAAGCATCTCTTCGTCCATGCCACTGCCGGCAGTTGGGCGCGTCGACGCTTTTTCAAGCGTGCGGATATTGACCACAGAAGGCCCGACCTGTTCGACCAGATCCGTGAAATCCGGCAAAGTGCGACTTTGCGCGTGTGCCGGAGTCACTGGCATCCACAGCGCAGACGCTGACATCGCCAATGCACCCACAAGCGATACCAATCTTTTTGAATCGACTAAAAACATCATCGACCTTTCATTGAACAATCATTAAATAGAAGCAGGTGCGAAACAAGACGGGGTTAAATTGCAGCACACCTGCTATGAACACTTTCTGCGCCAATGGTTCTGGGCTGGAAAGCGCAGACAAAAGAAAATGCGCACGAAGTCACAGGCAGTGACATATGGGGGCTTATTTTTTTCGCTCAAGACCCTGGGCAAATCCCATTAGCGCCTGATGAGGCACCTCGCCGACAACGGTCAGCCACCATTCGCCAAATTTTTCTTGACCTTTTTCGCCAGCCTTGTCAGCCGACTTCTCAACCACCCGCCGCGTAAGGGTATTGGTGGCGCCCATGGCCAGCAGCCCCTCGCGGGAATGCCGTTGCCTGTCGAACGCTTCTACAAAAAGTGAAACCGAGGCCAAACCATCGGAAAATATCCACTGCATCGCAACCTCGGACCCGGCGCCTTCGCCTTTAGTCACCATCCTTTTGAAGCAGCTCATGGGCTTGAATCCCGCGACGGGCGTTTTAAGGACCCAGCCTTCCGCCTGTGCGGTAGTCTTGACGAGTTCTGGGCGCTCCACCTTGTAACCATCAGTATTGCCCATCATTTGGGTCAGTTTGGTCATGCTGACAGGTGCATCCAGTTGAAGCTCGGAGAAAGCGGCCTGTTCCAGCACACGTCCGTCGCCATCAAGGGTCTGTAGCTTGACCACCAGGCCCGACTTGCGTTCACTCCACACGCGGTAGCCAAAACGTAAGGTGTCTTTGGGAACCAGTTGAACGACGTCAGCCTCAAAGCCCGCCACGCGTTCAACACCAATGGCCCGTATCGAATAAAACTGAGAAAGCGTCGAGTCCGCAGATTTCAGGAGATCAGGAAACAAGCCGATCGACTCGCGCTTCTCCGCCAGTGCGACCTTGCTGTCTGGATGAAAGGTGATCACGCTGTCGTTGCGGCGAAACGTTGACCGGGGTGCGCCTGTGAGGCTTTCGACCCGTTCCATCTGCTGCTCACCATCGCAGACATGCCAGATTCGAGCGCTAGACATTGTGCTACCTGTCGATACGACGAAGGTACCTATGAAGGCGCGGCGACGCGAGGCCTCGTGCATACGCGTCAGCCATTCTGAAATATTGCGCTCCGGTTGCTTGGCTTCTGCAGCCAAAGAGGCACCAGATGGCACGCCCACGGTCGTTTGGGCAAACACATGACCGATCGCTCCCATAAACAGCAACGCAACCACCAAGAGCGCCAGAAGACGCACAGAGAGGCCGGCACTAGAGAACGCTCTAATCTTGAATGGTTGGAAATTCATCAACGCCAATCTCTGAAACTCGCAGACACACACTTAACGGGTGTTGTTTTCAAACGTCGCATTTCGCAGGAACCCGGCAGGCATCTGAAGGGCCGACGTGCCGCCAAACTGCTTGTGCGCAGCCATCAGGGCATCCAGGTGGGGATCGCGAATCATGACGGCCTCCTGCCCTGAAACGACCGGCGCGGGAGCCTGCTGAACCGTGGCATTTGCCACTGCTGTTGCGGCGGATACCACTGGCGGGGACTTTTGTGCAATTTGGGCCGCTGCACCAGTCGGGTTCAGGGTAACGAAGCTATTCCAGCCAATGGCCGCTACAGCCGCAAAGGACGCAAAACCGGCCAGAATTTTCCAGCGAAAGGTGGATTCATTGGCACTCCGGCTTTCCGACGGTTTTGTGTCATTCGCCCCTTTGGAATATGCATCGTTGGCTATTAAAACAGGAGCAACTACTGAGCTGATGGTTACCTTGGACGACGCGGCAATTTCACGGTTAAAGCGTTCTTGAAAACGCGCCATGAAGGCGATGTCGCTGGTGCAATCTGCAAGCTCAGGAGAGCGAAGTGCATCTCCCACGACGTGGTAAGCATGCCAGGCAGCGCGGGATTGCGCATCAGTGACCGTTTGCGTCACCGCATGCGCAAACTCGTCGCCCCGCAATTGCCCATCCGCCAATGCGGAGACGAGTTCGATATTTTTAGAGTCTTCCTGGTTCATCATTTCCAACCTCACAGGGTTTGCAATCCGCCCGATAGTGACGCGCCTCTCATTTGACTCACCAGCGCTTTCCAGCCTGGTTTTCAAGCATCGGCTTGACTTTGGCTGATATGGCTTCACGAGCCCGAAAAATTCTGGAGCGGACTGTGCCGATGGGGCAATTCATCACGACAGCAATTTCCTCGTAACTCAACCCTTCAATTTCTCGCAAGGTCACCGCCTGGCGAAGGTCTTCGGGCAAGGCTTCCATGGCAGCGTTTACAACTGTGGCAATTTCATTGGCAGCAAACACAGATTCAGGTGTTTCGTCTGTGGTTGGTTCATTTCCGCGCGGTTTAGTTTCATCATCATCGTCCGTTTTGAAAAAACTCTCAGACACCGTTGGGTCGCGCTTGAGTTCCATCAGGGATTTTTTGGCCGTATTGACCGCTATCCTGTACAGCCAGGTATAAAACTGGGCGTCACCACGGAACTGATGCAGAGCTTTATAGGCCCGAATGAATGTTTCCTGCGCAATGTCCTCAACCAGGTCGACATCGCGAACCATCCGACCAATAAGCCGCTGGATCCGGCGCTGGTATTTGATGACCAGTAGTTCAAAGGCGCGCTGGTCCCCCGCCACGGTGCGCTCCACCAACATGACGTCGCTGTCTGTGGGGGCGGCTGCACTCTGGGTGGACGCGGGCGCGGTCATGCTTCAACCCTGCTTGGCAAGATATGTCCATCAGCCATGGTGGACGATTCTGCAACGCGGCGCGAAAAAGCGGCCCTGCGCAGTGCATCCCATTGCGACGATGCATTGGGTCGGTCCAGCCAGAGCCAAAAAAGGTGTCCTCCGTCTGATCTCAAACTGAGTAAGAGGAAAAACTGAAAATCGAGATGCACCGAAACGATTCCGGTCGTTGATGTTGAGGGCGATTTCAGCGACCAGGATTGACCATCCCATTGCAACACCCCGACGGGCGATTGCCGCCATGCCCATGCCGCTGATGCACCCAGGCAAAACACAAGCCCAAGCGCCAAATACTGCCGCCATCCGACCGGATCGGCTAGCGCACACCCAAAAAGAGTCACCGCGACGCCACACAGCCAGACTAAGGCCAGAAAAAAACCCTGAAAATGGGAGCGCGCAAGCGGAAAACTGACAGCAGGCGCGTTATGCATGGGGTAGGTCGCGTCCGAACCAAAGGTTCGGGACGTTGTATTCAAGGCGCTTCAAGTGGGCTCGAAAGGCCAACCAACTGCGACTTCAAAGGCGCTTGAACACCAGCGAACCATTGGTCCCGCCAAAACCAAAGTTGTTTTTCACCGCCACATCAATCTTCAGATCCCGAGCCGTATTGGCGCAATAGTCCAGGTCGCACTCTGGGTCCTGATTGAAGATGTTGATTGTTGGTGGACTCTTTTGATGATGCAATGCAAGCACGGTGAACACTGACTCAATACCGCCTGCACCGCCCAGGAGGTGCCCGGTCATCGACTTGGTCGAGTTCACCACGAGTTTCTTGGCTGCGTCACCAAATGCGGCTTTGATCGCGTTGGTCTCGTTAGTATCACCCAACGGAGTCGACGTACCGTGGGCGTTGAGATAGTTGACGGCGTCGGCATTGATGCCGGCATTTCTCAGCGCCGATTGCATTGCCCGCCGTGGGCCATCCATATTGGGGGCTGTGACATGTCCTGCATCTGCGCTCATGCCAAATCCGGCGAGCTCGGCATAAATTTTGGCTCCACGCGCCTTCGCATGTTCGTATTCTTCCAGCACCATCATGCCAGCGCCCTCGCCGAGCACAAAACCATCGCGGTCTTTGTCCCAGGGGCGGCTGGCAGTTTTGGGGTCGTCATTGCGTGTAGACAGCGCCCGCATGGCCGCAAAACCCCCAATGCCCAATGGCGAGACTGTCGACTCTGAGCCACCGGCAACCATCACGTCGGCATCCCCATACTCAATCATGCGGCCCGCGTCGCCGATGCAATGCAACCCTGTCGTACAGGCCGTCGCAATGGCAATGTTGGGCCCCTTGAAGCCGTACTTCATGGAGACATGCCCTGCAATCAAGTTAATGATCGAACCGGGTACAAAAAACGGTGTAATCCGCCGTGGCCCCCGGTTGACCAGCTCGGTATGTGTGTTTTCGATCAATGGCAAGCCACCGATACCGGAACCAATGACGCAACCTACCCGAACGGCTTCATCCTCGGTCAAGGCTTCGCCCGTGCGTAAACCTGAATCTTCTACGGCCTGACAGGCAGCCGCAAGCCCGAGGTGAATGAAGCGGTCCATATGACGCGCTTCTTTCTCGGGAATGTATTCCGCAATGTTGAAGCCTTTGACCTCACCGGCAAATTTGCAAGCAAAATTACTTGCGTCAAAGCTGGTAATAAGGTCAATACCGGACTGCCCGGCAAGAAGGTTAGCCCAGGCATCAGAAACCGTGTTACCCACGGGACTGATACAACCCAAACCAGTGACTACAACACGGCGACGGGTCATTTGGCCCCCACGCTTGCCAATTCATGCACCTCGATCATGTCTTGACTAGGCTTTTTGGTGGCTCATGGCATAGTCCACCGCATTTTGCACCGTGGTGATCTTTTCGGCATCTTCGTCAGGGATTTCAATGCCGAACTCATCTTCCAGCGCCATCACCAATTCAACTGTGTCCAGTGAGTCGGCACCGAGATCAGCAACAAAGGCCTTTTCGCTGGTGACTTGTGACTCTTCAACACCGAGTTGTTCGGCAATGATTTTTTTAACGCGTGATTCGATATCGCTCATGAGTTCCCTCAAAGGGTTGTGAATGAATCCGTGATTTTAGCCGCGCAATAGAAGGATTCTCCTGCGCCGCCGCCGAACGGATAAATCGGCTTGATTTCTTCTACATGTACATGCCGCCGTTGACGTGCATCTCTTGCCCTGTCACGTAACCGGCTTGAGGTGATGCGAGGTACGCCACAGCATGTGCAATGTCGGCAGGCTTGCCCAGATGCCCCAGTGGAATTTGCCCCAACAGGGCTTTTTGCTGGTCTTCCTGCAACGCCGCTGTCATGTCGGTTTCAATAAACCCCGGCGCGACGCAGTTGACCGTGATATTGCGCGAACCGAGTTCGCGTGCCAGCGCCCGGGTCATACCCGCCACGCCCGCTTTGGCAGCCGCGTAGTTGGCCTGGCCCGGGTTCCCGGACGCGCCAACAACTGATGTGATGCTGATGATGCGGCCATAGCGCTGCTTCATCATGGTGCGCATCACAGCGCGGCTCATCCGGAACACGGCCTTCAGGTTGGTGTCAAGTACGGCATCCCAGTCGTCGTCTTTCATCCGCATGGCGAGGTTGTCACGGGTAATGCCTGCGTTGTTCACCAGCACCTGCAGGCCGCCGTGCTCTTTGACGATGCTGTCTATCAAGCCTTCCGCTGAAGCTGCGTCATTCACATTCAGGTTTTGGCCCTTGCACCCGGCATGCTCAGCCAGCGCAACGCTGATTTTGGCCGCGCCTTCGTCCGTCGTCGCCGTGCCAATGACCTTGAGACCCTTGCGAGCCAGTTCCAATGCAATGGCAGCACCAATGCCGCGCGAGGCACCTGTTACCAAGGCGACCTGGCCTTCGAATTTCACATCATTCATGCCAGCAATCCCTTCACGTCAGACAGACTGGCCGGATCAAACAGTGGCGCTCCGGTCATCTCGGCATCAATGCGCTTTACCAGACCGGCCAGCACTTTGCCGGGGCCGCACTCCACCGCCGTGGTCAACCCGCGGGCCTTCAGGGCCTGCACACACTCCACCCAGCGCACGGGACCAAAAGCCTGACGGTACAGCGCATCGCGAATGCGGTCAGCATCGACTTCCACCGCCACGTCAATGTTGTTGATCAGAGCCATTTGCGGCGCAGAAAACTCCACTGATTCGAGTTTTTCACGCAGCTTGTCCGCAGCAGGCTTCATCAAAGTTGAATGAAACGGGGCAGACACCGGCAGAGGCAACGCGCGCTTGGCACCATTGGCTTTAAGAACTTCACACGCCTTCTCAACCGCCGCTTTGCTCCCCGCAATCACGGTTTGTGCGGGATCGTTGAAGTTGACGGCCTCAACCACTTCCAAGGCTGTTTCTGAGCCCAATGCGCGCATGGCTCTCGTCACCTCTTCGCACCCTGCTATTACTTTTGAAGCATCCATACCCAGAATCGCAGCCATGGCACCGACGCCCACAGGCACCGCCTCCTGCATGGCCTGGGCGCGAAAACGCACCAGCGGTGTGGCCTGCGTGAGCGTGATTACCCCAGCCGCTACCATGGCCGAGTATTCACCCAACGAATGGCCCGCCACAGCGGCTGGTGCAATGCCGGTCTCTGACATCCAGACACGGTAGGCCGCCACGGCGGCCACCAGCATCACCGGCTGGGTGTTGGTGGTCAGCGCCAAGGCTTCTTTGGGTCCTTCCCTGATGAGTTTCGCAATATCTTCGCCCAGCGCCTCGGAGGCTTCCTTGAGCGTTTCAATGACGACCGGGTGATCCCCCCACGCGTCGAGCATGCCCACAGACTGTGAGCCTTGGCCGGGAAAAACAAAGGCAAATGGTTTCATGGTGTTTCTGGCAGAACGAATGAATCAAACAAGGCACAGACCACAGGGCAAACAGGTAAAAACAAGGGCGAATCTCGTATAAGCCCTCGAATATAGTGCGCAATACGCTACAAATTCAGGAGCACCGCACCCCAGGTGAAGCCGCCCCCCACACCTTCCAGCATCAGGAGTTCACCGGGCTTGACCTTGCCGCTGCGCACGGCAGAGTCCAGCGCCAGCGGAATGGAGGCGGCAGACGTGTTGCCGTGTTGATCTACTGTCACCACAACTTTGTCCATTGACAGTTTCAATTTCTTAGCCGTGCTGGTCATGATTCGGATGTTGGCCTGGTGCGGAATCAGCCAGTCAATGTCGGCTTCGGTCTTGCCCGCCTTGGCCAGGGTGGCTCGCGCCGCCTGCTCCAAGACGCCCACGGCCAGCTTGAAGACCGCCTGTCCATCCATTTTGAGCACGGGATCGCCCAGAATTTGCCCACCGGAAACATGCCCCGGAACGCACAAAATTCCCACGTGCTTACCGTCAGCATGCAGGTCGCTGGCAAGAATGCCGGGCGTGTCTGACGCTTCCAGCACCACGGCACCCGCACCGTCGCCAAACAGCACGCAGGTCGTGCGGTCGGTGAAGTCAAGAATGCGCGAAAATACTTCAGCGCCAATCACCAACGCCTTGTTGGCCGCACCCGTCTGAATCATCGAGTCGGCAATGCTTAGCGCATAAACAAACCCACTGCACACGGCCTGCACATCAAACGCAGCGCCGCCATTGGCCCCGAGCTTGTTTTGCAAAATACAAGCGGTGGATGGAAACACCATGTCGGGTGTGGACGTGGCAACGATGATCAGATCGATTTCTTTGGCGTCCAGACCCGCTGCTTGCAGGGCGTTTTTTGCAGCTTCCAGACCCAGATCGCTGCTGCACACGTCGGGCGCCGCAAAATGCCGGGCACGAATGCCGGTACGCTCTACGATCCATTCGTCTGTGGTTTCGATGCCCTTGGCACCCAGTTCGGCGACCAGGTCGGCGTTGGTCAAGCGGCGCGGCGGCAGATAGCTGCCGGTGCCAGTGATGCGGGAATAGCGTCTCATCAATTAAAGGGTTACCACTGCTTCTTTGACCCGGGGTGCCATCTCGGCATTTGCCAACAACGGTGCTGCATGGGCAATACGGGTCTGAACGCGGTCAAGCAAGTTGTTTCTGGCCGAATCATACGCGCGGACCAAGGCGTACTCAAACGCCAATTCGTCAGCCGACCCATGGCTTTTGAAAACCAAACCCCGCAGACCCAGCAAAGCACCGCCGTTGTAGCGCCTGTGATCCACACGATTTTTAAGGGCAGTTAGAACAGGATAGGCAATGATGGCAGCAATTTTGGTGAATATGTTGCGCGAAAACTCCTTCTTCAGGAATTCACCAATCATCCCAGCCAGACCCTCACTGGCTTTCAACGCGACGTTGCCGACAAAACCGTCACACACCACAATCTCGACCGTTCCCTTGAAAATGTCGTTGCCTTCAACGTTACCGAAGAAGTTAAGGTCACCCGAGCGGGATGCCGCGCGAAGCAACTCTCCCGCTTGCTTGATGACTTCATTGCCTTTGATGGCTTCCTCACCAATATTGAGCAGGCCTACTGTCGGGTTGTTATTACCGCTGAGCACGGATACCAGGGCGGAACCCATCACGGCAAACTGCAACAGGTGCTCTGCCGTGCAATCGACGTTGGCCCCCATGTCGAGCACTGTCGTCGCACCGCCGGTCGCATTGGGAATTTGTCCGGCAATGGCAGGACGGTCAATCCCATCTACCGTTTTAAGGATGTACCGTGAAATGGCCATCAGCGCAGCAGTGTTGCCAGCCGACACAGCCGCATGTGCGACCCCATCCTTGACCTGCTGGATAGCCACACGCATTGACGAGTCTTTTTTGCGGCGCAGCGCCACCTCAAGCGGATCGTCCATGCCAACGACTTCACTGGCTGTTACCACTCGGGCGCGGGGATGCGAAAAAGAAGCCAGGCTTTCAGGCAACCCCACCAGCACAAGTTTGGCCTCAAGGTGATGCTCAAGAAAAAGCCTGCAAGCAGCGAGTGTGACGCGCGGCCCGTGGTCGCCACCCATGCAATCGACAGCGACGGTTGTCATGCGAGGACCGAGCCCGGATCAAGACAAGCCAGCATCAGTAAACCAGACAATTGAGAGGTCAAAACAAAGGCCCGATGCTACCAAAAAGATAGCTCCGGGCCTTTTTTGAAATACGACGTCAGTTAAGTCGAAATCAGGCTTCTGACTTGGTCTTGAGCACTTTACGACCACGGTAAAAGCCGGTAGGGCTGATGTGGTGGCGCAAGTGGGTCTCACCGGTAGTGGACTCCACAGCAATACCGGGCACATTGAGCGCGTTGTGCGAACGGTGCATACCGCGCTTGGACGGTGATTTTTTGTTTTGTTGGACGGCCATAATCCGCTCCTCGAAAAATGTGCACTACCGAGTAGAACACTGCCAGCAACTTTGCTGACAATCCCCGCCTTGGCCTTTTTGCACGTTGGGTTGGTAAAGGGTCGCACAAGGATCTTGGGCGAAGCCTCAGATTATAGCCCAAGTTGTTGATTTAACTGGATTTGCCGCCCTGTAATTTGGCCAGTACGGCAAATGGATTGGGTTTATCGCCCGTCGAGGCCTCAAAATCAGCATCCGCCGTGGCAAGCTTCACCGGGACTGGACAAACATCGTGCCTGGGAATCAATGGCGCGTCCATCAGCAACTCATCCTCAATCAACTCCGCCAGATTGAACTCCCGACTCAGCACCAGAAGGTCTTCCTCCACGTCATCGTCTTGCGCCTGAGCCGCGTCTTCGCTGGACACAAACCGGAATGAGCGCTGCACAGAAATGGGCGAGCTAACTGGACCCAGGCAACGCTGGCACAACAGGGGCAACGATGTATCCAGCCCGAGGTGCAACCAGGGCTCGCCCTGTCCGGAGGCACCTTGGCGCCATTCGCCGCTGGCAGACCAATTGATGGTCAGATCGGGCCCCGCCCCATGAAGACCTTCAGCAAGGCGCTCATATCTTGATAGCAGATCGGAGCCGGAAATCTTATCTCCAGACTGTGCCAGCGCCTTGACGTCCAGGCGGGTGGGGGCAAACTCGTGTTCCATCCCCGCAGTGTAAGAGAATCAGGACATGCCTCACATTGCCACACGAAAACTCATATTGGGTTCCACTTCACCTTATCGGCGTGAGCTTTTGCAACGATTACGCCTGCCTTTTGAGGTTGTGTCGCCCCAGGTGGATGAAATTCCCCAGGCGGATGAGTCCCCGCGCGATCTGGCTTGCCGCCTCGCGCTGGCCAAGGCGCAAGCCGTGGCCGCGCTGCATCCCCATGCGGTGGTCATTGGCTCAGACCAGGTGGCCGATCTGGCTGGCGAACCGCTGGGCAAGCCTGGTACTCATGCCCGCGCCACCGAACAGCTTACGCGCATGCGCGGCCAGACCGTGGTGTTTCAGACTGCCGTGGCCGTAGTTTGCGCAGATACCGGTTTTGCACAGGTCGATCTGGCACAGGTCAGCGTGAAATTCCGCAATTTGAGCGACGCGGAGATCGAAGCCTACCTGCTGGCTGAGACACCGTACGACTGCGCTGGCAGCGCCAAAAGCGAGGGGCTGGGCATTGCGCTGCTGGACTCCATCGTGAGCGACGATCCTACAGCGCTGGTCGGCCTGCCCCTCATTCGCACCTGCCGCATGATTCGCGCTGCGGGGATACACATTTTATGAATACACAAACCAGCAACGGGAAAGTTGAACAACGCCCTGACGGGTCGCCCCAAGACCTCCTAGCCCCCTCGGGGAGCACAGTGGATCAGACAGTGCCGAAAGTGGGCATCCTCTTCCTTGTACCCGCTCCGCTCGACTTTGGATGCGACATACAAGCGCCGCTGCAAAATGTGATGCCCATGGGCACTCTGCACGTGGCTGCCAAACTGGCCTACTGGATCTGCGAAAACGCAAAAACAGCGCGCGCGTACCTCAAACGTGTCAATGAGCTTGTGTCTTTGTCCCAATCGCTTCAGACGCTGCATATTCAGGAGTTGCCACGCGAAGTACACAAGAAGGGCGACCATAACGGGCAGTTTGACGCCAGGCACCTTTTGGCCCCTGCCCTGCAAGGGCACGATGTAGGCCTTGTCAGCGAAGCCGGTATGCCCGCCGTGGCTGATCCTGGCTCGTCAGTCGTGCGTGCTGCACACGATCTGGGTATCACCGTTGTGCCACTGGTCGGCCCCGTTTCTTTGTTGATGGCGCTGGCATCCAGTGGTCTGAATGGCCAGAATTTCGCATTTGTCGGCTACCTTCCAACCGACGCGACAGAACGCAGCCAGAGAATTGGTGAGCTGGAGTCACTGGCTCTGAAAACAGGGCAAACCCAGCTCTTCATCGAAACGCCTTACCGCAATGCGGCGCTCCTACAGGCGCTGGTTCAGACTTTGCAGCACAACACACGGTTGTCAGTGTGTCGTGGCCTCACGCTGCAAAGCGCGAACAACCGCAGTGAAACAGTCAAAGCATGGAAGCAAAAGGCACCCACGCTGGACAACACAACACCGGCGGTTTTTGCCATCGGCCGTTGATATCGAACGAGCGACTGATCGAGATTAGCGCAGTGACGGAATGGCCTTAAGAGCCCGCATCGAGCCTTCACCAATCGACGCCCCAAATCGCTTGACAAGGCGTTCAGCAACATTGTCACGGCGCGTGTAATCAATGATCTCTTCTGCCTTAACGACCTCCCGGGCGACAAAGTCGAGGTTACCAAGCTGGTCGGCCAGCCCCAACTCGATGGCCTGCTGACCACTCCAGAACAACCCGCTGAACATTTCTGGCGTCTCCTTCAGGCGCTTGCCACGACCCGCTTTGACAACAGCAATGAACTGCTGGTGAATCTGGTCCAGCATGGTCTGGGCAAAGGCGCGCTGTTTGTCGGTTTGCGGGCTGAACGGGTCCAGAAACCCCTTGTTTTCACCAGCCGTCATGAGGCGGCGCTCGACACCGATTTTGTCCATCAGCCCTGTGAAACCAAAGCCATCCATCAACACGCCAATGGAACCCACAATGCTCGCCTTGTCCACGTAAATTTTGTCGGCTGCCACGGCGATGTAATAGGCCGCAGACGCGCAGGTCTCTTCCACCACTGCGTAGACCGGCTTTTTGTATTTGGCTTTGAGGCGGTGGATTTCATCATTGATGATGCCTGCCTGCACCGGGCTGCCGCCGGGTGAATTGATCAGCAGCACAACTGCTTGTGCGCCTTGGTCTTCAAACGCGCTGCGCATGGACGCCACCACCAGCTCGGCACTGGCTTCAGCACCGGAGGCAATCTCGCCCTTGATCTCAACCACGGCGGTATGAGGCGCAGTGAGATCCTTGCCAGGACCTGAGCGACTCATGGCTGACCAGGCGAGAAATATGAAGAATGCCAGCCATGCCAGCCAGACACCGGTTTTCCAGCGCCGACGGGCCTTTTGCTCATTCAGCGACGCAAATGCCAGTTTTTCCAGCGTGGCCCGCTCCCATCCTGGGGATTCTGTGGCCGCATTTGACGCTACATTTTTAGTAGCATACTGTGCACGCTCTGCTTGGGCCTCAGGTTGATTTTGCTTGGTATTTTCGCTGGAGCTGCCGGTAACGCGTTCACCGGGCTGCTCAGGCTGAAGGGGATCTGTCATACAACACTCTCAGGGAATTACTTCAAAACTCAAGGGGCTTGAGGTTGTGCGAAGTATGCCAGTGCACAACACCATCAGTTTCCTGCAGGGAGATTTTCACCAGCCCGCCACGGCACGGCCCCCCCGCACAATGACCGGTTGCCGGGTTGTACAAGGCCCCATGGGTCGCACAGATCAACCAGTGGCCGGTGCTGTCAAAAAACCGGTTGGGCTGGTAGTCCATTTCCATCGGAACATGGGCACAGCGGTTCAGGTAGGCATGCGGCTTGCCTGCATAGCGAATCGCGAAAGCCCGGCAGGTCTGCCCCTGATACATCACGTCAAACGGCACCGCATCGCCACCATCCTGCAGGTCCCCGGCGTTACACAGTGCAATCGCACTGGAATCAGGCGAATTCGATAAATCAGCCATTCGTCACCAGCCAATCATGCAGCTCGCGCACGGAATGCGCGACGAAACGGGGCTTGAGTGCATCGAACGCAGCGGGCTCATGCGCGCCATAGCTCACACCCACACTGGCGCAACCTGCATTGAGTGCCATTTGCAAATCATGAGTCGTGTCGCCAATCATGAGCGTTCGTTCAGGCGCCACACCAAACTCGGCCATCAGTTCGTGAAGCATGCGCGGGTGCGGCTTGCCGGTGGTTTCGTCGGCCGTGCGTGAGCCGTTAAACACGCCTTTTAGCTCCACTGCGTGTAACGCTTCGTCCAGCCCATGGCGGCTCTTGCCGGTGGCCACGGTCAGTAAATGCTGGCGAGTCTTTAAATCGGCCAACATGCCCAACACGCCGTCAAACAGGCTGATGTCGTTCTGATGCGCCATGTAGTGATGGCGGTAGCGAGCGCCCAGCTCAGGGTACTTGTCCTTGGGTACATCGGGTGCGGCATGGGCCAGCGCCTGCATCAGGGCCATGCCAATCACGTAGGACGCCTGCTCGTCGCCGGGAACCGTGCCACCCACATCGCGAACCGCTTCCTGAATGCAGCGGGTGATGATGGCAGTAGAGTCAAAGAGGGTGCCATCCCAGTCGAAGGCGATGAGGTCAAACTGGCGTGAGTGGAGTGGGCTGACTTTGGGAACATGCATCCATGAAGTGTACAAAGGTGAGTCACCTCGGAATGCTGAGCGAAACGTGGCAGCGGGCCGAATGCCCACCGCCACGTTGTGTTTTAAGTGCGGCGCACCTGCGTCAAATTACCCTGCAGCAGGTCGATCCAAATCGCAACGCTTACTGCCAGGCGTACTGACTCCAGACGTTGTTGCCATTGCGGTTGTTGTATTCCAGCTGGAACGATGCAAAGGTTGGCACCACCAGCGCGGATACTGGTGCCGGCTGGGTGAAGGTGGCCGAGGTGGCCTGTGCACCAGGATAGCCAAAAAGAATCCTGCGACTTCTGGGGAAGGCGGTACCGTTGGTGTTGGCGTTGCCCTGCTCAAACGCATAGATGTCGCCAAGCTGCGTTGCCCGTCCGTCGGGCATCGCGCTAGGTATTGACCATGTGGCGTCGGTGGAAATAGCGGTCTTGGTCCGGATGGCAGTTGCAATTTCGGCACCAGTTTTGGTGCTGGACTTGAAGCGGGCAAACAAGTCGGTGTCGGGCCCAGTGCCGGCCAGGGTTGCTGCACTGAAAGGCAGGGCGCGCAGGATGTTGGTATAGGTGGCAATGGGCGTCTTGCCAAGCTGGCCATTCACGGTTTTCCAGCCATCGTCGTTGTAGACAGCAATGGTATAGGCGTCGCCCGCCCTGATGTTTAACGTGGAAAATGAGGTGTCCAGCGCGGCACCTGAGGCATTGTTGAAATAGCCCCAAGTATTCCCTCCCCCACCGTTCAACGCGCAATCGGCGACCTCAGCGCTCGCGGCAGCGCCCGTAGACGTTGCGCAGAACCTCCAACTGTCAATGTCCCGCCAGTCCACCACGTTGCCGGGTTTCCCTGCCAGCTCAGGCGCAGTCCGCAGCAGTCGAACAGAAAGTAGTTTGAGACTTCCGGTAGCGCCGAGGGTGGTGGCACTCAGCCCCGGCCCGGTGATGATCGCGTAGGTGGCTACATTGGCGGGGTCATTCACGGTCAGGTTCAGGTATTTGGCGTAGACCACGGCAGGACTCAAAGACAACCCGGTTGCCAGGCCCGTGCGTTCTATCCGCTCATTAACAGCATTCACAACGGTACGCACCACCTTGCGATTGCCATAAAACCGCCAATCACTCTTGCTTTCCGGCGTGGTGCAGGCATTACCATCCGCCATCTTCGCACCGGATGAACTGCCTGAGATGATTATTTCATCGGGCACGGTATCGACCGGGCTCTCAAACTTGCTGCCATCTTTGTAAGTGATGTCGTACTTGATGTCGATTTCGCGGCGGCTGGTGCCGTCTGCGTTGGTAACAGTGCGATCAGCCAAGACCTTCACGTTGTTTCGCACCGACCCCACCCCAGACTGGCGGCTGGCAATCGCCAGGGGGTCGGAATCAAAGTCCGCAACGATGTAGGCTTTGCTGCGACCATCAGCGAGGTAGCAGCCGTCATTCAGGACTGTAGAAGCCGCGCCCGTCGCAGGTATGGCCGTGGCAAGCAATGCATCGTATTTGGCAAGAAACGCCTTGGCCGCATCCAGCGCAGGTTCGATAGTGGGCGCAACACTTACGGATGCAGGGGTTGCAGCCGCAATTGAGTCGCTGTTGCTACCACCGCCACAGGCCGAAAGAAACATTGCGGCGGCGATTCCGGATAGTTTAAAAGTAGGTGACATGATGAGGATCCCTTCAGATTGGTTTGGCTACATAGAGCTTCCGCAGATGCCTGGTGCGCTCTTTTTAAGCTTTCACCACCCAACTGTTGCCCTGACCAAATTGAAGTCGATGCCAGTAAACGGCGCATCCCCACAATGAATGAAAAATACAGAAAAGAAAAAGCGCCTAAACGGCGCTTTAGGTGGAAATGATATGGGTGCAGCCTGACCCGGACTAAGCCAGCCAGCCCTGCAACTCAGGTGGCAGGTCCACCCGCAGCGGCACCACGCGGCTGTCAGCCGGGTGGTGGAAAGTCAGACACCATGCGTGCAAAAACATGCGTTTCAGACCTCGCTTTTGTAAGGCCTTATTCCACTCAAAATCACCATACTTGTCGTCCCCGGCAATAGGATGACCCAGAGAAGCAAGGTGCACGCGAATTTGATGGGTGCGCCCCGTCTTGATGGTCACTTCGAGAAGTGTGCCTTCATAAGATTTTTGAGGCGGTACTGGTGCCAGCTTCACCAGCGTGATGGCGCGCATGCCGTTGGGATCGTCTTTGCCGACGACCTTCACGCGCCGCTCGCCCACACCCTCAGTGCCAGGAGGCCCGTCCAGCAAGTACTTGTGCAACGGTGAATCAATGACTTTTTTATTCGACGGCCAGGCACCCTGCACCAACGCCAGATAGGTCTTGCCCGTTTCGCGTTCCCTGAACTGGGCTTGCAAATGGGTCAAAGCGCTACGCTTCTTGGCAATCAAGAGAATTCCGCTGGTTTCACGGTCAAGCCGGTGCACCAGTTCCAGAAATTTGGCCTGCGGACGCGCGCGGCGCAATTGCTCGATCACGCCAAAGCTAACGCCGGAACCGCCGTGCACCGCCACACCGGCTGGCTTATCAATCGCCAGCAGATGTTCGTCTTCAAACAGAATGGGAAACTCGCGTGCGGGTGCGGGTTTTTCGATTTTTTCGGCCACCTTCTCTGAAATTCGCACAGGCGGAAGCCGCACTACATCACCCGTTTGCACCCGAGTGTCAGCTTGCACCCGGCCTTTGTTAACCCGGACTTCGCCGCTTCGGATGATTCTGTAAACATGCGTCTTAGGCACACCTTTCAGGTGCCGCATCAAGAAGTTGTCCAGCCGCTGACCCGCCGAATCCTCATCCACCAGCAAGGAGGTAACTTGCGCAGATCTGCTGATTTCCCCTGCGGGAATTGGGTTGACCGGGTCCGCGGAAATGGCCCCTATAATGTGTTTCACTAGCGATGCGCTGTAAGTAGTTGATTTATTTACAAGTTAACTCATGAATGACGTGGATTTTAGTCCACCGTCCTTCACCAGCCCCGCTAGAAGGTCGATACCGCCGGTTGAGATGTACGCAGACTGCAAGCCAAATGCTTATGGTGGCCTGCACATCAAACGGTCAAGCCGACGCAATGAACTATTGATACGGAATAAAAAGTTTGCAGACAGCTGTTTTTGCAAACGGAATGAAGCGAGATGTTTGTGTTGATGAGCCTGATTCAAGTTTGCCTGCGGTGCGTTTTCGCCCCGCTGTCAGGCTTTTATCGGCAGAATCGGTCTCTTGCCCAGGTAAAACGGGCACAACCAGCTATCAACCTGATAGCAAGTACACAGATGCACCCCCTTGCTCCCCTCCACGCGCCCACACTAAGACTCACTGTTTGAGTCCTGGCTCCCCGGCTTTTTCCTTCACTTCAAAGCGTCAGTTCGGTATCTATAGCTCGTCATGAGCAGGTCGCGCCAAATCAAATTTGGTGCTTGAAGAACTGAAGAAGGAGACGCAACCATGAAACGGATGCTGATTAACGCCACTCAGGCTGAAGAACGCCGCCTGGCGATTGTCGACGGGCAAAAACTGCTCGACTACGAAATTGAAATTGAAGGGCGCGAGCAGCGCAAGGGCAACATCTACAAGGCCGTCGTTACGCGCGTCGAGCCTTCGCTGGAAGCCTGTTTTGTGGATTACGGCGAAGACCGCCACGGCTTTTTGCCTTTCAAGGAAATTTCGAAGCAATATTTCCAGCAAGGCGTGTCTGTCAGCCAGGCGCGCATTCAGGATGCGATCCGCGAAGGCCAGGAGTTGCTGGTCCAGGTCGAAAAAGAAGAACGTGGCAACAAGGGCGCAGCCCTGACGACATTCGTTTCTTTAGCTGGCCGCTATGTGGTGTTAATGCCCAACAACCCACGCGGTGGTGGCGTGAGCCGTCGCATTGAAGGCGAAGACCGGGCGGATCTGAAAGAAGCGCTCGATCAGCTCGAATACCCCAACGGCATGAGCATCATTGCGCGCACCGCTGGCATTGGCCGCACCGCGCCAGAGTTGCAGTGGGACCTGAACTACCTGTTGAAACTGTGGAGCGCCATCGACGGCGCTGCCAAAGGCGGCAAGGGTGCGTACCTGATTTATCAGGAATCTTCTCTGGTAATCCGTGCGATTCGCGACTACTTCAACAACGATATCGGCGACATCCTGATTGACACTGACGACGTGTACGACCAGGCGCAGCAGTTCATGGCCCATGTCATGCCCGAGCACGCTGCCCGTGTGAAGCGTTACCGCGACGATGCGCCGCTGTTCAGCCGCTTCCAGATTGAGCACCAGATCGAATCCGCCTACGCCCGTACCGTGCAATTGCCATCTGGCGGCGCAATTGTGATTGATCACACTGAAGCGCTGGTTTCAGTGGATGTGAACTCGGCCCGCTCGATTCGCGGGGGAGATATCGAAGAAACAGCCACCCGCACCAACCTCGAAGCAGCCGACGAAGTCGCCCGCCAGATGCGCCTGCGCGATCTGGGTGGCCTGATCGTCATCGACTTCATTGACATGGAAGAAAGCCGCAACCGCCGCGAAGTCGAAAACCGCCTGCGCGATGCGCTGCGCCAGGACCGTGCTCGAGTTCAGTTTGGCACCATCAGCAAATTTGGCTTGATGGAAATGAGCCGTCAGCGTCTGCGCCCGGCCTTGTCAGAGGGCGCTTCCATTCCCTGCCCGCGATGCGGCGGCTCCGGCCATATTCGCGACACAGAATCAAGCGCATTGCAAATTCTGCGGATCATCCAGGAAGAGTCCCTGAAGGACAACACGGCTTCCGTGTTGTGCCAGGTGCCCGTCGATGTCGCTTCATTCCTGCTCAACGAGAAGCGTACCGAGATCGCCAAGATTGAACTCAAGCAGCGGATCAATGTGCTGATGGTGCCGAACAAGACGCTGGAAACGCCAAACTACAAGCTGGAGCGCCTGAAACACGACGACCCGCGCCTGGACAACATTGAAGCCAGCTACAAAATGGCTGACGAGATTGAAGACCCGACGGGTGTTACGCGCCGCTCGCAGGAGCCAACCAACAAACAGACGCCGGTCATCAAGGGTGTTTTGCCCGATGCACCCGCGCCGGTGGCTGTGCCCAAGCCAGAACCAGTCAAGCCTCATGCTGCGGCCCCGCACGCTGCGCCAAAGCCTGTACCGGTGCAAGCTGCACCGGCGCCCGCAGAAAAGGGCTTCTTTGGCTGGGTCAAGAATCTGTTTGCGGCGCCATCTGCACCTGCCGCACCTGCAAACGTCACGCCAGTGCCGGTCGCCAAGAAAGACGACAAGTCTGATGACCGTGGCCCGCGTGATGGGGCCCGGCGCGATGGCGGACGACCAGAGGGCCGCACTGAGGGTAGCCGCGACGGTGGACGAGAAGGCGGCCGTGGTGGTCGCGGTGGCCGTGGCGGTCGCGGTGGCCGTGGCGAAAGACAGGGTCAAGGACAACAACGCGAGCGCTTCGATGCCGAGGGCAAACCAATGCCGATGGAATCGTCGGCCCAGTCCCTGCCAATGGGTGACAACCCTGCCGGCCAAGACGCACCGCGCGAGCCACGACAGGACCGGGGCCCGCGCAATGCTGAACGCAGTGAGCGCACGGAACGAGGCGGACGCAATGCTGAACGGGGTCGTAGCGACGGTCGTGGCGGTGAGCGCAACGAGGGCCGTGAGCCCCGCGCTGACGCAGCGCCGCAGGCAGATGGACGACATGAACCGCGCGAGCCTCGTGAACCCCGCGGCGAAGGTCGCGGTGAACGCAGGCCCGATCGCAATGCGCGGCAAGGTGAAAACATGTCAGCTGGTGCGCCGTCAGACCCGACAGCAAGCGCGGTCGACCCCACGCCTGCGCTGTCTGACGAGGCTCAGTCTGGTGCGCGTCACGATCAGGAACAAAACCGCGACGACAACGGACAGCCTCGTGAAAGGCGTCCGCGTGAACGCGGCGGACGTGATCGTGGCCCACGTGCTGACCGTCCGGATCGTGCTCCACGGGACAGCCAACAACCGCTGGAAGGCTTTACGCCGGTCGCCCCAGAAGCAACCGCGCCCTCGACTTATGTCGAACCTGCAGCACGCGCCAGCTACTTTGCTGTGCCATCTGCTTCGCCAGCCACTACGGCGAATGTCGAATCCGTGCCCGTCATGCCGGCTGCGAACGCTACAGTTGCCGTACCACAAGCTCAAGTGGCCCCTGTTGTGCCGGCCAAACCAGCGCCAGCACCTGTTTCGGCGCAGGTCGCAACCGTTGCTGCCGCAGCTGCAGCGCCTGCTGCCGTGTCCGCCCCCGGTTTGCCAAAGGTTCAGGCTTTCGAGTTGCCGGTTGAATCCTTGAGCGAAGTGGCGCAAAGCTCTGGTCTCTCCTGGGTGAACTCCGACCCTGCAAAGATTGCGTCTGTTCAGGCCGCCATCGATGCCGAACCCAAAGCCATTCGCGTGCCACGCGAGCGCCCTGCACCGATTAAGGTCGATGCAGGTCCCCTGGTTCTGGTGGAAACCAAACGCGATTTACGGAACATGACGCTGCCGTTTGAGCAGACCACGCCACAATAGTCCGTTGCACCTCAGGCGCATCAACGATTGATTGAGCCAAAACAAAAAGGGCACCGAAAGGTGCCCTTTTTTCGTGCGCGTGACGCACTGCTAAAAAATACTGACTTCCCCTACTTTGGAAACATCGCCAAAGAATCCTCTGCGCACGAGATCCAGATGACTGGCAACTTTGTTGCCCCCCTGTCTGCTGGCATAAGCGACTGACCTCTCGGTCTTCTCCAGTGCCGTACTGGGTGAATCGTCGGCCATCACACTGGTGAAGCCGCACTTGACAGTAACGCGCCCGACCTGCGGGAAATTGTATTTTTCGACGTTGGCTCTAAACCGCTCAAAGGCGGCCAGCACAATTTCCTCAGTGGGGCAATGCATCAACACACCAAAATTCTCGCCACCAAATCGATAAATCTGGTCATAGGTTCTGAACGTGTTGTTCATGATGCGTGCCACCAGCAACAAAACTTCTTCAGCGATCAGATGCCCATGCTTGTCGTTGATGAGGCCAAATTGGTCGACCACTGCAGAGCCCAGCCAGTAGTTGGCAGGTACGCGATGCCGACGCTCCGCAGACAAGGTTGGCAAAACCGGGTCAGGCCGCCCTTCGCCCGTAACGCCATCGAGCTCTTCGAGCACCGCACTGTAAAACGCATCGTCGAGTGATTTACGGTTCAATAGACCTGTCAGTGCATCGCGATCGCTATATTCGAGGAGCCTGTACATGTTCCGATAAATCTGGCGAAGCTGGTCAATGGTCTGGCGGTCGTCCGCCGACAGCACTGCCGCTGAATGGATTTCGATCACGCCTTCGTCATCGGTTCTGGAGTCCGCAAACAACGGGAAGTAAGTGATGCGAGGACCGTCCGGCCCGGCCCAGGCAATTTCGACTTCCTCACGCCCTTGCAGGCATTTGAGGCGGTCGGTCGATTCGTCGAGCTTGGGCAGCGTTGAAAAATCAGTGCGCAAGGGGTCGACTACTTTTCCACCACCCTTCGCGTCGAGTCGGGTTACTTCCACCCACCGCTTTTCGCCACCTTCCCGCATGACGCGAGCGATGACGACACGCTGGATGGACAGCAGGTCGATCATGGCTTTTGACACGGTCAGCTCAAGCAGGTCCCGATCGCGGTGGTCTGTCAGCTTGAGAAAATGTTCGATCAGGTTTGCCATGCCAAATATGATAGCCCTGAATCAGGCCAGCGTCATCTGTTTGGCTGTTCACCCTCTGCCCGTTCGCCACTCGCCGGCACTGGCGTACCAGGGCCGAAGACCAGCGGGCGGCGCATGCCAACCGTCATGGCGCTTTTGTAAGCCTGAGTGGCCGCGCTAGCATCATCGCGCTGCTCCGCCAGCATTGCCAGGGCCGCCCAGGCATTTTGCTCTAGCGCGACATCATGGAGCAATGGCAATGACTGTTTGAGCAACTGCTGGGCTTTGCCCCACAACTTCAGATGCATGCAGGTGATACCGGCCAGATACTGCAGCCTGGCGTCGCCCGGATCACGCATCTGGGCCGCTTCGATACGCGTTAGCCATGGCGCGTCGGGGGCGCCGCCCGCCAACGAAAATCCCAGCTCAAGTGCTTGTATCAATTTCACGCGTTGGACATCGCCCAAAGGCTCAACTTGCCCGTGCGCACCTTGAAGCATTCGCTCCCAAACGGGCAAAAGCCATTGGCGCGACAAGTCAACATTGCCGCCCAATGTCAAAAGCCTCTGTGACGCTGAAATGGCCACCTCGGGCATCGCGCGCTCGACGGCGTCCAGGCCAGCCCACAGCTTTTGAAGCTGTGCCGGATCTTGCGCGCCACTGACGAGTTCGAGCGCGAGACTGCGCACCAGGCTTTGCCCTGCACTCTCGGAGAAAGCCCGGTGCTTGGCGAGCAGGCGCGCTGTCTCCAGCGCCAGCAAAGTCTTGCGCGCAAGACGCGCAGCCTTCAACCTCAAGCGCAGTGCCACAGTACGCCGGGCTGCGCCCTGAGGCATATCATCCAGCCAGCGCAAGGCCGCACCGGCATCACGGTCGTCAAGCGCCCACCGGGCTGCGCGAAGCTGAACACCTTCGCGTGTTTCTTGCGCCTCACGCCGTGATGACTCCTCCAGCGCCTTCAGGAAATGGGCTTCCCGTGCGTCCCGGTTTTGCAAGGCATGTGCGCTCTCTGCTGCCAGCAAATGAGCCTGAGCGCGCAAGCGGGAAGCATAGGTCAGCTTGTCGCCACCAGAAGCGAGCGCATCCTCCTGAACAAGTACCAGCTCGGCCGACTTGCGTGCACGAATGAAGCGCCCGGCCACCAGATGCGAGAGTGAGTCGAGCAATGCCACGTGCAACGCACGCTCTTTGTGCTGCAGCCGCCATCGTCGCGCTTCACGCGGCATGGCAAACAGGGCAGCCAGTGCGCGCAGGGCCACGTGCAGGGTCACAAAAATGCCAAGTAGCAGAAGCAGCACAAGGTTGAGCGACAGGTCCACGCGATACGGCGGCCAAAACA
>JANPAZ010000062.1:0-12861 GCA_031430225.1 Rhodoferax sp. | reverse complement strand
GGTATGGCGGGCAGCATCGGACCGACCGACGCCGAGGCCATTGCGGTGCATCTCACTGGCAGCGTCAAAGTGGATTACCTGGCTTACGCCCAAGGCTCACATAGCCACACGCTGGAGATGCACCTGCCGGATGGTGCCTATCCCCGCATGCCTTACCTGGCGCTCACGCGCGCGCTGAGTCGGGCCACGCCCTCAGTGCCGGTGATGGCGCTGGGCCGCATCACCGACCCGGCCGAGGCGCAAGGCATCCTGTCCCGTGGTGACATTGACTTGATTGGTCTGGGACGCCCCTTGATCACCGACGCTGCCTGGCCGGCCAAAGCCCGGGCAGGCCGCGCCCGGGACATTCGCTATTGCGTCTCGTGCAACACCTGCTGGAAGGTCATCGTCACGCACACGCCGATTGCGTGCGACAACAACCCCGCAGCCGGCAAGCCGCATGAGCTGGAAGGACCCGCTTTGGCAACACGGGCCCGCCATGTTGTCGTCGTCGGCGCCGGGGTAGCTGGCCTGGAAGCCGCTATGACCGCAGCCCGGCGCGGACACCGCGTGACGGTGCTGGGGGCGTCAGCAGAGGTGGGCGGCAAGACCCGCCTCTACGCTGCCATGCCGATTGCAGAGTCGATGTCCAGCGTTTACGACTACCAGTACGTGCAAGCGCTGGGAGCGGGTGCCGAGTTTCGCCTGGGGCGCGCGGCAACGCTGGCAGACATCATTGCGCTGAAGCCGGACGAGGTCATTCTGGCCACCGGTGCATCCATGACCTGGCCCATGTGTCTGCCGAAATCCTTGCAGGATCAGGCTGTTGTACCTGACCTGCGCCAGGCCATGCAGGCGCTGCTCACCGTGCGCTCTGCGCAGCCCGGAAAGGCGGTGGTGCTGGACCTTGACCAGACCGACGGCACCTATGCTGCCATTGAGCGCCTGCGCGACCTGTTCAACCGCGTGCTTGTGCTTTGCCCCCGCGAGCGGATTGCAGAAGAGACCTCCCTGGTCACACGGCAGCGCGTGCGCCGCCGTTTCCAGCAACGCGGCGTGGAGGTGATTTGCCTGGTCGAGCCGGTGTGGACCAGCGCTTTTGAGGACCTGGCCACCCTTCACTACCGGGGCATCCATGGTGGCCCGCTGCAGGCCATCGAAGACGTAGCCCTCTTCACCTACGCAACGCCGCGGGTTCCCGACCAATCACTGCTGACGGACTTGAGGAGCGCGGGGCTGGAGGTGACGCTGGTGGGCGACTGCAAGGTTGCCCGTGGCGTGCTGGAAGCAACGGCAGAAGGCTACGCGGCGGGCATAGCGGTTTAGGTGCTGTGTGCAGACTGTTTGTACAACGGGTATCGTCAACGTATGCTCGTGTTACCGTCGCAGGGTGCAGGGCAAATACGCGTCGGGTTCCAGACACTTTACGCAATAGAATTGGCGATTGGCCCACGCATCGATTGAATAGTTTGCTTCTTTTTATGTAGCAATTGAATTTGGTGGCAGTTACACCGGGAAATAATTTTTTGAAGGAGACAGCATGACAAACCATCGTCGCACAATGCTTAAAAGTACGGCACTCACAATTGGCGCCCTGGCATGCCTTGTTGCTACCACCGTCAGCGCCCAGGCAAACTACCCCAACAAGCCCGTCAAGGTCATCGTGACCTTCCCGCCCGGTGGCACGCCAGACATCTATGGCCGGGTGCTGGCGCAAGAGCTTGGCACGTTATGGAAGCAGTCGGTCATTGTGGAAAACAAGACCGGCGCCAGCGGAACGATTGGCACCGACTTTGTAGCCAAAGCCGTGCCGGATGGCTACACGCTGCTGTTTGCGGCCGACGCGTCGGTGACCATGGCACCTAATCTGTATGCCAACGTGCCCTACAACCCGACCAAAGATCTGACGCCCATCATCAACGCGGCCAGCGGCCCGTTTGTGCTGCTGGCCAATCCGGCCTTTGCCGCCACCGACATCAAGAGCCTGATAGCGCTGGCCAAACAGCAGCCGGGCAAGATCAGCTATGCCTCATCCGGACCTGGCGGGCAGCAGCATCTGTCGATGGAAATGGTCAAGAGCATGGCAGGCGTTGACATCACCCACATCCCGTACAAAGGCTTTGGCCAGGGCGTGACGGATGTGATGGCCGGGCAAGTTCCGCTCATCTTTGGCGGCATCACGGCGTCCATCCAGATCAGCAAGGGCGGCAAGCTCAAACCGATCGCGGTGACGAGTGCGAAGCGCTCCAAGGCCCTCCCCGATGTGCCCGCCATTGCCGAGACTTTGCCGGGTTTCAAGGTTGAAGCCTGGTACGGCTTTCTGGGCCCGGCGGGTATGTCAAAAGACCTGGTGAAAAAGATTCACGACGATGTTGCCACCATCATCAACCGTCCGGACTTCCAGGCGCGGCTGACGGCTGATGCGCTAGATCCGGTGGCCAACACGCCGGAAGAATTCGGGGCGCAGATCAGTGCGGATCTGGCCAGTTGGGGCAAGGTGATCAAGGCTGTCAATCTCAAGCTGGACTGACGCAGAACCCCGGGCCAAGCCCTAGTTCAGCAGGCCTTGTCTCCGGCAAATTTCAGCAATCTCTGACCGTTCTTGCTCTCCGATGCCCAGTTGGGGCTCGCGGCATGCGGCTGACGGAAAGACACCCTGAAGTCGCAACACTTCCTTCATGCGTGGCCGGAAATCGCGGATGGGAAGCCGCCAGCAATAACGAGCCAACGGCCCAAGTTTGTTCCAGATAGAGCGTCCGGTTCCAAAGTCGCCACTCTGTACAGCATCGTTCATGGCAACCAGCTCGGCAGTCGCAGTGCCTGCGAAGCCAATCAACGCGCCAGTGCAACCCATCATCAATGCCTCAAAAATAAATGTGTCGCTACCGGTCAGAACGCCTATCGGGCGCGGCAATGTTCTGGCCGTTTCGATCGTCTGCAAGGTTTGCGCAATATCGAAGCTGGCCTCCTTGATGGCACATAGCTGCGGTATCTCTGCCATGGCCTGCAGGATCTCCGGTGTGTAGTCGGGGCCCCATCCTTTGGGAAACTGAAAGCAGACCATCGGCAGGCCACTCGCTTCGGCAATGGCCCGATGGAACCTCACGATCATTTCAGCCGGAACCGGAGCCCCGCTAAAAGTTGGGAAAGGCGGAAATACAGTGAGGCCCTCGGCACCCGCTTCACGCAATTGTTCGGATTTGGCTGCGGCGGCGCGGGTCGAACCGGCCACGACACCGGACAGGAAAGGCACCCGCCCATCAATGGCCCGTTTGCACACACCCACCACCTGAAGTTGCTCCTCGTCACTGAGCGCGATGACTTCGGATGCGTCGACATTCATCACAATGCCAGCCGGCTTCTGCCTGGCTATCCAATCCATGTACTGCTCGAGGGTGCGCCAGTCGATGGCACCGTCCGGATGCATTGGCAGCATCGGAGCGGCAATGACGCCAGTGAAGGGCCGACTCAGCATGGCAGCCTCCCGGGAGTGAACGCAGAAGTTTCAGTACCGTATGACGCCGTGCCGCATGAAGCATTCAGTAATTTCATCGCAATACTCCGTAAACCTCTTGCTGGTGATAACTGCCTTGTCGCGTGGACGCGGCAAATCAATGGGTATCACTTTCTCTATCCGCCCTGGACGTGGCGTCATGACGATGACGCGGTCTGCCAAAGCCACAGCCTCGGCGATCCCGTGGGTAATGAAAACGAGGGTGTGACGTTTCACCAGCCAGAGCTTTTCAAGGTCGATCCGCATCTGCTCGCGAGTAAGGGCGTCGAGCGCCCCAAAAGGCTCGTCCATCATCAGAAGCGGTGGATCATGGATGAGCGCCCGGACGATGGCAACACGCTGGCGCATGCCCCCGGAGAGTTCACGCGGACGTCGGTCCTTGAAGTCGCCAAGCCCGACATCAGCGAGCAATTGCTCGGCCTTCTTCACATAGGGTGCGACATCCATGCCCCGCAGTTCCAATTGCACGAGAACGTTGTCCAGAACATTGCGCCAATCCAGCAGGACCGGGCTCTGGAACACGATGCCCAATTCCGTCTGGGGCCCGCTTACTGGCAGGCCTCCGACACTGACCCGTCCAGACGAGAAAGGCAGCAGACCGGCGACGATCCGAAGCATTGTGCTTTTGCCACACCCGGAAGGCCCGACCACGACGACGCATTCACCACTGCGAACCTCCAGATTCAGACCGTCAAGCGCATGGGTGACCTGTCCGTCACGTTTGAACGTGTGCCGCAAATCGCGAATGTCAACAAAGACGTCTACCACTCCGCGCTCAGTATCGGTCGTGGCCCCACTCTGGCCAATCGGCGACAAGCTCACTGTGGAACGAAATCATTCGTGTGAAATGTCGTCCATGGCTCCTTGGTATCAAGGTCCCGATACTGGCGCAGTAAAGTCAGCGTCTGATCCCAATCAGCTTTCGCACCGATACCGATTTTGCCTTTGGAGTTGACGGAGTCCAGCAGTTCGAAATCCACCAGCATCTGGTCCAGCGTCGACTGGCGATTCAGGTCTGGCTTGGCCTTCATGGCGGCATCCACCGCCGCTTGGGGATTCTTTCTGGCTTCCTCCCAGGACCGCACTGAAGCCTTGACAAAGCGGCGCACAAGGTCAGGTTTGGATTTGATGGTGTTGCCAGTCGTCACGATGGTCATCCCCACAATATTCGCCCCGTGATCTGCGTAGCGCAACGCCGATGGCTCAACACCTTTGTACTTGATCAGGAAGAACTGGTCATCAGCTCCCCCCAGCAACGCATCCACCTTTTTCTCCAGAACAGCCACAACCTTGGCGGCCGGGTCTACCTGAACAAAGCGGATGGAATTGATATCCAGCTTGTTGTGGGCTGCAAGTGCCCTGAACAGCTGACCCAGCGGATCTCCCGGAGACACGGCCAGTGATTTGCCTTCCAGGTCCTTCGGTTTGCGTATCCCTGAGGAAGCGAGGGAAACGACCGCGAATCCGGTCGAATTGAGCAACGACATGACAGACTTGACGTCCGCACCCTTGGCGGCTGTCGTGATCAGGCTGGACGAATCTGCCATGCCGAACGTATCCGATCCCGCAGCAACAACCTGCACCGTATTGGCGGAACCGCGGCCCTCGTTGATGGTCAGGTCGATCCCTTCCTGCTTGAAGTAGCCCATGTCCTTGCCGTAGTAAAACGGCACGTGCAGTCCGCCCAGATACCAGTTAAGGCGCAGGGACACTGCGTCCTGGGCTGCCGCAGACAACGCAACCGCACTGAGCAGCGCGGCTGCGATCAGTTTGATGACTTTCATGGTGTGACTCCTCGTTATGGATAAATGGTGTGAACCCTGATCGATCGCTCAATGCGGTGGGTTCCCCGCATGTGCCTGCGATACATGCCACGGAATCGTGACCCGCTCAATAAATTCCACGGCGTAGTACATGGCCAACCCGATGAAGCTCAACAAAAAGATGACGGCGAACACCATCGGCGTGTCGAGGTTGCCGTTGTATTGAAGGAGCAGGTAACCCAATCCTTTGTCCGACGCGACGAACTCAGCCACTATGGCGGCCGTGGCCGCCAATGCGGCTCCAACTTTCATACCGGTGAAAATATCGGGCAAGGCTTGCGGCAGGCGAATCTTGACAAAGAGTTTCCACCCACTGGCCCCGGTCGTACGCGCAAAGTCCGCAATTTCGGGATCGACGGCCCGAAATCCCGCGATGCTCGAAACAACAATCGGAAAAAAAGACAGGAGAAAAACGATCAGCAGTTTGGGCGTATAGCCAAAGCCAAACCAGATGATGAAAAGCGGTGCAACGGCAATCTTCGGCACGATCTGCAGGAATACAACCACCGGATACACCGCATTGGCCATGAACCGGGAATAGGTAACGGCCAGAGCAAATGGGATGCTCACCGCTACCGCCAGGATGTATCCGCCAAGAATCTCCTGCGTCGTGACCCAGGCGCCATCCATCAATGTCCCTGAACGCTTGTTGAACTCAGTCCAGATCTTGCTGGGTGCCGGCAACAGATATTCCTTGATGCCTAACGCGCGTACAGCGACTTCCCAGAGAACAAGAAGCGCGAGCGTGAAAAGAACTGCGCCCATTCGCCCGCGCAACCATAATGCCAGGCCACCAACGGCAGTCCGGACTTGCTGCGGATTCGAGATGGACGGATCAGTCATTCCTGCAGCGCCGGTGCCATTTTCGCCATATCCAGATCCCATGTGCCGAAGGTGGCAGGCAGGTTGATTTCGATCAGTTCAAGGTCATCCGAACGACCGACAACATTGTGCGCAACGCCGCCGGGTTGCGACAGGCATCCGCCGGGCAATACTTTCACCTCCTGCTCTATCCCGGCGTATCGAAATGATATCCACCCCCGCAGCACATAGACGATGTGGCCAGTCATGTCATGCCAGTGCCAGCCGGTTTCCTTTTCGAACGGGGCGATGGCGCGGATGTGCTTTGCGCCCATTCGCCCCCCCGTTGCGCCGGCAAGTTGGAGGTCACGGTATTCGACATCGGCACGCGGGCCATCGCGGGTGAATGCAGAGTCCTGCATTACCGCCAGACTGAATCCTGAACGCGCTTCAGCAAGGCCCAACGGGCCGGCGTACCCCGGCAGATTTGTCACTTGGCATTCCCGTAAGTTGACGGATGAAAATCATCTTAGCATATTGATGGAACAACGTTCCATCAATATGTTTTATCTCTTGGCACTGCTAAACTACCTCCATTCAATTCACGCAAACTCAGGGATGCCATGCGGCTTGTCAAAGGACTGTTGAATCGCTGCCTGGAGGTTCTGGAACTGCTTTCCGTGGGCTCGCAATGGCGACGCCTTTCAGATATCGCCGCTGACCTGGATTTGCCCAAGGGGCCCACCCATCGCCTGCTGAATGAGTTAAATGCCCTGGGCTGGGTCGAGCAGGATGCAGAGACGGAACGCTACCGGCTTACATTGAAGCTCGCGTTACTGGGTCAGCAGCATTTGCGAAGCACCGGATTGCCTGGCATTGCGCAACCGATCCTGGACGAAGTGGCCAAGCGTTGTCGCGAACTGGTGCGATTGACCGTTGTTCAAGGGGACGGCCTTTACTGGGTTGCGTCGTCGCAGGGCGCTCCCACCGGGCTGATGTACCAGCCTGCCCTCAACGGTCAATTGACCTTGCACACCACGGCGAATGGCAAGGCCTGGCTCGCAACGCTGGACGATGACGCGGCCAGCCGTATCGCCTTGAAAGGCGGCCTGGGCGAGGATTCGGTGCCGGGACACCTGGTAGGGCCCCGCGCTTTGCGAGACGTGCCCGGTCTTATGCGCGAGCTGGCTGAAACCCGCGCAAGGGGCTTTGGCCTGGCCATTGAAGAGGCCGAGCCTGGCGTCAAGGCCATCGCGGTGACCGTACGCGCGCACGATGACCAGATCGTCCTGGGGACCATGAGCATTGCCGGGCCCCTCGTGCGCCTTGCGCCTGACCGGGATGCCGATCTGCATGCCCTGTTACAGCAAGCCGCCGGGACCCTGGGTCTGATCTGGCCGCGCGAGAACGTACCCGTGTTCAAGGAGAGCTAATGATGACGCATCCAAACTCTGCAGCCTGCGTGAAAGCGCCTGGTTTGCGCACGATACCCTTCCCCCCCGCCCCAGGAGCAATGACATGAGCTTGCATGGTCTCGGCGTGGTGGCGATCTGGCACGACCTATTGCCACAGGCAAAGCCAAATTTCTATGAATGGCACAACCGTGAGCACATGCCGGAACGCGTGGGTATCCCCGGATTTCAGAGGGGGCGAAGGTACATTTCCGCGCGCGGAGAACCGGAGTACTTCAATCTTTACGAAGCGGTCAGTCCCGAAGTCCTGTCCGGACAGGATTACCTGCAGCGCCTGAATTCGCCCACCCCATGGACGCGAGAGGTGGTCGCGTCATTCAGGGGCGTCGCGCGGTCGATCTGCCGGGTTCTGTACACCGGCGGCGTCGGTCAAGGGGCCGTCATGCTGACTGTGCGGTTCGCCGTTGAACCCGGCGCGGAGGCCGAGGTCACCCGAATGCTTCGGCAAGAAGCCCTGCCTCACGCCTGTGACATGTCCGGCATCGTCGGGGCTCATTTGTGCCGGGCGGACGAGGCAGGCAGCCGGGTCGAAACAGCAGAAAAGAAAGCGCGCAACGACGCCACGGCTATTCCAAGCTGGATCCTCCTGATTGAAGGCATTTCGGTCGACGCAGCAGAGGCCTGCGCCACGCATGTGATCACTGCAATGCGCGCTTGCGATGGCGTACACGGGATCGATCAGGCGACTTACAGGCTGGAGTACCAGCGCTGCAAGCTGCCTTCGGGTGAAAGTTGACGCGGCCAAACGCAGCGCCAGACTTCAGGCCCCATACCTACAGACGCGACACTGGAAGGTAGCCAACTAATTTTCCGTCGGCGAACAAGGCGCCTTCTGCAGCGCCCGCTTCCGCGTAAAACTCGACCAGTGGGCTAATGCCGTCACCCGTCGCAACCGTGTTTTCGCTGCAGGCCTCGACAACACTCAAACGGCTGGCCATACCGGCCAAAGCCCGGCTTGCTGCGCGAAGAGCCACTGCCAGGGCAAGGCGAACGGGATACCGGGATGAGATACCGATGCCTACACTTGCAGACAGGTAACTCGAATACAAACTTTCTGTCATGATTTTTCTCCTGCGCCTTCGCGCTCACATGACATTCGTGGCGCGATGGCAGATTTGTTTCTAGGGGCTGGGCGGTCGGGCACGGCTGGGCATGTGGCGCAGCAGTCCGCTTGCAAATCGGCGACGAATGCCAATGGCACTCACCGCCGACATCGGCTGAACAACAACGGGGCAATTAATTGAAACTTGGGTCATGGCACGCTCCTGGTTAAAAATAAAAAAACTGACAGCACAAAGTAAAACGGCCCGGGGCAATTTGCACCCGGGCCGTTGTGTAAAAAGTCTCTTTATCGTGAGATCAGTTCACACCGCGCCCGGGTGGGGCCGCAAAGTTGGACGACATGACCGGCAGACCCAGCGCGCCGCACAGGCCTGACCATTGCGCAATGTGTGCGCAATGTTTGGCGGTTCGGTACAAGGTTGAAGTCATGAGGTCTCGGTTAAAGGATTAATCGGAAATGAAATGATAAAGATGAAGTGAAGGGTGACAAAGCAAATTCGCGCACGCTTTTAAAAAACCAATCCTTGTGTCGCAGTGGCACGACAAAAACCACGTCACAAAACCACGGCACACAACCGCGCGGCGAAATTAACCAGTGGCCAGTTCGCTGGTTGCAAAGGCCAATTCCACCAAAGCCCCATCCAGATCAGAAATGAAAATCTGCCAATCCCCGGTTGCAGGCTGACGTCTCAAATCAAAAGCCTGACCCGCGGCCGTCAGGTGTTCTGCAACTTTGGCCAGCCCGGTCGCGCTCATGGCGAGGTGATCAAGGGTTAACAGCATGGCGTCCCCGCCGTCACGGCTTTTGGGCAACAGAGGCAGCCTTGGGTGCCCATTTTTTGGTCTCGTCCTGAATCAACCGGGTAAACGCCGCCGCTGTTGGCACGCCGGGCACGGCACCCAGGGTCGTCAATCGTTCCTTCATGGCCGGTGTGTTCACAGCTTTCAGGGCTTCAGCTTCCACGCGCTGCAGAATGGCAGGCGGCGTGCCAGCGGGCGCCAGCAGGCCGAACCAGGAGATAGATTCAAAGCCGGTCAGCCCGCTTTCACTCACTGACGGTAACTCAGGCGCAGCAGAAGTACGGCCCTGCGACGTCACGGCCAGCGCGCGAACTTTGTCGTCGCGCGCCTGTGGAAGTGCTACGGCGATATTGGCGAAAAAGACCTGCACCCTCCCGGCAATCAAGTCCAGCATGGCATTGGTAGATGACGGCACATGCACCATGTCCAGGCCCGCCATGCTGTTGAGCAATTCACCGGCCCGGTGCTGCGACAGGCCAATGCCAGCCGATGTGTAACTGAACTTGCCCGGCTGGCTTTTGACCAGCGCCACCAACTCTTGCACTGAGCGAACCGGCAGATCATTGGGCACAAGCAGCACATTGGGTGTGACGACCAATTGAGCTATCGGCACCAGATCGCGCAGTGTTTGGTACGGCGGGTTGACGCCATAGCTGCCTGAGAGAACCAGTGCGGCGTCACCCGAAAACACCAGCGTGTAGCCATCCGGTGCGGCCTTGGCCACGCGGTCCACGCCTATGGTGCCACCTGCACCTGGCGCGTTTTCAACAATGACAGTCGCTGACATTGACTCGGCCATACTCGGCGCCAGCAACCGGGCCATCACATCGGGCGCGGAGCCTGGCGCAAACGGAACCACTATGCGAATGGGTTTGGAAGGCCAGGAGGCTTGGGCGAGCGCTGTAGCAGCGCCAGCGGCGGCCAGAAAAGCCAGAAGAAATTGGATGAGTGGCTGCATGTTAAGCTCCTTTGACGAGATGCCAGTGTCCCGCCGCCCGTGGCAAATAGGCTGAGTTTGGACTCAAGGTCTTCTCAGGATTCTCTCAATATGCGTGCCCTCATGCCCCAACATTTTTACACCCGGTGACTCTCCCCCTGGTATGTTGCCCCCCACGCTAAATCAACCGCTCGAAACATTCACCCTTGACGACTGGGTGGTGAAAGTATCACTGGATGAAGTGACAGGCAACGGCCAAACGCATAAGCTGGAGCCCCGGGCGATGCGATTGCTGGCAGTACTGGCGCAAGCCGATGGTGACTTGGTCTCGGGCGATGCTTTGCTAGGCGCGGTCTGGCCCGGCCTGATCGTCACGCCCAGTTCGTTATATGACGCCATCGCCCAATTGCGCAAAGTGCTGGGGGCTCATCATATTGCCACTGTGGCACGCAAGGGATATCGCCTGGCAACGCCGGTGCGTCCCCTATCGCCCCCTCAACCGCCTGTCGCTGTGGCCGCCGCTGAACCCGAGGGTTCCAATCATGAAACAGAACCCCGCCTTGGGGCCCGATCCGTGGCAGTGCTGCCCTTCGGTGCGCTGGGGTTGCCAGATTCCCTGTCGTTCCTGAGTGAAAGCCTGACGGGCGCTCTGATTTCCGAGCTGTCGCGTCAGCCGGGCCTGGCGGTGGTGGCCCTGGGCACGATGCTCACTTTCGGCCAGCGCCATCCGGCGCCACAGCAGCTGGCCGACAAGCTGGGCGTGCGCTACGTGGTCGACGGCCAGCTCGAGCAGCGTGGCGACACACTGCACGTGGGCGTGCAGGTGGTCGACTGCCGGCGGGGTACGCAGACCTGGGCGGACGAGCTGACGCTGCCGGTCAACGCCTGGCATGCCACGGCCACGGTGGTGGTGGGCCGGCTGGCGCGCGCGCTGCGTTTTGAGCTCAACGACCTGGCCAGCCAGGACGCCCCGTTGCCCGCCAGCGATGCCGAAGTGCAGGCGCGCGCTTTCGCCGCGCAGGCCTGGGTGCAGCTGTATGCACGCGCGCAAACGCCCGACACCAACCAGCGCGCCACGCGGCTGGCACGCTCGGCCGTGGCGCTGGCGCCCGAACTGAGTCAGGGCTGGATGTGCCTGGCCTACGCCGACTGGCGGGCCGGCAACTACCGCTGGAGCGACGAGCCGCGCGACGAGCAATTAGCGCGAGCCCTGGCCGAAGCCGAACGCGCAGTGGCGCACGACGCCCGCGACCCCGATGCGCACTATGTGCTGGCGCTGGCCGCGCGCCACTACCGCGGGCAGCGGCAGCGGGCCGACGAGGCCTTGCGCCATTGCCTGCGGCTGTCGTCGTCGTATGCACCCGCCTACGGTCTACTGGCCATGTCGATCGAGAGACACGGACTGCACGACGAGGCCCGTACCTATTGTGACAAGGCCTTCGAGTTGAGCCCGCTGGAGCCACTGCGCGTGATCTGGCACTTCGTGCGGGCGGAAGCCAGCCTGGCCACCGGCGACCCACAGGGTGCGCTGCAAGAAGCGCAGCGTGGCATGGCGGTCAACCCATCGTACGGGCAGGTGTACATGGTCGGTGCGGTCGCTGCATTACGCCTTGGTGCGCTGCAACAGGCGCACGAGTGGGTCGTCACGCTGCGAAAGCACCCCGCCTTCTGCAGCCTGGAAGCAGTTCGTGGGACCCTCACGCCCACCTTCGATCCGGCGGCCATGGGTCAGCTGGAGCAGTTGCTGGACACACTGCGCGAGGCAGGGCTGCCTGAGCGCTGACCACCAGCCCATTACGAACAAAACGGCTAAGGGCCCACATAGCCATTGCATACTTAGCTATCTAAACCGTAGCGGATTCCCTGAAAACGACTTGTACCTGGCTTCAACGCAGGCCATCGTAAACCGCTGTCTCGAAGTCCAAAAACAGGGGCAGCGAATGCACATCCGCAAACGGCAAAATCTGTGTGGCATAGACACCCGCAAACCCTCGGGTTGGGTCAATCCAGTAATAACAATTGCTCAGCCCCGCCCATGACAGGCTTCCGGCAGAACGGCCCGTGGGCGCCTGATCCTGGTTGATCTGGAAGCTCAAACCCCAGTTCTTGCGAAGACCCGGAAAGAACTCGGCATTGCGCGAACGTGTTGGCAGCACCGACTTGAGCTCGGTCACCACAGATTCACCCATGGCATTTCGCGACATCAGGTCAACCGTCTCGGGTTTCAGCACCTGCTGGCCATTGCCCTGCCCCCGGTTGAGGATCATCTGTACAAACTTGGCATAGTCCGCCACGGAGGAATACAGCCCGCCACCGCCCAGTTCAATCTGAGGGTCCTGCAGGATTTCCATTTCCATCAACGGCGACAGCACACCAGCGTCACCACGCTGATGCACCTTGGCCATCCGGCTGCGCATGTCGGGGCGTATTTTGAAAGCGGTGTCGTTCATGCCCAGCGGGCCAAGCAAGTGC
>JANPAZ010000061.1:0-1652 GCA_031430225.1 Rhodoferax sp. | reverse complement strand
TCAGTGACGCCGTTCTATCTGCCACACGGGACTCCAGCAGCATCGTGTTTTCCCGGATCAGCTTCTCAGCGGCGCGTTGTGCCGTTACGTCTGAATACAGGGTCACAAAGCCATGGTTGGGGACCGGCACACCCCGTACTCTCAAAATGGTTCCATTGGGCCGTGTGCGCTCCATGTCGTGGGCCGTGAACGCACTTGCGGCTTTAATGCGGTCGCTGATCTGCTGTTCGCGATTGCCCTCACCATATTCACCACGCTCTGCGTTGTAACGCATGAAGGATTCAAAAGGTGCGCCCACAAAACCCATGGAATCGGGGAAATCGAGCAACCGCAAAAACGTCTGGTTCCAGGCCACCATGCACAGGTTTTCATCAATCAGGGTGAATCCCTGATCAATCAAGTCCAGGCCTGCCTGCAGGGATGCGTTTCGCTTTTGGTGGTTGACCTTGGCTTGTGAGGTGGCTTGGGGATCGGATTCCATTGCTGGATTTTAGGAGTGACTGGGCAGCTTACCCCCGCGCTGCAATCATTCGTCACATTTGCGAAGAATTGTTGAAAACATCTTTGTTGATGATCCGCAGCAACCGAAAACACCTGTTTGCTGTGTGTACTGCACCCGGTACGCGACAAGTGGGGCCAGGAGACTGCCGTGAATCATCACAACCCTTACCAATTGGGTCTGGACAAGAACTCTGCCAACTTTGTGGCGCTGTCGCCTATCAGCTACATCGAGCGAACCGCCAAGGTCTACCCTAACCAGTTGGCAGTTATTTACGGCACCCAGCGTCAAACCTGGGGTCAGACCTATGCGCGTTGCTGTCAGTTGGCGCTCGCGTTGGTGGCCCGGGGTCTTGGCGAAGGTGACACGGTCGCGGTGATGCTGCCCAACGTACCCGCCATGATGGAAGCCCACTTCGGTGTTCCCATGGCAGGTGCTGTGCTCAATACCTTGAACACGCGGCTGGATGCCGAGGCCATTGCCTTCATGTTGCAACATGGGGAGGCCAAGGTGCTTCTGACCGACCGAGAGTTCTCCACCGTAGTTCAAAAGGCATTGGCAATGCTGGGCGACAAGCGCCCCTTCGTGATTGAGGTCGAAGATGCCGACGCGCCCGCCGGCACGGCGCTGGGAGAAGTTACCTACGAAGACTTCCTCGCCCAGAGCAGCCCGAGCTTTGAGTGGAGGCTGCCCGCTGACGAGTGGGATGCCATTGCGCTGAACTACACCTCAGGCACTACCGGCAACCCCAAGGGTGTGGTCACCCACCACCGCGGCGCTTACCTGAACGCCGCCAGCAACGTGATCTCATGGCAGTTGCCGCACCACGCCACGTACTTGTGGACCTTGCCCATGTTTCATTGCAATGGTTGGTGCTTTCCGTGGACGATGGCATTGATAGCGGGCACCAGCGTGTTCCTGCGCCGGGTTGACCCCACACTGATCTTCCCGCTGATTCGCGAGCACCACATCACCCACATGTGCGGCGCACCGATCGTCTACAGCATGCTGATCAATGCGCCTGTGGCTTTGCGTGAGGGCATTGACCACACGGTGAACGGCCTGATTGCCGGTGCAGCGCCCCCCGCTGCAGTGATTGAAGGCTGTGAAGCCGCAGGCATTGATTTGACACACGTGTATGGCCTGACCGATG
>JANPAZ010000060.1:0-2463 GCA_031430225.1 Rhodoferax sp. | reverse complement strand
GCGCCAAAACCGACCTTGAGCTTGAAAGCCCTAAACCCTTGCGCATGTTTGGCCAGCGCCACCGACACCACATCATCGGGGCCGATTCCGCTGGCGTAAACCTGAACGCGGTTTTGCAAGCCGCCCAAATACCTCCAGAGCGGCAAACCCACGCGACGGGCAGCCATGTCCCACAACGCCTGATCCACCGCACCACTGATCTGGGCAAAAGGCCCAGGCTCCCCGCACTGAATCACCATCTGGCGGGTACGCGTGTCAAGCAGCGCACGCACTTTTGCTGCACCGTCAGCACAAGCACCTTTGAGTAAAGGCACGAATATGCTGTCGATCAGTCGTGCCCGGTGCTCCGCCCCCACTTGCGGAAAATTGCAGAACACCTCACCCCAGCCGCAAACGCCGTCGGAGGCTGTGAGCCGCACCAAAAGCGCCGGCCGGTTGCTCATGGCACCAAAAGCATTGGCGACCGGCCGTGCAATGGGCGCGCGAAACACCCAGCGCTCGATTCGTTCAATGTGCACAGTCATGTCAGGGCCCTCGCGAGATTTTCACGCGAGGAGTGTAGACCGGGCATGTGCACCCCGGATACCCATGCCCGCTTGGGAACGGGTCTAACGCATCGTGTAGACGTTGCCAGGGTCAGACAAATGCTGGTGCACGCGGGGTGGAACCGTGGACGAAGATCGCACCCCGACTTGCCCATGCACGGGCCCACTGCTATGCGATTCATTGCGCACATCCCGACGTACCTCGCTGTGCACCTCGTTACGCGCCTCATACCGACCATCGTGCCGCCAGCCGTACCGCGGGTGATGCCAACCCGTATAAATCACGCGTGGCGCGACATAAACCGGTGCGCTTTGCACATGGTAGTAGGGGCGTGGCTGCACATACTCCGGATAGGTCTGCTGGTAAACCACCTGCGGCTGCACGTAAACCGGCTGCTGTTGTCCATAGACCGGTTGCTGCACATACACGGGCTGTGGGCTGGTCACCGCCACTTGAACGCCGGGTGAAGACAACCCCACAGACCAATAAATGTTGTCGGCGTGGGCACTGCTGCTGGCGCCCAGCGTCAGAAAGGCCACAGAAGCGGCCCCTGCCAGCGCATAAAAGGAACGATTGGCTTTCATGTTGATCTCCTTGTAAGGGGCATAACAAATATGCTCCTGTACCTACAACGCCGCAGGGAGCCCCTCGCCTACGTCGAAAATGTGAAGTGCGTTGCCAGACGTAACGGGCGCATGGGCCGGGCGGGCAAAAATGACTCGGGTAAACTGACTCCTCATGGATGACACAGACGCATTTTTTACCCACACCATCGTGGGGGCTCCTTTCACCACCGTGCTGGGCAAGCGCATGCCTTCCACTGCTCTCAAGCGAGACGGTGTCAAAGTCCATCTGGCATCCGGGGAATCATTTTTGACCGCAGCCTGGCGTGACTGGCTTGTTCTCAGCCACCAAAACGACCCCGCAGGCAGGCCCCGGCGCCGTCCCGGTCAACTGCGCCGCTGGCTGGAACGCCACGCACTGTGGCTGGCACTGTCCGGCATCAGCAGCCTGCTGGTCACGGGTGTTTACTGGGGTAGCACGCTTTGGAAGTAAAGGCCCTGCAAGACACGCTGACCATTGACCCGGTGGCCATGAATGTGGTCAATCGCGTTGCGCCCGGCAGCACCCTGAATGGCGACAGCCAATTCAGTGGCGGGCTGCTGGTGCAGGGTGAGATCGCTGGCAACGTGCGGGTCAATGGACCCCTCATCATCTGGCTGGGCGGGGTGGTCCGTGGCAGCGTTCAGGTGATGGGCGACCTGTATTTGTTTGGTCGCCTGGGTGCACCCGATGCCAGCGCGCAGGACACCGTCGTCAAATGCTTTGGCATGGCTTACGTCGCCAACACGGGCGTGGCAACCGGCACATTGCTGGCGCGACGCCTAAAACTTTACGATGGTGCCGACTTGCAGGGCCCGTTTCGAACGATTAACCTTGCCGACAATGTGCCTGTACTCAATGAAGTGCAGGCCGAGCCTGCCAATGCATCATGAAAATGAAACACCACCGAGACGACACCCGAGGAGCCCGGAAAACCATGAACGAAGACCTGAACGAAATCACGAACACCGGCTCTATGGATACCAACATCGCGACAGGTGCCATGGAGGTCGATGTGGGTACGGCCATGCCGGTTTCCCAGCCACGCCAAATGCCGGTGATGCAGGCCCATGCCGTGGTAATGCCCCTGGCAGACCCTGATGAAAACAGCCCCACTGTAAGCAAGGTCGCAGACGGCATGCGCTTTACCGGCAACGCCGTGCTCAATGGCCCTTGCAGCGTGGGCGGCCAGGTAGATGGGAATCTGACTCAGGCCCCTCATGCCGCGGTGTCGGTGGTTGTGACGGAAACCGGCGTCGTCACCGGCGACATCACGGCGCAAAAAATATCCGTCATGGGCCGTACCAATGGCGT
>JANPAZ010000059.1:0-2336 GCA_031430225.1 Rhodoferax sp. | reverse complement strand
AGCCCCAAGCGCCATTACAACCAAGGCCAGAAGCGCGCTGGCCCAACGCCAGGCCGTGCCTTGGCGCTGACGGCGCGCCTCGCCAAAACCTGGCAGCACCGCAAAACCGGGCCCGATGGCACTGGGCACCCACATTTCTGGCAGCTGCGATGCAAATTGGGGCCCTAGCGTGGCGACGTGCTGGTCGATCAGCCGTCGGGAGGTCAGCACCAGATGGGCCTGCATCTGGCTGCCATGGTTCGGACTGATCTCATGAGCCCAGACCAAATCGCCCATGGGGAAGGGGCTCAAGGCCTGTATCTCGAGGCCCAGCGCGGCCTGGAGCTCGGCCGATTGCAGGGGTGGCAAATTCAGGGTGCGGCGCAACAACAGGCTTTCTGGCAGCAGCACTGCCTGGAAACGGGCAGCCCTTGCACGGGATTCATCCAGAATAAATGGCGCATTCAGGCTGCGGCTCAGCGCCTGCCCCCCTGCCGGTAACCATAGCCGCACGGCAGAAGTAGGCCACAACCACGACACAAGCGGCCAATCAAGCATGCCACGCCAGGCAGTAAGAAGGTCTTGCCCCAAGCCACCGAGATCCATCCCGAAAAAGCGGGCCTGGCTCTTGGATGCAGACATGCTGGACATGTTCAAGAAGTTGTTTCCATAGGTTGGTTGTCGCGGGTGCCCTGGCTTGACTTGTCATTGCATGAGCTTGACGCATCAATGCACGCGCTTGACTCGTCATTGCACGCGCTTGATTCGTCAATGCACGCGCTTGACTCGTCATTGCGAGCGAAGCGCGGCAATCTACGGGCCATGGATTGCCGCGCTTCGCTCGCAATGACTTCGATAGCCCGCGCGGATTGCTGCCTCATCCCAAGCACCCGCCACGGCAGACCGGAGCGGGCGTCATCACCCCAATGCACCAGCCACGTTTTTTCGAGTGTGCCAGCATCGGGCAAGTTCACTCTGACTTGTAACTGGAGGCTGCGTGAGGTGGTCATTTCGATAAACTCTGGCTTGAGAAAAGAGGTATCCATGACGTTGGGCTCCAGGTTGCGCCTGACAACCAGACTGGCTGCGCGAGCCGCATCACCACCCACCAGTATCTGAAGCACCCCTGCGGGCGCCGCCAGCGGGTTCACACGCCCACTGCCATCCTGCAGGTCAGCCGTTGTCAGGTTGGCGACTTTAACATAGAGGTCATAGGTCATATTGGGCACGCGCAGCAGGTCTTCGACGGCTTCAAAACCCTGTGAAACGCCCTTGCTGCCTTTGAACTGGCGGGTTTCGACAGTGGCCTGGGCCATCGCCTGAGCAAGCTCCGGAGGCAACCCACCGGCTTGCCGGTACATTTCAGCCAGTAAAAGAACCGGTGCATTGTTGAGGTCGATCAGCCCATTCAAGGGCAAAACCTGCACTTCCCTGCCAATGCCTTCAAATTGAACCGGAATGATCTGGAGGCCACCCCGCGGCTCAGCCTTTAGCGCATGCATTTTTTGCAAAGCCAGGAGAATGGATGCGTCACCCAGCGCCGATGCCACCGCAGACTGGCGTTGTTGCCCGGCCGTCCGGATTTCGGTGCGAACAGATTGAACTACGCCCGCGATGATCAGGGACATGGCCGCCACAAGCCATAAAACGGCAATCAGGGCGACGCCTCGCCCGCGAATTCGAGTCATTGCGAGCCTCGTAGGGCCATTGACCGTCATTGCGAATATCGGATGGCGATTAGCCGTCATTGCGAATATCGGACGGCGATTAGCCGTCATTGCGAGCGAAGCGCGGCAATCCACGGCATCTGGATTGCCGCGCTTCGCTCGCAATGACAGACTTGAAGCTCGCAATGACAGACTGGAGGCGCGCAATGACAGACTGGAGGTGCGCAATGACAGACTGAAGGTGCGCAAAGACGACAACAGGATTTCGCTCATTTGCTGCCACCAACCACGACTTTGCTTGAACCGCCCTCGCCCTGCGGCAGTGCCCGTAAGGCAATCACCCAATCGGGCCACGGGCCTTGCGCGTCGACCAGGCCAAGCCGAACCTGCTCAGGTGCCATGTCGGTGACAGGCCAGCCGCTTTGCCAGCCAAGCGGCCAGGGGTCGGCTGGATTGCGCGCTTGGGCTGGCTGCCCCTGGGCTTGCACGGCAAATTGAGTCACGCCCTGAATAAGAGTGCGCGATTCCGCCAGACGCCAATTGGGCAGCGGGGCATCAGGGTTCCAGGGGGTAAAGCGCAAGACCAGTTCGCGCCCGGCGCCGTTGTCTTCCATCGCCAGCCTGAAAAAATGGCGCCCCCCCACGTTGGGCCGGGCAGGCATGATGCCGACCCAGACCAGGCTATCGGGC
>JANPAZ010000058.1:0-15066 GCA_031430225.1 Rhodoferax sp. | reverse complement strand
TTGGGCCGCGCGAGCTGGGCCTCCAGCCAGGGGGCAAAGCCATTGCTGCGCACCGCGGCAATGTCGGCATCGTTGGCTGAAAACTGCGCCTGCAGCAGAAAGCGTGCGGCATCTTCATCCGTCACGGGGGTCAGAAAGTTGTAGCCCGAGGTGCTGAGCTTGATGCCCGTGCCGGCGGTGCCGCCGCCTGTGCCCGCACCGCCGGAGGTTCCCCCAGTCGTGCTGCCTCCGCCGCCCCCACCGCCACAGGCGGCAAGTGCAGCTGCAGCAAGGGCTGCCTCGGTGATCAGCGCCGCAAAAGCTACAGGGGCGGCAGAAACTACAGCGTTGGCTACAGGTTCAGTGCGTCCGGCAACGTCCGGCGCGTCAAGAAGTTCTTGGGTCATGGCGAATGCACCCAGGCGGGCACGGTTTAAGGAAACAATGACTCGAGGCTAAGCCGTTGATGCCGATTTACCTAACGGAATTTCAATTTGTTACCGCGAAAACGCCAAAAACCGTGATGTATTGCAGCCAGAATGACGCACTCGCTCAGGCCGTGCCCCACAGCAAACGGCGACGCGCAAAACGCACCACAGTGACACCGCTACGGGCCTGGCGTGTGGACGGCATGACCAGAACGCAATCGTCGTAAGGGGTGGTAACGGGCACGCCCGCATTCCAGCCAATCACGGTGCCGGCACGCGCGATAACTTCAAGGCCGGTGAAGGGGTCTGCAAAACGGAAGTCACTGCTTTGAGCGACGACCGGGCCCGTCACGTCAAGTGCCCACTGGCGATCGGCATCAGGCTGCAGCCAGCCTGGCAGCAACTTCTGCAGCGCGCTTTCGTCTAGCGCGCCCGCCGCCGCCAGAAACCGCACGCACTGGTCTTGCGCCACAGTACGACTTCGCAAGTCGCCATGAAAACCGCACTCCACCAGCAAAGAACGGGTGCCGTCGTCTGAGGCCGCGGTGCCGTCAAGGCCCGCGCCAAAGCGGCCAAAGTCACGCATGCGAACACCGTCTTTGTGCCCCGGGTCCACCACCACGTGTTCAGGCGCACGCATTTGTACGGCGAGCGCCAGGTTGCGGGGTTGTATGCCCGTGAGCATCAGGGGCGCGCCTCGTTCATGCATGGAGTGCAGGTCAAGCAGCCAGTCGGCCGACTCGACAAATGGGCGCAGTGCCAGCGCCCGGCGGCGCTCAAGCGTGTTGGCAGCCTCCATGCGCTCAACCAGCCACTGGCGGTTCAAGTCTTCGTCAACCATGCGCGACGCATCGTGATCGGCTGGGTCAAACCGGTCAAACGCCTCCAGATTGCAAAAAGCCAGGGTCAACCGGCCTTGCAAGGGGCGCAAACCGGCCTCCAGCAAGCCCTTGAGTGCCCAGGCACCGCACAGCTCGTTGCCATGCACCAGCGCACTGATCATCAGGTGACGGCCCGCAACGCCCGAGTCAAACTGCCAGACGCCAACCGTGCCCGTATTGCCAGCGCGCCATAGGGCAATATCAGGACACGGCAACTCAAAAGTCAAGGCCACATCTTCGTTGTCGTTGGCACTCATTCCGCAATCTTTGCAAAGTCCACAATTTTTTTGTATTTGGCCGTTTCGTCGGCCAGGAACCGGGGCATGTCCACGTTCAGTGGCGCAATGGCCGAGCCCGAGTCTTCCAGCTTCTTGCGCAGATCGGGCGATTGCAATGATTCGGCCAGCGCCTTGCGCAGTTTCTCAGCCACGGGCTCCGGCAATTTGGCGGGGCCCATCAACACGAACCAACTGCTGATATCGATATTTTTGAGTTTGAGGTTTTCGGCCAGGGCAGGAATGTCGGGTGTCACGGCCGACCGGTTTTTCTCTGTGGTGCCCAAGGCAACCAGTTTGCCGCTCTTGATGTGCGGCAGGCCGCTCGACAAGACAAACACGCCGAACTCGATGTTGTTGCCCAGCAAGTCATTGGCCAGCGGTGCCACACCCCGATAAGGAATGTGGGTCATGAACAAACCGCTTTGCTCCTTGACCATTTCACCCGCCAGATGCAGTGCCGTGCCCACGCCTGAGCTGCCGTAGCTGAACTTGCCCGGATTGGCCTTCACCAAAGTCACGAACTGGTCAACATTTTTGACACCGCTCTTTTGCGCGGCCACCAGCACCATGGGCTGAGAGGCAATCAGCCCCAGCGGGGTGAAGTCTTTCAGCTCGTATTTCACGGACGCCGACACCAGGCGGCTGATGGCCACCTCGTTATTGGCCCCCACCAGCAGGGTATAGCCGTCAGGTGCAGCGTTAATGACCTTTTGTGCGCCAATGGTGCCCCCAGCGCCGCCCACGTTGTCAATCACCACGGGCACGCCAAGCTTTTTTGACAGCTCGGCCGCCACGGTGCGCCCGGTCAGGTCGGTGCTGCCGCCGGGCGGGTAGCCCACCACAATGGTGATGGGCTTCGACGGATAACCGCCCTGCGCTGCCACCGGGCCAAAGGCCAGCAGGGCCGCCAGACCGAAAGTGGTCGCGGCCAGTTGATGATGGATTTGAAAGAGCGCAGGGCTATGTAGCTTCATGATTCGAAATGTGAGAGGGGTTGATTGTTGATTGGCCGGGGGTTGGCGAGCCGTATCAATTGAGAAAAGACTACAGATCCCGCGCCGCCTGAAGCAGATCGCGTGTCTTGGTCGCCTCGCGCCGGGCCGCCAATGCAAAGTCATCGCTGGACGATGCATAAAGAATGGCGCGTGAGGAGTTAACGATGATGGGGGCCGTGCTCACGCCATTGGCACCACGCCAGCCCGCCTTGACGGTAGCCACCGCATCGCCGCCCTGCGCACCCACGCCGGGGATCAGCAGTGGCATGGTGGGTGCCAGCACGCGTACGCGCTCGATCTCTGCGGGATAGGTGGCACCCACCACCAGGCCAAGCTGGCCGTTGAGGTTCCACGGGCCCTGTGCAAGGCGCGCCACGTGCTCGTACAGCAGCGGTTCACCCGGCACCGTGGACAGGCGCTGATTTTGCAGATCGTCCCCACCGGGATTGGATGTGCGGCACAGCAGAAAAGCCCCTTTGCCTTCAAACTTCAAATACGGCGCGACCGAGTCAAACCCCATGAAGGGCGACAGCGTAACGGCATCGGCACCGTAGCGCTCAAACGCCTCAATGGCATATTGCTCAGCGGTGCTGCCGATGTCGCCGCGCTTGGCATCCAGAATGATGGGCACCTGGGGCGCGACACGGCGCATGTGCTCCATCAGGCGCTCAAGCTGGCCTTCAGCCCGGTGCGCCGCGAAGTAGGCGATTTGTGGCTTGAAAGAGATGACCAAATCCGCCGTGGCGTCCACAATGGCCGCACAGAAGTCATAAATCTTGTTGGAGTCGCCCTTGAATCTACCCGGAAACCTGGTGGGTTCGGGGTCGAGCCCGACGCACAGCATGGATGAGTTTTGGCGTTCTGCTGCGCCCAGCATGTCAAGGAAGGTCATGGCTGCATTGTAAGAAACGCACTACGGCAATGCGGCAGCGGCATTTGATCCGAACATGGACAATGCACAGATGCAATCCCTCACCCGTCGCCAACTCATTCTTCTGGTTCTTCTGACCCTTGTTTGGGGCGTCAATTGGCCTGTCATGAAACTGGGTGTCAGCGACTTTCCTGCGCTGACGTTTCGTGCACTGTCGCTTTGGCTGGGGGTGCCCGTGCTGGCGCTGGGCCTGGTGGTGATGAAGGTGCCTTTTCGAATACCGCGGATGTACTGGCGCGAACTCTTCTGGCTGGCGCTGACCAACATGTTTATCTGGCACGGGCTGATCATCCTGGCGGTGAAATCGTTGAGCAGCGGGCGCGCCGCCATTCTGGCCTACAGCATGCCTATTTTTTCAGCCGTGCTTGGCGCGCTGGTGTTTGGCAACCGGCTACTGCCACGCGCGTGGGTTGGCGTGGCAGCGGCATCGGTCGGTGTGATGCTACTGCTGTGGCACGAGCTGGCCAACCTCTCTGGCAATCCTGAGGGTGTGGCTTTGGCCCTGGTTGCGGCGGCCACCTGGGCCCTGGGAACGCACCTGCTGCGGCGTACCTCCATGCCCGTGCCGACCTTGACCATTTCATTCTGGATGACCGCTCTCACCACACTGGTGATGACGATTCTCTGCATTCTGTTTGAACAGTCTCAATGGAAAATGCCGCCACCTTCGACGATAGGTCCCATCCTCTTCAATGGGGTACTGATCTTTGGCTTCGCACATGCCACCTGGTTTTACCTCGCGCGCGCGCTGCCCCCAGTGGCCTCCACGCTGAGCGTGATGTTCATCCCGATACTGGGCGTATTCAGCGGTGCCTGGTGGCTGGGCGAGGTATTGCACTGGCAGGACTGGGCTGCCATTTTTCTGATGGTGGTGGCGATTGCGTCGGTGCTGCTGCCAGTGCGCACGCCTGAGAAACCGTTGTAGAAATAACCCGCTTGGCGCTTAGGTGGGCCGAGCCATCACGTCCAGCGCCAGGCACAGATCCGCCCAGGACTTGGCCTTCTCGGGTAAATTGCGCAGCAGGTAGGCCGGGTGGTAGGTGGCAATAACTGGCACCACGCGGTCCGCGCTTTGATAACCGTGCACTTGGCCCCGCAATTTGCCCAATGGCAGTTTCTGCACGTCAGGCACCGTCTGTTGTAGCAGGGCATTCACCGCATAGCGGCCCATTGCCAAAATGACTTTGGGTTGCAACAACTCAATCTGGCGGCGCAGGTAGGGTTCGCACTGCGCCACTTCGGACAGCTCTGGGTTGCGATTGCCCGGTGGGCGGCATTTGACAACATTGGCAATGTAGACGTTGTGGTGCCGCGCCAGCCCCATGGCCTTGAGCATGTTGTCCAGCAGCTTGCCGGCCTGGCCGACAAAAGGCTCACCGCTGAGGTCTTCATTCTCGCCGGGCGCTTCGCCAACGATCAGCCAGTCCACCTGGGGGGCCAGATTTTCTCCTGTCGGTGCCTGGCCCACACCAAACACGGTGTTCTTTCGCTTTTCGCAAAGTGCACAGGCCTGACAGGCCACCACGGCCTGCTGCAGAGTGGGCCAATCCATCGCGGCAACATCTCCACTATGTAAAGCTTGCGGCAGGGATTTTTTATAAATTGAGCCTATTGCCTTCGTATCATATGGCTTGTTAGCTACTATTTTGGGAGCAAATTCTGCAACTGGCAATGCGCCAGCGCGCACCGCTGGGGTTGCCTCTGGAGGCTTTGGCATCGCCATTGAAGCCGCAGGTACCTGCTCCACGGCGTGCAGCTCGGGTTGCCCGACAGATTGAGGCCACCACACCTTCACGTGCATCTCTTGCAGCATGGCGCGCTGGCGTTCGTCAAGGTCGAGGCTCATGGGGGCCGATTTCATAATTTAAGGCTCATCACGACAGCGTCTTCGCGCGGTGCAGAGCCGTTAGGGTAGTAGGCCTTACGCAAGCCGACCCGTCGATAGCCGTGGCTTTGATAAACCTTCATGGCTCGTGCATTGCCAACCCGAACTTCCAGCCATAACCATTGGGCCGCCTGACCACGAGACCAAAGGGACAACGCATCCAGCATGACTTGAGCCCAGCCCTGACCCTGGTACTCAGGTGTCACCGTGATGTTGAGCAAGTGGACTTCATCCACGCCTTTCATGGCCACAAAGTACCCCAGCACCTCGTCACCCACGACCAGAACCTGCGCCTGATAGCCGGAAAAGAGTGTGTCTGTGAAATTACCGCGCGTCCACGGGTGCGCGTAGGACCTTTTCTCAACAGCCAGCACGGCGTCCAGCCAGTGGTGGCTGAACGGCTCAAAACGTGCGTCAGCGGATTGAAGGACGGCGCTCATGGCGTGGCGTGAATGGGTGATTGAAGGGCTGCAACCACAGATGGTAATGCCAGAGGCAAAAAGAGTAGGGAGCTGGTGGACGACCGCTGGCCTGATCAGGTTGCCACTTTTTCCGCCAATCGCTCTTGAGTGGTCTTGGCGACCTTGTCGCGAATGTAGGTCGGCAGCGCCTGCTCTGGCATAACCGCCTGGCCATCAGCCAGCAAGGCCGGTGCCAAACGCAACATGGCAGCGGCTGTGGGCAAGGCGTGGACTTGCTGACCCTGGCCGAACTCCAGTCGGTCTGCATAAACCGCAAAGGCATTGCCCGCCAGAAGCCAATCCTCTGACGGGACCATGCCGTCGAGCAGGCTTTTAGTCAGATTTTCAGGCGAAATCAGGCTGTAGCCCTCATGTTTTGTCCACAATCCGCTATCGTATTCATAGTGCCCGGCGTAAATTTCCTCCATGCGAGCATCCAGCTGGGCAAGCACATGCAAATGAGCGGGCGCTACCTTGCCGCCTTGCACCAGGCCTTGTTCGACATTTTGCTGGTAGCGGGCCTCCTCGGCAACGGCCAGCAAAGTATCTACCGGGAGTACCGGCACACCCGCACCAAACGCCAGCCCCTGGGCCACAGAGCAGGCGGTGCGCAACCCGGTGAACGAACCCGGCCCGCGGCCAAAGGCGATGGCGTCAAGCTGTTCGAAGTGCAGGTCAGCCTGCTGCATGAGCTGCTGAATAGCCGGAATCAGCGTGCTGGAGGCCAGAGCACCGCCAGCGCCCGTGTGTTGCCAGACCTGCATTGCCTCGCCCATGCCACGGCTGACCGCGATGGACATCGTGTCGGTACTGGTGTCAAAGGCAAGCAAGTTCATACGCAGATTATCGGGGGGCAGCTGGGCGGTGCGTCTGCACTACACCGCGCCCGCACCGCAAAGTTGCGCAACCAGGGCCGGAACATTGACCGGCAGCGCGTTCCCGCGCCAGACCACATGCTGATCGGCGCGGCACAACACCAATTGGTGGCCGTAGGCCGCTGGCGCCTCGACAGATGACACATTCAGCACTGTCAGCGGCATGTTGCGCTCCGATGCCGCCCGGACCAAAGCAGAAACCTCAGCTTGCGGGTCAAAGCGCAGCAGGGTGTAGCCCGGCCCAAACGCATCGTACAGCGAGCGGCCATCGCTCAACCAGAAATGAGGGGCGCGGCAGCCTGGCACGGTGGACGGCGTGAAGTCACCCATCGTGTAGGGAGGTGGTGCCTCGACATCGTGCGCAATGACGGGTGAGCTTGTGTAGAAATAGCCAAAGTTCAGGCCCGCGCAGCAAAACTGCTGCACGTTGAGGTCGTACGCGCCTTGTCCCGTTTGTGCGCGCAGTGCGTCACCTGCCGGGCCTGCTTCTTCAATATTGGCGGGTACGGCCTGTTTCATCTTCATCATTTGCTGAGCATGGTTCATCGCGAACTGCGACACCTGTTCGGTAATAGGCTGACGCTCCACTTCATAGGCATCCAGAATGGCCTCGTCAGCCCAGCCTTGAAGTCGCGCAGCCAGCAGCCATGACAAATTGAGGGCATCGGCAATGCCAGCGTTCATGCCGTAGCCTGCATAGGGCATCCACAAATGCGCGGCGTCGCCCGCCAGAAAAACATTGCGGTTGCCCAACGTGCCCCGAAAGCGGTCAGCCACGAGACGGCGGCCCACCCAGTCTTCCTCGCTGAGCACCTGGTATTCAAAATCAGCACCGACACCCAGGATGCTGCGAATGCTCTGCTCGCGGTCCACCGAGTCAAACGCCGGCTCATCAGCGGTCAAGTGGTTGTGCACCAGCCAGGTTTCCTTGCCATCAATGGCAAACACCGTGCCGCAGCGGCGCGGGTTCATTGCATAGCATGACCACGCGGGCTTGCCCGGAATCAGGTCCTTCAACTTCGGCGCGCGGATGTAAGTGGACTGCACGCGCTGGATAACGGCCGTGCCCTCCAGCCTGGCGCCGATCTGCTTGCGCACTTCAGAACGGCCACCATCGCAACCCACCATGTAGCGCGCCGCAATGCGGCGTGTTTTGCCCGATTCCAGATCCCGCGCGGTGGCCACTACACCTTGCGTGTCCTGCTCAAATGTCGTGACCTGGGCGCGGTTGAGCAATGTGACGCCGGGTAAAGCCGCCGTGTGCTCCAGCAGGATAGGTTCCAGAAAAATCTGGTTGATGCGGTGCGGCGGCTCGGGCGTGGGCCACCAGCCGTCGGGGCCGCTGGTATCTGTATAGCGGTCGCGCCGACAGGGAATCGGAATGCGGGCGAGCTCCAGCCCCGTGACCGTGGTGCGAAACACCACATCGTTGGGGTAGGTTGCCGACAGACCCGCATCGCGAAGTTTTTGCGCCACACCCAGGCGGCGAAACTGCTCCATGGTGCGGGCCGCTACATGGTTGCACTTGACGTTTGGCGGCTCGGCAAAGTGGCGAGTTTCGGCAATCACCACCTTGATGCCGCGCCCGGCCAGGTCCATCGCCAGCGTCAAGCCCACCGGACCGGCGCCGACGATCAGCACGTCAGCAGTCAGGGTGGCGTTCACATCGGCGTTCATGTCGGTCATTGCAACCGACTTGCTGCGATGTCAGCACCCTCACGCAGCGCACGCAGCTTTTTCCAGGTGACGCCGGGATCGATCTTGCCGTAACCCGCAAAGGTCCCGAAGCCACAGTCGGTCGAAGCAATGACGCGATCAGCGCCAACAATATGGGCAAAGCGCTCAATCCGTTGCGCAATCAGCTCCGGGTGCTCAACATAGTTGGAGCAGGTGTCGATCATGCCTGGCGCGAGTAGCTTGTGATCAGGGATTTTCGCGTCGGCCCAGACTTTCCACTCATGCTCATGGCGCGGGTTCGCAGCCTCGAAGAGGATGGTTGCCGGCCTGGCTTTCAGGATGGACCCAATCACCTTTTCAAGCGGTATGTCGTGATCATGCGGCCCTTCGTAATTGCCCCAGCATATGTGCATGCGCATTTTCTCGGGCGGGATGTTGGCAGTCGCCGCGTTAAGCGCTTCAACATTGGCCTGTGCGACCTTGAGGAAGGCCTCTTCGCTCAGGTCCTGGAATCCCGTGTGGCGTGACATCGCAAGGTCGGGGCAGTCAAGTTGCAGAAAAAAGCCCGCCGCCACGATCGCCTCATACTCAGTCCGCATCGCGTCGGCCAAGTCAGCAAGATAGGCCTCGTGGCTTGGGTAGTGTTTGTTCACCTGAAAGGCCGTGATCAGGCCCGGCGAAGCAGCATTCATGAAAGCCTGCACATCGGTGCCGTGGTTACCGAGCGCGACTTTGAAGCGTCTGATGTCCTCCCAAAGCGGATCCAGGGTGACCAGTTTGACGGGTCCGATACAAGAGGCCCGCACGAACTCCTGGCTGCCCATGATGGCAGACAGCTTTTTGGCCAATGCCGGGTGCTCGGCAAGATCAGCCGCCATCTTGCGGTCCACATGCCCGCCAAAGCCCGAGAGACGTTCAATCATGTACGTGGAGTAACCGATTTTCCCGGTTTCGCCATCGCTGATGATGTCAACCCCACTGGCAAGTTGCATGGCCACCGCATGCTCAACAGCCGATGAAACCTTTTGATCGAATTCGGCTGCGTCATAGGGATGCCCACCATCACGCGCCTTGAGCAAAGGCGTCAGTTCGTCGCCGCGCGGCAGGCTCCCGACATGGGTCGTACGGATTTTCATCAGGGGTCCTTGGATTGAATAAATGCCAAATGGACGTATGGCATTGCCAGTTTATCAACCACCAGTTCAGGGCCGGGTGTTGGCAGCGACATGATGGATAGCGCCCAACCTGGCAGCCCGCAAACCAAATACGATGCCGGCAGTCACCAGCGCCAGCCCAGCCCACAGATTCCAGGACAGGGGCTCACCCAGAAAGTAGACGGCTCCCAACGCCGAACCGCCGGGCACCAGCGCCGTGAACATGGTGGTACGCACGGGGCCAAAGTACTCGACCATCTTGTTGAAGGTAATGCCGGAGATCGCAACCGAGCCCACTCCCTGAAACAACAACTGAAACACAATCTCGCTCGCAGGCGCGGTGGCCAGACGGCTGTGAACCAAGCCTGTCACGGCCAGCACCGCATAAGCGGGCACGTAGGCGAAGAAAGCAAATACGACGATGGCGATAGTCGCTTTGACCGCGTCAAGACGCTGGCGGCGAACCTGCACGCTGTAAATGGACCAACACATGGAAGCACCTATGAACAGCAGGTCACCCTTCCAGACGTCGCCCCCCGAGAACGCCAGCAGCAGGCTGGAGCCCCCCACCAGTAAGCCGCCCGCCATGATCAACGCCAGGCTGAAAGCCCGCGCGGAGGTAACCCGTTCACCCAGCAGCCACACCGAGAAAAGCGTGGTCCATAACGGCAGACTGCCGGGCGTTAGGACTGAGCCGTGAGCCGCTGGCGCAAAAAAGAAACCGGTATAGATCAGAATGCCAAAGCCCAGCCCACCCACCAAACCAATGCGGGCTGTGTCCCTGAACGCCAGAGGCGACAACCCCAGCCATCCCTTGAGCTTTCCCCGGCGACCCAGCCACCAGCCCAGCGGAAAAAGCACCAGGGCTGCGCCAATGAAACGCACAAAGGAAATGTCAAACGGGGTCAACGTGTGCGCCGCAGACGCGCGGCCGATGATGATGAATGAGGTCCAGATGGCGACCGTGATCACCGCAGCCGAAACGCCCACCGTTTTGGGCGACAGGCTCTTGAGAAATTGCATCACATGATTATCGCGGTGGCTGTGGTTCCATGTCTGCGCGGGGTTGTAGACTCCCCCGCATGACCCGTCTTTCCCGTTTCAAAGCTGCAGCAATTGGCGCGCTGACCTTGTTGGCAGCCGGCATGGCAGGCGCCCAAAATCTGCCGCCGGAAGTGGATGCTGCCCTGCAGCGCGCCAAGGTTCCACGTGAGGCCGTTACCCTGCTGGTGGTGGACGTGCAGGGCAAAACACCTGCGCGCCTGAGCCACCGCGCCAGCGTGCCTGTGAACCCCGCGTCCGTCATGAAGCTTGTGACCACCTATGCGGCACTGGATTTGCTGGGCCCGGCCTTTAGCTGGAGCACACCGGTTTATGTGGAAGGCGCCGTGCGCGATGGCACGCTGTTTGGCAATTTGCACATTCGGGGTCAGGGCGACCCCAAGCTGGTGTCGGAACGGCTGTGGCTGTTACTGCGCCGGGTGCAGGGGCTGGGTGTGAAATCGATCGCGGGCGACATAGTGCTGGACCGCAGCGCCTTTGAAACCGTGGAAGTCGATGCCTCGGCTTTCGACGGCGAACCGCTTCGCCCGTATAACGCCACGCCAGACGCACTGCTGCTCAATTTCAAATCGGTGGTGATGACGTTTGTGCCAGACCGTACCGCCAGCACGGCGCAAGTCCAGTTTGAACCGCCGCTGGCTGGTGTGCAGATGCAGACCAGCGTTCCGCTCGGCAATGGCGACTGCAACGACTACCGGGGTGCGCTCAAGGCAGATTTCACCACCCCCGACGCGATCCGCTTTGCGGGTAACTATCCGGCCAGCTGTGGTGAGAGGGTCTGGCCAGTGGCCTATGCAGATCCCAAGAGTTACGCCGCACGCGCCGTAGAAGGCATGTGGCGCGAAATGGGTGGGAAGCTGGCAGGCACGGTACGCGAGGGACGCGCGCCCCTCGTGCAAGGCCTGGCACTGAAGCCGGTGTTTGAAGTGGGCTCGCCCACCCTGCCCGAAGTCATTCGCGACATCAATAAGTACAGCAACAACGTCATGGCACAGCAGTTGTTTCTGACATTGAGCCTGCAGACCAAGGTGGCAGCCGCTCCAGGTGCGGCATCAGCCCTGGCACCGGCCACATTGGCGGCGTCGCGTGAGGTCGTACAGCGCTGGTGGCGCAACACGATCAGCCCGGACGACGTGCCGGTGCTGGACAACGGCTCGGGCCTGTCGCGCAACGAGCGCATCAGCGCGCAAGGCCTGGCGCGACTCCTGCAAACTGCTTATGCATCCCCCTTGATGCCCGAGTTGATGTCTTCACTGCCCATCACGGGCGTGGACGGCACTTTGCGCCGCAGCCGCTCCAAAGCGCAGGGCAGCGCACATCTCAAAACCGGTACCCTGCGCGACGTTGTGGCCGTGGCGGGTTATGTGCTGGCCAATAGTGGCAAACGCTATGTGCTGGTGATGGTCATCAACCATCCGTCTGCCGTCACCGCCCGCCCCGCCGTTGATGCCCTGCTGGACTGGGCGATGAAAGACAATTGACGGCATGACATTGATTGACGTTATCGGCTATCTGGCCGCTTGCCTGACCACCGCGAGTTTTGTGCCCCAGGCCTGGCACACTTTCAAGACCAAGGACGTCAGCGGCATATCGCTGGCCATGTACAGCTCGTTCACGCTGGGTATTGCGTTGTGGCTGGTGTACGGCTTGCTGCTGCGCGCCTGGCCGATTGTGATCGCGAATGTGATCACCATTTCGTTGGCGATGATGATCCTGACAATGAAGCTGCGCTATCACAGGCCCGATTGAATCCGGGCCTATTGCGCAACCTGCTCAGATGGCGGAAGCGCGCTCGAGGCGGTCGCGCACACCGTCCCACTCTGGGTCTTCGGGTGGCGTTTCGATCCAGATCAGTTTGACGCCCTGGGCATCAAACTCACGCAGCACCGCAAAAAGTTGCTGCGCCGTTGCCAACGCATCGTCAGGCATGCGACGCCGCAAGACGCGGCTTGATGCGCAGCGCAGAATGACACGCGAATAGGTTGCAATAACGGGCTGGGTGCCACCTGTCGCATCCATGTCAGCACCCAGCATGTTCAGTGCCGCCTGCAGGGCCTTGCCATCCATAAGCCGCACCCGGGCAGCAGGTGCATAGTGAGATTCAAGCGTACCGGAGGCCCGCGGCCCCTCAATCATGTGCTCTGGCAGCTCCTCTTTTAATAGTACGGTCTGACCACAGACCAAACTCAACTGTGCCCGCGTGATGACACCGGGGCGCAGCAGCACGGGTAGCCCGCGAGTGCAATCCACGATGGTGGATTCAATGCCTACTTCACATGGGCCGCCATCGAGCACCAGCAGGTCGTCGCCAAACTCGCTTCGCACATGGGCTGCCGTGGTGGGGCTGACCCTGCCAAACTGGTTGGCACTGGGTGCGGCCAAACCCCAGACGGGACGGGCGCCCGTGCTCAGCGACTTGAGCAGTGCCTGGGCAACCGGGTGCGACGGACAGCGCAGGCCCACGGAGCTCTGCCCGCCCGCGGCCGCAGCCGCCACGCCATCACGACGCGGCAGGATCAGCGTCATCGGACCAGGCCAAAATTCAGCCATCAAACGCGCCGCAAAATCGGGAACATCGTCGGCAAAATGCACCACACCGCTGACATCAGCCACATGAACAATCAACGGGTGGTTGCTGGGGCGGCCTTTGGCAGCAAATATTTTGGCCACTGCCGACTCACTGGACGCGTCGGCGGCCAGGCCGTACACCGTCTCGGTCGGCAAACCGACCAGCTGGCCCGACCTGACAGAATCCGCTGCAACAGCAATTGATTCCGGCGCATGCCCATTGAGGATCACTGCCCGACCTTTTTGTAAAAGGGCTTGATGCCCAGCAGCTTGGCCGCTTGCGAGGCGGTGGCCCGCACCTCGGCGACCGTGCGGCCGGTGATGTTCAGATGACCCATTTTTCGGCCCCTGCTTGGCTTGGCTTTGCCATACAGGTGCAGGTGCGTTCCGGGCAGCGCCAGCACTTTCGCCCACGGCGGCGTCATGGGTGATGCTTCAAGTTGCGGGGGCACCGTGGGGATAGATTCTTTTCCGCTTTTCGCCTTCACAAACCACAAGTCGCCCAGGAGGTTGAGCATGATGGCCGGGCTGTGCTGGCGCGGCGGGGCCAGTGGCAAGCCCGCCAAAGTACGCACTTGCAGCTCAAACTGCGAGACATCGCAGGCATTCATGCTGTAGTGGCCACTGTTATGGGGGCGTGGAGCGATCTCGTTCACGATGAGGCCACCCAGCGCTTTGCGGTCTGCCGAGCCCTCTTCCAGCACAAAGAATTCAACGCACAGCACGCCGACATACTTCAGCTCGTGCGCTATGGATTTGGCAGCAGCTATTGCTTGTTTGACGAGGGAAGCAGGCAAGTTTCCACCAAAAACCTCGGTCACAGCCAGGATGCCCTCGCGGTGCATATTGAGCTGCACCGGCAGATTCACACACTCGCCATCCCAGCCGCGCGCCACGATCACAGAACACTCAGACTTGAGCGCCAGCATTTTTTCGAGCACGCAGGGCACATTTTTGAGGCTGTCCCATGCCACGGCCAACTCTGCACGATTCTTGACACGAATCTGCCCTTTGCCGTCGTAGCCCATGCGCGAGGTTTTGAGCACGCCAGGCAGAAGGTAGGCGTCAGCCGCCGCCAGTTGCCCTGCGGTTTCAATGACCGCATAGGGAGCACACGGCACGCCACAGCGCCCAAAATGGGCTTTTTCCTGAGCCCGGTCCTGGGCTATACGCACGGCCGAGGCGGCAGGCGCCACCGGCACCGTACCGGCCAGCGTTTGCAGGGCATATGCGGGGACGTTTTCAAACTCGGTGGTGACAGCGGCACAACTCTGCGCCAATGTGTCCAGACCCTTGGCATCGAGGTAGTCGGAGCGAACATGTAGATGGCTCACCAACCCAGCCGGGCTAGTGACGTCGGGGTCAAGCACGGCCGTGGCATAGCCCATGGCCTGCGCGGCGTGCACAAACATGCGACCCAATTGGCCGCCACCCATGACCCCCAGTGTCACGGGACGGCCGTTGGTATCAGTGCCTGGAAGAATGGGAAGGCCAGGCGGCTTCTTGATGATGGGCAATTTTGTCATGCGCGGGTGCCAGACGTCAGTTGGCCGCGCTCAAAGCGCGGGGGGCAGGGTCATGTCGCGCGAAGTCTGGGTCTGAGCGGCGCGAAAGGCCTCCAGCTTTGCACGCAACACCGCATCATCACTTGCCAACATGGCCACGGCAAACAGGGCCGCGTTGGCGGCACCGGCATCGCCAATGGCAAAGGTTGCCACCGGAATACCCTTGGGCATTTGCACGATGCTGTGGAGGGAATCCACGCCGTTCAGGTGTTTACTGGCCACGGGCACGCCGAGCACGGGTACCGTGGTTTTGGCCGCCAGCATGCCCGGCAGGTGGGCCGCGCCCCCGGCACCCGCAATGATGGCCTTGAGGCCGCGAGCCGCCGC
>JANPAZ010000057.1:0-5227 GCA_031430225.1 Rhodoferax sp. | reverse complement strand
CTGGCCGTTGTCGTCCTGCAGCACGTAAGTGCGATTACCGTGCAGTACGCCGGGGCTCCCGCGTTGCAAAGACGCAGAGTGCTTGCCGCTGTCCATGCCTTCGCCTGCCGCCTCCACACCGATGAGGCGCGTGTTCGCGTGGTTGATATACGGGTAGAAGATGCCCATGGCGTTGCTTCCACCACCTACACACGCAATCACCGCATCGGGCTGGTCGCTTTTGCAGCCTTGCGCTTTGAGCATCTCGGGCATCTGCACCAGACACTCCTTGCCGATGACGCTCTGGAAGTCACGCACCATCATCGGATAGGGGTGGGGGCCGGCTACGGTGCCGATGATGTAGAAGGTGTTGTCCACGTTGGCAACCCAGTCGCGCATGGCTTCATTCAGCGCGTCCTTCAAGGTCTTGCTGCCGCTCTCGACCGGAACCACGGTGGCACCCAGCAGCTTCATGCGATAGACGTTGGGGCTTTGGCGCTTGACGTCTTCGCTGCCCATGTAGACCACACATTCCAGCCCGTAGCGCGCACAGATGGTGGCGGTTGCCACGCCGTGCTGGCCCGCGCCAGTCTCGGCTATCACGCGTGGTTTGCCCATGCGTTTGGCCAGCATGGCTTGCCCAATAGTGTTGTTGATCTTGTGGGCGCCAGTGTGATTCAGGTCTTCGCGCTTCAGAAAAATCTGCGCGCCGTGGCCTTTGCCGTCTGCCATTTCACGACTCATACGGGCGGCATGGTAGACAGGGGAGGGACGGCCCACGAAATGCGCCAGTTCAGATTCGAACTCGGCGATGAAGGCCGGGTCGTTCTGGTATCGGGCGTAGGCGGCTTTGAGTTCGTTGATGGCGTGAGTCAACGTCTCAGAGACAAAGCTGCCGCCGTAAATTCCGAAATGGCCCGACGGATCAGGCTGTTGATACATAGTCATTTTTTGTCCATTGGAGGACGGGGCAAACTCATTCGCATGGCCTATGGCGTCGTGGTCTGCCCCGCAAGGTTTTCAAATTGCCTGTCTGCTGCGCGAACGGCAGCGACGAAGCGGTTTATTTTGTCGGTGTCTTTGATGCCTTTGTTGCCCGGGCCATCGCACTCGACACCGGAACTGACATCGACGGCCAGCGTTTTACAACGTGGCCGCACCTGCAAAATGCCGTCGGCCACGTTTGCAGCACTCAGCCCACCACTCAAGACGAGGTGAGCGTTGACGTTTGGAGGAAGAAGTGACCAATTGAAAGCCTTGCCGCCGCCGCCATAACCCTCAACGTGTGCGTCGAGCAAAATGGCCTGGGCGTTTGAATAATCTTGAGCGTATTTTACGAGGTTGAAGGTGGCTGCGCCATCATCCAGTGGAATGCGTGCAGCACGCAGATAGGGACGGGTACCGAGAAGGGTGGCCTGCCCACACTGTTCTGGCGTTTCATCACCATGAAATTGGACTGTAGCCCCCGGTATATATACGCAGGAAGCTATTACTTTTATAGCATCTTCATTGACAAACAACAAAACGGGGGTGACAAATGGTGGCAGTCGGCCGGCCAATTCTGCTGCGCGCTCTATAGGGACATAACGTGGGCTTTTGTCGTAGAGTACAAATCCGACCGCATCGGCTCCTGCGGCTACGGCTGCATCTACGTCCTGCTCACGGGTTATGCCGCAAATCTTGATTCGGGTGCGCTGCTGGGTAATTTTTGGGTTCATGGCAGTGAATCATACGCAGCCGTGCGGTCCGGCAGCCCCCAGTGGGTTTCGTAGCGTGGGCCTAAAAAGTACAAGCCATCGGGCGAAAAAGTTGGTGCGGCTGCATCGCGGTTGCGCGCTGCTAGTACCGCCTCAATCCAAAGTGGCGGGTATTTGCCTTGGCCGATGGCAACCAGGCAGCCCATGATGTTGCGAATCATGTGGTGCAAGAAAGCGTTGGCCTCAAATTCAAAGCGCCAGTAGGCTCCTCGCCGTGTGATGTTGACGTCGAGCATATTCTTGACGGGTGAAAGCGCCTGGCACGCCGAGGCGCGAAATGACGAAAAATCGTGCTCACCCATCAAGTGACTGGCAGCCTGTTGCATGGCGTCCATTTCCAGTGGTTTGAATACCCAGCCCACCCGGCCCGCGTCCACACTCGGACGAACCGGGGAATCAAGCAGGATGTAGGCGTAGCGTCGGGACACAGCGCTTGCGCGGCAGTGGAATTCTCTGGGCACCTCATGCGCCCACTGCACGGCAATGTCATTGGGCAGATGGGCATTGGTGCCGCGCACCCAAGAATTGGTATCGCGTACAAGGTCGGTGTCGAAATGGATCACCTGCATCAGGCCGTGTACGCCGGCATCGGTCCGGCCTGCGCACAACGTGGACATGCGCCGTTGGGCCGTAAATTTGCCCAGGGCGGTTTCAAGTTTGTCCTGAACGGTCAGGCCCGAAGACTGACTTTGCCAGCCTTGGTAAGCCCGACCGTTGTAGCTGATCCCTAGCGCCAACCTCACTTGAAGCTTGAATCGGTGGCGCGAATCGGAGATTATCCGAGTTTTGCCAAGGCTTGCTGGGCGCGGGTCTTCATATCGCCAGTGGCCTCAGAGATCACTTCTTCAATGAGGGCGCGGGCACCGTCATCGTCACCGATAGCACTGAACTCTTCTGCCAATGCCAGTTTGGTGGACAGCGGGTCTTCAGGAGTTACCGCGGCGGCTGGAGAAGCCGATGTGCCCTCGGTAGAGTCTCCAAGATCAAGTGACAGAGACCCCAAGTCAAATTCCAGCATGCCCGACTCTTCAGCGGGCGGCGCTGGCGTCTTTGGAGCCTCGGGTGTCAATGGAACAGGTGCCGTCGATCCAAAACTGACGGCGGCCTGGCGACTGAAATCTTCAATATCGCCGCCCGATCCGGGTTCCGGTGAACGAACTACTGGGCCGATGTCGGGTAAGTCAAAGTCAATTTCATTGCCCGCCAATTCGGCGCCCGGTACGTCGAGCGCTGGCAGGTCCATATCCAGCGGTTTGGGCCCGGATTCGATAGCCGGGAGCCGGGTGGTTTGCTCGGTGCTGCGCATGTCCGTGATGGAACTCGCATTGTCATCATCAAGCGAGAAATCCAGGTCAAGATCCATGTCGGACTGTGCAGATGCGCCGCCCGCTCCGAATTTTTGCGCGACCGTACCGCTCATGAACGTGGCTGCGGCTTCCAGAGGCGCTGGCGCAGACAGTGCGCCGTTGCCTGAAGGCTGGCCTCCAGGCTGGTAAAGGGCATTGGTAGGATCGAAACTCAAACCAAGCTCGCACACGCGCTGCCAATCCGGCCCATCACCGTCCGTGAGTTTGAAAGCATCATTTGCCAAACGCTCAAAGCTTTTGGCGTCACGCCGCTTTGCGTAGATTTCAAGCAGTTTGTGATGGATGGCGATTCGGCCCGCGTTGGTCTTAAGCGCTTCCTTCAGAATTTCTTCAGCCTGGAGGTCACGCCCATAAGCGAGGTAAACGTCTGCCTCTGCCACGGGATCTACGTCGTCAGCAGCATCGAGCTGGCTTGGCGAGTAAACCATGGACGAACCGGTGGCGTTACCGTCATTGGTGTCTACCCGTTGCCCCCCGCTGGCACCAAAAAAGGAGTCGGGTTGCAGGCGACTTTCAAGGAAAGCGCTGTCAACTTCACTGGCTTTCTTTCTTTGGCGAGCCCGGTAAACGCCAAAACCGGCCAGCAATGCAACCAAACCAGCAGCGCCCGCTGGTACGAGCGGGTTTTCCAGGAGCTGATCCACCATACTCGCTTCTTGCACTGGCGCTGGCGTCGGGGCTTTGACTGGCGCCTTCACGGGTGCAGGTGGCACCGGCAATGGTGCGGAGGGGGTTGTGGAGGGGGTTGCGACAGGAGCGACTGTGGGAGCAGGCGCTGATGTGACGACGGCAGGAACGGCCGCAATGGCAACGACCGGTGCTGCCGGGGTACTTGCCGGCTTTGGTGCCGGTGCGGACGCCACTGCACTGGATGCAGCCCCGAGTTTGGCGAGCTCACTGATGTTCCGGTTTATCTCGGAAGCCTTGTCTGCGGCATCTTTGGCCGCACGTTCTTTGGCAATTTTTTCCGCTTCAGCCGATTGGGACTGCACGGCACCTTTCGAGAGCGTGAGTTTGTCTGGCGCGACGGTTCCGGGTTTCTTTTCTTCAACTTTTGCCTGCACGCTTCCGCTGGACTGCCGATCGGCAGCAGCTACCTGGGCCTTAGGTGCGCTGCCAGCCAGCTTGTTGCGGAATTCATTGAAGTCTTTGCTTTGTGCAATAACGGTCTGAGTTGCCTCTGTGGCACTCATTGCAAGGGCTTGCTCTGCGCTGGGCATGTTCAAGACCGAACCACTCTTAATGCGATTGATATTGCTGTTGATGAACGCATCAGGGTTGGCGCGCAACAAAGCCACCAGCATCTGGTCGAGCGATACATTGGCTGGCTTGTTGGCCGCCGCAATCCGCCCTGCTGTGCTGCCGGGCTTTACCGTGATTTGCTGTTCACTTGCTGCACCAGGTGCAGGCGTCGGCGCGCTGGCGGCGGGAGGCGCCATCGCGGGTTTTCTGGCCGCGGCCGCGGCTGCTGCTCTTGGCTGAGAAGGCGATGGCTGGCTCGCTATGGCCTGGGCAGGTGACGTTTGAGTCGCAGTCGGCTGCGCTCCTACCTGAGGCAAGGCGGCTGTGGCTGGCGCTGCCGGCGTACGCAGGTTCGGCGGATCAAAGAGCATCGTGTAGTCACGTACGATGCGACCGGACGACCAACTTGCTTCAAGAATCATGTCGACAAAAGGCTCATTGATGGGCCTGTCACTGACAAGTCGGAGATAGGCACGCCCGTCAGGGCGTCGTAAAAGGCTCGCCCGTAAGCCCGACATCGCGGCGTTGTATTCAAGCCCCGCAGCCCGGAACGCATCGGGCGAGGCAACTGCCGCTTTCAGAGATGCCGCTTCCTCCGCATTGATTTCCGGCACCTCGATCTCAGCCCGCAGTGGCTCGCCAAGTGCAGATTGAACAATTATTGGCCCCAGGGAAAGCGCCAGAGCACTTGAGGCCGAAAGGCCTACGAGCGCAGTAGCTGCGGCTGCCATGGCCGTCTTGTGCCATTGATGTGACTTGAGCTTCAATTTAATAGCCTCCGTTGTTCGGGCGAGTGGCAATTATCGCTATACATTTGGACAAACGCCTCGATACGCAAAAGTTAAAAAGTACCTTAACATCAATGTCTTAGCCTGACAAGCT
>JANPAZ010000056.1:0-9089 GCA_031430225.1 Rhodoferax sp. | reverse complement strand
TCGTCATATTTAGCTGCATTACGAATGCCCCCCGGGCCAAGTGCCTGCGAGTCCGGTTAGAGCCCGGATCGGCGAAAATCTTGATAAATTACACACGATTCTGCGCTCAAGCCCTTGATTGGGCAACGTTTTCTGTCTCGTTGGCCTGCCAGACAAGCCAAAAGTAGCGAAAATAACGACATCTTTGAAGAGAATTCATGGCTTTACTTCCTATTCTTTGTTACCCCGACCCCAAATTGCACAAGCTTGCCAAGCCGGTGCAGGTGGTCGATGCGCGTGTCAAGACGCTGATCGCCGACATGCTTACCACCATGTATGACGCCAAAGGCATTGGCCTGGCAGCCACCCAGGTTGACGTGCATGAGCGCCTGATCGTGATTGATGTGTCCGAAGAGCGCAACGCCCCTTTGGTTTTGATCAACCCGGAGCTGAGCTGGACCAGCGCAGAGACTCACCTCAATGAAGAGGGGTGCCTGTCGGTGCCCGGTATCTATGACGGCGTCGAGCGCTATGACGCGGTGAAGGTCACGGCACTTGATGGTGAGGGCCAATCAAGGCTGGTTGAAGCCGACGGCTTGCTGGCGGTCTGTATCCAGCACGAAATGGATCACCTGCTGGGCAAGGTGTTTGTCGAGTACCTTTCACCGCTCAAACGCAACCGCATCAAAAAGAAAATGTTGAAAGCCCAGCGTGAAGACCGCGAGTGAGCGGGCATCGCAGTGACTTTGCGCATCATCTTTGCGGGAACGCCCGAGTTTGCCTGCGTTGCATTGGCACAGTTGCATTCGGTCGGGTTTGAAATTGCGCTCGTATTGACACAACCAGACCGTCCGGCGGGACGCGGCATGAAGCTTCAGGCATCGGCCGTCAAGGCTTTCGCGCTTGAGAAAGGGCTGGCGTTGGCTCAGCCACGTAGCCTGCGACTTGACGGCAAATACCCAGAAGATGCCGCGCAGGCGCAGGCGGCGATTCAGGGCGCGCGCGCTGATGCGATGGTGGTCGCTGCCTATGGTTTGATCCTGCCTCAATGGGTGCTCGATGTACCCAGATTGGGTTGCCTCAATATTCATGCATCACTGTTGCCGCGCTGGCGGGGAGCTGCTCCGATTCACCGGGCGATTGAGGCCGGCGACACGCAGACCGGCATCACCATCATGCAGATGGACGCAGGTCTGGACACGGGTGACATGCTGCTGGTTGAGCGCCTTGACATGGGGCCAGCTGAGTCCACTGGGCTACTGCACGACAAGCTCGCCGCGCTTGGCGGCCGAATGATTGTGGACGCGCTTGAGGTGGCCGCGGTTGGCCGCTTGAAGCCGACCAAGCAGCCTGTAGAAGGTGTGACCTATGCCCACAAGGTCGAAAAGTCCGAAGCCGCCATTGACTGGACGCTCGGTGCGGACGCCATCGTGCGCCGTGTGCGTGCGTTTGATCCATTTCCTGGGGCAACAGCAGTACTGGATGCGGTGACTCTGAAAGTGTGGGGTGCCGCTGTTTCGCCGCAATTGCCGCCTGCTAACACGCCAGTTGGAACAATCCTGGTCGTAGCCCACGAAGGTGTTACGGTGGCTGCTATGAATTCAATAGTGATGCTGACTGAGCTTCAACGCCCAGGCGGCAAGCGGCTGGGTGTAGCGGATTTTTTGCGCGGCCATGATTTGAAGCCGGGTATGGTCTTTGAGCCCCGCCCCGCCTGATTGGAGTGGTGGGTTGGCCATGACGTGACGCAAAGAGATCTGTTGGGCCACTTTTACAATGTGTGCTTTCAACACCCCCTGTCCATCGGAACCCTCATGAATGTCATCCGCTTTTCAGACCTGTGCGCCCAGTGCAAAGTTGCCGGGCAGCGCGTTTTCATTCGTGCCGACTTGAATGTGCCCCAGGATGATGCGGGCCGCATCACGGAAGACACGCGCATCCGGGCATCAATTCCGGCCATCAAGATGGCGTTGGATGCCGGTGCCGCCGTGATGATCACCTCGCACCTGGGGCGCCCCACCGAAGGTGCTTTCAAACCCGAAGACTCCCTGGCACCGGTCGCCAGACGCATGGGTGAGCTGATGGGGCGTGACGTGCCCCTGGTCAGCAACTGGGTCGATGGCGTGACGCTAAACGGCCAAGCCCTGGTGCCAGGCCAGCTCGTGTTGCTGGAAAACTGCCGCGTCAACAAGGGCGAAAAGAAGAACGACGAAGGTCTCGCCAAAAAAATGGCGGACCTGTGCGATATTTTTGTACACGATGCATTTGGCACGGCGCATCGGGCCGAAGCCAGCACTTACGGCATTGCCCAATTCGCCAAAGTGGCCTGTGCCGGGCCACTGCTGGCGGCCGAGATGGACGCCATCACCAAAGCGCTGGCGCATCCCAAGCGGCCACTGGTCGCTATCGTTGCGGGCTCCAAGGTGTCTACCAAACTCACTATTCTGGAGAGCCTGGCGTCCAATGTGGATCAACTGATTGTGGGTGGCGGTATTGCCAACACCTTCATGCTGGCGGCGGGCCTGAAGATTGGCAAGAGCCTTGCCGAAGCCGACCTGGTGGACAAAGCCCGGGCCGTGATTGAGGCCATGAAGGCCCGTGGCGCGGCCGTTCCAATTCCTGTCGACGTGGTGACTGCCAAGACTTTTTCTGCAGATGCTGTGGCCACCGTCAAAGCTGCGACGGACGTGGCCGATGACGACCTGATTCTTGATATTGGCCCCAAGACCGCCGCACTGCTGGCTGCTCAGCTCAAAGCGGCCGGCACAATCGTGTGGAACGGCCCCGTCGGCGTGTTTGAATTTCCCGCGTTCGAAAACGGCACCAAGGTCATTGCCCACGCCATTGCTGAATCCAGCGCGTTCTCAATTGCCGGTGGCGGCGACACATTGGCTGCCATCGCCAAGTACGGCATTGAAGACAAGATCGGCTACATCTCGACGGGCGGTGGCGCCTTTCTTGAAGTTCTCGAAGGCAAGACCCTGCCGGCGTTCGAAATCTTGACCCGCCGCGCAGCAAGTTGACCCCACGGGCGCTTGTCGCGGGCCTGTAACCACTTCCGTGCAAAAATCGGAATCTAATTACAGGAGACAGTCTGATGATCAAACCGGCACGCCGTCGCGCTACCAAAATCGTTGCAACGTTAGGGCCTGCGTCGAGTGACCCGGCCTTGCTGGAGCAGATGATTCGCGCGGGCGTCAACGTGGTGCGGCTCAACTTCAGCCACGGCAAGGCGCAGGACCATATTGACCGGGCACAACTGGTGCGTGAAGCCGCTCAGCGCGCCGGTCGTGAAGTTGCCATCATGGCCGATCTGCAGGGCCCCAAGATTCGTGTTGGTAAATTTGCCGAAGGCAAGGTCATGCTGCAGACCGGTGCAAAGTTCACGCTGGATGCCGCACGTACTGAGCTGGGCGATATCAATGGCGTGGGATTGGATTACAAGGCGTTGCCGCGTGAAGTCAAGCCGGGCGATATTTTGTTGCTCAACGATGGCTTGATTGTCATTACCGTGGACTCAGTGCAGAAAGACTCTGTGCTCACCACCGTAACGATGGGCGGTGAGCTGTCCAACAACAAGGGTATCAACAAGCTGGGCGGTGGGCTGACAGCGCCCGCGCTGACCGCCAAAGACATGGAAGACATCAAGACCGCCATGGCTTTCAGGGCCGACTACGTGGCCGTGAGCTTTCCTCAAAACGCCACTGACATGGAAATGGCCCGTCAGCTATGCAATGTGGCCGCTGAAGAGTTTGACCACAAACCTCACCTGATTGCGAAGATCGAACGAGCCGAGGCCATCCCCAAGTTGCTCGAGATTTTGCTGGCAAGTGATGGCATCATGGTGGCGCGCGGTGACCTGGCCATCGAGGTAGGCAACGCGGCGGTACCCGCCCTGCAAAAACGCATGATCAATCTGGCGCGCGAGCACGACAAGGCCGTCATCACCGCTACACACATGATGGAGTCGATGATCAATAACCCGGTGCCCACGCGTGCTGAAGTGAGCGACGTGGCCAATGCCGTGCTGGACGGTACAGACGCGGTGATGTTGTCGGCTGAAACGGCCGCCGGAAAATACCCGCTGGAAACCGTCGTAGAGATGGCCAAAATTTGTTTGGCTGCCGAAGGCGCCAACGATGTCAAGCTGGATGCTGACTTCACGGGCAAGACATTTCAGCGCATTGATCAGTCCATCGCCATGGGGGCGCTCTTTACTGCCTATCACCTGGGGGCCAAGGCGATCGTGGCGCTAACTGACAGCGGCTCCACCGCGTTGTGGATGAGCCGCCATCTGGTCAACGTGCCCATCTACGCGTTGACGTCGAAGATTGCAACCCAGCGCAAGATGGCGCTGTACCGCAATGTGCGGCCCATTTTGATGGACGCCAGCAGCGACCGCGACACGGCGCTGGTGCAGGCCGAGAACCATTTGAAGAAGCGTGGCATTGTGCAGTCGGGTGACGTGTATGCCATTACCTGTGGGGAGCCTATGGGGGCGCCTGGCGGGACGAACATGTTGAAGATTTGCCAAGTTACTTGAAATCTGACTGATCTTTCGGGGTGGCCCTGCGCAGCGACAGCGCAATGTGCTGCGGTTTTGGCGTGGAATCACGTGCAGGGAGGGTTTGCGAGAGAAGTAAATAAGCACACAGATTTTTCGGCCCCGCGGGTGTTTTCTCACCAAAACCGCACGTGCATTGTCCGGTCGCTGCGCGATCGTCATCAGAAACCCCCCAGCCAGCACTAAAATCCCGTAATCGGCAGAAAGTTACCAGCCAGTTACCAAGCAATCTGCCCAACGCCCGCACCGCTCAATTTCAACTCTTTTGGGGATTTCAAAATGGCACTCGTTTCAATGCGCGAATTGCTGGACCATGCAGCCGCCAACGGCTACGGCATTCCGGCTTTCAATGTCAACAACCTGGAGCAGGTGCAGGCTGTGATGGAGGCCGCCAAAGAGGTGGGCGCTCCGGTCATTTTGCAGGCCAGCGCTGGGGCCCGCAAATACGCGGGCGAGCCTTTCATCAAGCATTTGATCGAAGCCGCCTGCGAGGCGTATCCCAACATCCCGCTGGTCATGCACCAGGACCACGGCACATCGCCCCTGATCTGTCAGGGTGCCATTGGCCTGGGCTTTGGCTCGGTCATGATGGACGGCTCCTTGATGGAAGACGGCAAGACGCCTGCCAGTTTTGAATACAACGTCAACGTGACCCGCAAAGTCGTTGATATGGCGCACGCCAGTGGCGTGACAGTAGAGGGTGAACTCGGGTGCTTGGGCAATCTGGAAACGGGTGAAGCGGGCGAAGAAGATGGTGTTGGCGCAGAAGGCAAGCTCGACCATAGCCAGATGCTGACTGACCCCGAAGAGGCGGCTGCCTTTGTCAAGGCGACTCAACTGGATGCTCTGGCGATTGCCATTGGCACCAGCCACGGCGCCTATAAGTTCAGCCGCCCGCCCACTGGTGACATTCTGGCCATCAGCCGCGTCAAGGAAATCCACGCCCGCATTCCCAATACCCACCTCGTGATGCACGGCTCAAGCAGCGTGCCGCAAGACCTTCTGGCCATCATCAACCAATACGGCGGCAAGATGAAGCAGACCTGGGGCGTGCCGGTGGCTGAGATCCAGGAAGCCATCAAACATGGTGTGCGCAAGATCAACATCGACACCGACATCCGCATGGCCATGACCGGCGCCGTGCGCAAGTTTCTGGCGGAGAACCCTGAAAAATTTGACGCACGCGAATGGCTCAAGCCTGCCCGCGAAGCCGCCAAGCAGATCTGCAAGCAGCGCTACCTGCAGTTCGGTTGCGAGGGTCAGGGCGCAAAGATCAAGGGCAACAGCCTGGCCGTGGTGGCGGGCCAATATGCTCGTGGCGAACTGGCGCAGGTCGTGCAGTAAGCGCAGCTTGCGATAATCAACCCCCGCAGAAGGCGCAAGCGCCGCTGCGGGATTTTTTTTGCCCTGATTGCCAAGACATGACCACCTCTCCTTTGTCCGTCCACACCTCGTCCCTGAAAAGCCTGACCCTGCTGGCCCGTGGAAAGGTGCGCGACAACTATGCGGTTGGCACTGACCGCATCCTGATGGTGGCCAGCGACCGTTTGAGCGCCTTTGACGTCATCATGGGAGAGCCCATTCCGGGTAAAGGCGCGCTGCTCACCCAGATGGCGCTCTTCTGGTTCGAGAAGCTCGGCCCGAAGGGTTTGAACATCTGCCCAATCCACCTGACTGGCGAAGCGCCTGAAAGCGTGGTCACGGCCGATGAGGTGCCGCAGGTGACCGGGCGCTCTATGCTGGTCAAACGCCTGAAACCCCTGCCAGTGGAGGCTGTCGTGCGGGGCTACCTTGCCGGCAGTGGGTGGAGGGAGTATCAGGAAAACCAGGCGGTGTGCGGGGTCAAACTGCCCGCTGGATTGAAGAACGCGTCAAAGCTCCCTGAGCCCATCTACACCCCTGCAGCCAAGGCGGCAGTGGGCGATCATGACGAGAATATCACCTTCGAGAAAACGGTGGAGATGATCGGCCTGGACCTGGCCACCCGCATCCGCGACATCAGCATTCAGCTCTACCAGGCGGCCTGCGAAATCGCCATCAAAAAAGGGATCATCATTGCGGACACGAAGTTTGAGTTCGGTCTGGATGCGCAAGGCACGCTGACCCTGATGGACGAGGTTCTGACGCCAGATTCATCACGATTTTGGCCGGCCGAGAGCTATCAGGAAGGGATCAACCCTCCAAGTTACGACAAGCAGTTTGTGCGCGACTGGCTGGAGCAGGTGCAGATCAATGGCAAGCCGTGGAACAAGACGCCGCCGGCGCCGCGCGTTCCCAATGAGGTGATTGCCAAGACCGCCGCGAAGTACCAGGAAGCGCTGGCCCGGCTGACCGGTTAGCGGCATCAGCGACGCGGGTCACTGTCTGACAGCTCGCCGTCTGAACCATGCTTGAATTCCTGTTTGAGCTGCTGTTCGAGTTCTTTGGTGAATTCGTTTTGCAGATCCTCTTTGAGTTTTTTGGCGGGGCCTTCAAGGCAGGCTGGTACAAACTCACGCGCCGTGACAAGCCAGTCACGGTCACCCACGAATTGGCGTGGGCCATCATGACCGGGTGTGTTGCCGGGGCTATTACCGTATGGCTGTTCCCCGTCCTCGCTATCCGGTTGCACTGGTTGCAGATCTTGAACCTCGTCGTGGCGCCGTTGACGGCCGGCTTTCTCGTGGAACGCGTGCGCGCTTGGCAAGACTCGCGCCGAACATTCAGCCTGCCCGTATTCGCTTACGCGGCGCTGTTTGGTTTGACCTTCGCCCTGACCCGCTGGCTGTTTGGGCATTGAGCCCAAACGGTGGAAAGCCAGTTCAGCTCAGTACCACGCTGCTCAAACGTCGGCGGTAGGTGGCGACTGTCGGGTCGGTAGGCGGAATCTGGCCATCGGCTACTTTCACTTTTTGGGGCTCGATGATGTCCAGAATCGCGATGAAAGTTTTGCGGGCCAGCTCGTCGCTCCAGGTTTTATCGCGCATCAGGATCTCAAGCAACTCGTCCATGGCGGCAGTCCATTGCTGGTCGGCCATCAGCAACTGGGCTTTGCCGAAGCGGGCACCAAAGTCGCGCTTGTTGGCGGCTATTTGGGCATCAAAAACGCTATTGGCCCCTGATAATTCGACATCATCAGCTATTGAATCGATAGCATTCATCCAGCGTTGCAAAGAGTCGAACTTGCGCACCAGCCCGGTTTTGGCAATCACGGGGGCGAAGGCGACCTTGGCATCGTCGGTGCTGCCTTCGGTGAGCAGCAGCTTGATGTAGTCAAAACGTGCATCGTCGTTATCGGGTGCTTTGAGCACCGCCTGGTGCAGCGCCTCACGAACTGCATCGGGGTCGTCGGCTGCCGGTGCGTCTGACACCTCAACACCTGTGACCTCGGCTTCCAGCACATCGCCTTCGGGCACATGCTTGTCCAGAAACGCCTTGATCTGGCCTTCGGGCAACGCGCCGGTGAAGCCATCTACCGGCTTGCCGCCCAGCATCAGCACACACGTGGGAATGCTTCGAATGCCAAAGGCCTGGCTGAGCTCCTGCTCCTGGTCCGAATCAATCTTGACGAGCTTGAAGCGCCCGCCGTATTCGGTCTCGATCTTCTCCAGCATTGGCCCGATGACCTTGCAGGGGCCGCACCATGGGGCCCAGAAATCGACCAGCACAGGGGTTTGGGCAGAGGCTTCGATGACTTCTGCATCAAAGTTTTCGACGGTTACGTTGATCATTTTGGGTAGCTTGGGGTGAAAAAGTAAAATTGCAAGCTTACGGGCAATTTCAAGATATGAACAAAATTCAAGTTGGCGTGGTGATGGGTTCCAGATCCGACTGGGACACCATGCAACATGCAGTGCAGATTCTCCAACACTTCGGCATTCATCACGAGGCCAAAGTGGTTTCCGCCCATCGAATGCCGGACGACATGTTCGCCTATGCTGAAAATGCGGCGGCTCGCGGCCTCAAGGCCATCATTGCGGGTGCCGGGGGCGCGGCCCACCTGCCGGGCATGCTGGCGGCCAAAACCACGGTACCCGTGCTCGGCGTGCCCGTGGCCAGTAAACACCTGAACGGCGTGGATTCCCTGCACAGCATCGTGCAAATGCCCAAGGGTATTCCGGTGGCGACCTTTGCCATTGGCGATGCCGGTGCCGCCAACGCGGCCCTCTTTGCCGTGTCCATGTTGGCAAGTGATGATGCGGAGTTGCGTTCAAAGCTGGAGGCCTTTCGCGCCGCTCAGACCCAGACGGCGCGCGACATGACCCTGCCTCCCGCGCTTTGAGCGCGGCCAACTGACGTCCGGCACCCACGCATGACAAAATTGCCCGTCATCAAGAAGCCCCATGGCCTTCCAATTCTCCCCGGCAATGATGCCAACGGCCAGTCCATAACCCTGGGGGTCATGGGTGGCGGCCAATTGGGTCGCATGTTTGTCCATGCCGCGCAGGCCATGGGCTATGCCACGGCCGTGCTTGACCCCGACGTCACTAGCCCGGCTGGGTTGGTGAGCCATCTACATGTTCGCTCCGACTACCTCGATGCCAAGGGTCTGAACACATTGGCGCAG
>JANPAZ010000055.1:0-7879 GCA_031430225.1 Rhodoferax sp. | reverse complement strand
TTTATTGAACAAAAAGGTTAACGAGATCACAAGCGACCGCAGCATTGTTGAGCGCTTTGCCACGATGGGCGGAGATGCGGCGACTGGAACACGGGCTGATCTTGACCGGTTGCTGAAAGACCAGCGGGTTACGTTCAAGCGCCTGATCGAGCAGGCGAAGATCAAGGAAGACTAAACCATGGACATCGTGGATACACAACTGCACCTGTCGCTTTCACCTGGAGCCGACGAGATCATCGCCGCCATGGACGCGCTCGGCGTTGCAAGCGTGGTGCTCGACGAGGTGTGGGGCCGCAACGCGCATGATCACGCAACGCCCTGTGTTGAGTTCGGCGATGGTGCTTATCGCCCCTTGAGTCCCTGTGCTCAGGCTGCCTCGCTTCGATACCCCAATCGTTTCTCGTTCCTGCAGCGTGTGACGCGCCGTGACCCGCAACTGGCCGCCCTGATTCCGGTCCTGGCATCGTCACCGGGGTGCAGGTCGCTTCGGATCGTTTTGGGCAGCCGTGATGAGCGCGATGCCTTTGCCTCCGGTGACTACGACGCTTTGCTGGGTCTTGCCCAGGGGCACGGCTTGCCCATCAGCTTCCTGAGCAAGGACACCGGAGTCCTTTTATCTGGTGCAGTGAAGCGGTTTCCGGATCTGCAGTTTGTGATTGACCATTGTGGCTGGGGCAAAACCGGGCAGGAGTGGAGCCGGGTGCTGGAACTCGCCCACCATGGCAATACGTATCTGAAATGGAGTCATGCCCACAGGGCTTTCAGCCAGTCCGATATGACCGTTAAGCCAGATGAGACCATTCAGCGTGAGTTTCAGCGTGCCATAGATGCATTTGGTGTCGAGCGTATGTTGTGGGCCAGCGATGCGACGCATGAAGAAACAGGTGCTTCCTGGACCGAACTGCTTTCATTTGTTTTGCATAACCCGGCGATTTCTGCCGGAGACAAACAGTGGATTTTGGCTAAAACGGCACGCCAGGTTTTCCGATGGACTGAGGCTGCCCCGATCGCAACGAGGGACTCCCGTTACCCTTGATACCGACAGTCAGTTCATCCCTTCATGACCTGCGGCGAACCTGGCCAGCGTCCTGACGCCGCAAGCCGGCGCACTTCCGAGGCAATCAACTCCGACATCAGTTGGACCACCCGCAACCGGCTGTGTTCCTTGGTGGTAACCATCGTCAACGCCAATGACATTCCGCGATCGGCCAGGGGTATGGCGGCCAGTCGGCCTGAGGCCACCTCATCGGCCACGGAACCCAGTGTCAGAACGCTGAACCCCAGCCCCTGCACCACCATGGTTTTGAGCAACAGGGAGCTGTTGGCTTCGTACTGAGGCACCAGCGGTATGCCTTCCTCCGAGAAGGCATCTTCCAGTAGGACACGGATGATTTGTGCGCGGATCGGCAGCACCAGAGGCAAGGCGGCAATGTCCTGTACGCGTGCCCGTTTGATCGCGGCCAGCTTCTGGGCTGCACTGGGCGGACCGATCAAGTGAAGTCGCTCCATCAGCAGGGGCCGCGCAATCAGACCAACATCCGTGGGTGGGTCATAGAGGAGTGCCAGAGACAGCTCGCGGTTAAGCACGCTGGTGAGCAGATTCCGTGTGACCGATTCAACCAGTTCAACCCGCAGCTGCGGCCATCGGCAGGCGATGACAGGCATGATGTGCGGCGCCAGCAACATGCCTGCTGCTATTGGAACTCCGAGTGAAATGGTGCCCGACACCCGGTCGGATGAGTTGGCTACTTCTTCCTTCAACTGCGCCAGTTGAAGCAGGATGCCTGCAGCCTTGGAGGCGAGCAATTCGCCTTCATGGGTGAGCTCGCATCCCCGGTTTGACCGCACGAAAAGTTGCACACCGAGGTCTTCCTCAAGGCGCCGGATCTTGCGGGTGACGATAGGTTGCGCCACGCCCAGATGCATGGCTGCTCGTGAGAAGTTGCTTGTCTCAGCCACACGGCAAAAGACATTCAACAGATCGGCGTCTAGCACCTCAGTACCGGTATGAGTATCAGTAGCTGTTGTTGCCATACAAAAATGGAATAGTCATCATGATTTTTTGATCCTACCAGAATGGCAAGATTTTCCCTATTCTCCGCAGCAGTGATCAAGATATGTGATTGAAGGAGATTTCATTGTGAGCTATTTACCCGTCGGGATGCCCTTGCCAGAGCCGTCCCCTGAAGACGCCCCATTCTGGGAAGCCTGCAAACAGCACAAGCTGCTGATTCAGCATTGCAATGACTGCGAGCGCTTCTACCACCCTCCCATGCCGTCATGCACACACTGCGGTTCGACCCATGTCGGCTGGCAGGAAGTCAGCGGGGAAGGAAAAGTCTTCAGCTACACCATTGCGCATCATGCGGTGCACAAGGCGCTGAAAGGGCACACACCCTACAACGTGGTGGTGGTCATGCTCAACGATGCTGACGATGTGCGGCTGGTCAGCAATCTGGTAGACACGGCACCCGCAGACATTCACATTGACATGCCCGTCACGGTGCTTTGGGACGATGTGGACAACGGCATGGTCTTGCCAAGGTTTCGCAGATCAGACTCAAGGGAGGCCTCATGACATTCCCTGGCGCCAATGGCGATCCCCGTCGTCAACCCTGCATCGTCGGCATTGGCGAAACCGCCTACAAACGGCGTGGGGGACACGCGGGCACGTCGGAGTTCACGCTGTTGCTGCAGGCCATTCGCGGCGCGGCTCTTGATGCGGGCATTGAAGCCAGTCAGCTCGACGGCTACACCTCATTCGGGTTCGAGCGACACGAGCCCGTCATTGTCCAGACTGCCCTGGCGGCACCTGAACTCAATTTCTCGTCCATCGTCTGGGGCGGCGCAGGTGGCGGCTGCTGCGGCTCGGTCATGCTTGCGGCCATGGCTGTGGCGACCGGCATGAGCGAGTATGCCGTGGCCTACCGTTCACTGTGCCAGGGGCAGTATGAGCGCTACGGTGAATTCCGGCCACGACCGGCCTACGGCCAGTACCTTGCGCCGTTTGGTCTGATGGCACCCGCCCAGATGACTGCGCTCACGTTCCGTCGACACATGCACCGCTATGGCACAACGTCCGAGCATCTGGCTGAGATCGCATTGACGCAGCGGCAAAACGCCCAGAACAATCCGAGAGCCGTGACGTATGGCCGTCCGCTGGAGCGCGATGAGTACTTTGCCGCGCGCATGATTGCCGACCCGTTCCGTCTTTACGACTGCTGTCTGGAGACTGATGGTGCCTGCGCGGTTGTGGTGACGTCAATGGAAAATGCTGCCAGGCTGGGCAAGCCCGCTGTGCCGATACTGGCCGCCGCAGACGCCAGTGGTCCGCGCTGGTCCCTGGGGCCGATGGGCACGCACAACATGCCGGTGGATGACTACAGCACGGTCAACTCCACACAGGTGGCCAAGGTTATTTACAAGCAGTCCGGCTTGAAGCCGAGCGACATTGATGTGGCCCAGATCTACGACGCCTTCACGGGCTTGATTCCCATGGCGCTGGAAGACTATGGCCTTTGTGAGCGAGGTCAAAGCCCTTCATTCATCGCTTCAGGTGGCTTACGCGCCGATGGTGCCCTGCCCATCAATACTGCGGGCGGCCTGTTGTCTGAAGCCTACCTGCATGGCCTGAACCTTGTGATCGAAGGCGTGCGGCAAATGCGCGGGCAGTCCCCCAACCAGGTTCGCAATGCGCGTCACTGCCTTGTGACCAGTGGTGGCGGTGGCGGTCACAAGAGCGCCCTGATTCTCGGAAAGGTGTGACACCATGATTGAATTCCCACTGGGCCCTACGGGGCGCATTGTTTTGCCGATCGACTCTCGCCACACCAGCGTTCTGCTTGAGCGCCAGGTACGTGAGCGGCCGCACAGTCCGTATTTGACGATTGCGGGGCAGACGTATACCTTTGCGCAGACTCACGAACGGGTCATGCGCGTTGCCGCCGGTTTTGCCCATCTCGGCGTCGCGGAAGGTACGCGTGTAGGTGTGATGCTGCCCAACGTGGCCGCCTATGTCTTCGTGTGGCTGGCTACAGCGCATCTGGGCGCTACCACCGTGGCCATCAACCCGCAATTCCGGAGCGCACTGGCTGAAAACGCGCTGGGTAGAACCGAATGCAGCGTCCTTGTGATTGACGCTTCGTCTGCGGATGTTCTTGCAAATGTCTCGGATGTCACGCGGGATCGCATCCGTACCGTGATTGATGCAGATAACGTCAAACGGGATCTACCGGGTGCCATCCGTCTTGATGCGTTGGAAGGGTTGGTGCACGGAGCTCGTCCTGCCCACGTGGGTGATCTGCGTTCCATTCATGCCATATCCTTTACTTCAGGTTCCACCGGGCCTTCCAAGGGGGTTCTGATCACGGCTAACCAGGCGCTTGATGCCGCATGCACTTATGTCCACGCTACTCACCTGACGGCAGACGACACTCTGTACACGCCGTTTTCATTTTTCCACGGCATGTCCACGAGATTGGCACTGTTACCGGCCCTGATCGTGGGAGCCCATGTGGTGGTAGGCGAGCGCTTCAGTGCATCCCGCTACTGGGCTGAGGCCATCGCCTGCGGCGCGACAGTCGCTCAGACCTTGCCGCCAATGACCGCCATGCTGAAGGGTCTCCCCCCAAGTGCCGAAGACCGGCGTCACAAAGTAACGCGGATGTACAACTCGCGCTCTGACGAGGACTTCGAGCAACGTTTCGGCGTGCGACTGGTCGAAGCCTTTGGCATGACCGAAATCGGGTTGCCCATCTACAGCGCATACCCAGACCGACGCGCTGGTGCAGCGGGCCGCGTCCATCCCGAGTGGGACATGGCCATCGTGGACGAGTTTGACATGCCGGTACCTGCCGGTGAGCCCGGTGAACTGGTCTTTCGACCCAGAAGCCCTTGGCTAATCACGCCGGGTTACGTGGGACAGCCCGGCGCAACAGTTGAAGCCACAAGAAACCTCTGGTTTCACAGTGGCGATATTGGCCGTCAGGACAGGGATGGCTACGTGTACTTCATCGACAGGCGCAAGGAGAGGATCCGCCGCCTCGGAGAAAACATATCCAGCTTTGACGTTGAAAGCATGGTCTGCGCGCACCCGGACGTTCGCGAGTGCGCCGCCCTGGCCCACCCGGCGGCAATGGGTGAGGACGATGTGCGCATCGTGGTCGTGCCAGCAGGGGGTTCCGGCTTGAGTGCTGGCGTGCTCTACGACTGGCTGACGACGGTCATGCCCAGATACATGCTGCCAAGATACATCGAGTTTGCCTCCAGCCTGCCACGCACGCCGACGAACAAAATCGAGAAATTCCAGCTCAAGGAGGCAGGACTGGCACCCGATGTGTGGGACCGGTCTGTGAATCGGCCCACCGCCCGCACCGTAGTACCAGCCGCCGCCACGTCAGTCTGATGTGGCCGTCATCATTCAAATCAATAGCATGACCACTTACCAAGAAAACACCATGAAACATCATCTGAACCGTCGCCAGTCTGTACTCGCCCTCTGCACCCTTCTCGCCGCCGCTACATTGAGTGCCCCGGCTTTCGGTCAGGCCTACCCCTCCCGGGTCGTGAAGGTTGTTGTGCCCTACAGTCCAGGCTCCAACCCCGATATTGCGACCCGGATCGTGATGCAGGCCATGGCCGAGCGACTTGGCCAGCCGTTTGTGCTGGACACCAAAATTGGTGCTGGTGGCTCGATTGGGCTGAGCGCAGGCGCCAAGTCTGCACCAGACGGGTACACCATCACCACCGGCCACGTCGGGGGCCTGGCAATCAACCCGGCGATTTATGAAAAGCTGCCGTATGACACCGCCAAGGACTTTGTACCTATCATGCAGATGTACAAATCGCCCCTGCTGATGCTGGTGTCGGAGACGTCACCGTACAAGACGCTGGCCGATGTCATCGCTGCAGCCAAGGCGAATCCGGGCGTGATCACCTTTTCGTCCGGTGGCAATGGCAATGGTGCGCACCTGTCGGGCGAGTCACTCGCGGCGTTGACAGGCGTGTCGATGAAACACATTCCCTACAAGACGGTCTCGGATGCCCTGGTTGGCGTTGTCGGCGGCGACATCACATTCAGCTTTGGCAACTTGTCGCTGGGCATGCCCTTGGTCAAGGGCAAGAAATTACGTGCGATTGCATTCAGTGGGGATGCGCGGGTGGCCGAGTACCCCGACATTCCCACCGTCGGTGAAACCGTCAAGGGCTTCGAATTCCATGACTGGAGTGGCATGCTCGCGCCCATGGGCACGCCGCCAGCCATCGTCGCAAAGCTTCAGGCTGACATGTCGGCCGTACTGGCACAGCCGGAGGTTGTCAAGCTGTTGCGTGCCCAGGGGCTCATCCCGGTTCAGAATTCGTCCGAAGCATTTGGAAAATTCATTGACAGCGAGCAAAAGAAGTGGGGCCAACTGGCAAAAAGCATTAACCTCAAGCTGAATTAATGTCACGACAAGGTTTCACTGCATGTACCAGCTCCTGCACGGTTTGCGAGTCATCGAATGCGCATCTTTCATCGCTGCCCCCACCTGCAGCCTGCATCTGCAGCAGATGGGGGCGCAAGTTATCCGGATTGATCCGATAGGCGGTGGCCCCGATTCCCACCGCTGGCCTTTGTCTTCTGGCGGGAGCAGCCTGTATTGGGAGGGCCTGAACAAGGGCAAGCAGTCAATCGCTGTTGATTTTTCATCGCCCGAAGGCCGTGCATTGGTGGCAAAACTCGTGTGCGCGCCGGGGGCGGGTGGCGGCCTGTTCGTCACCAATTTTCCGGTAGACGGATTTCTGTCGCATGAACGTTTGCGCCGAGGGCGGGCCGACCTCATTACCGTCCGCGTGATGGGGTGGGCTGACGGCACACCCGCTGTTGACTACACCATCAACGCCGCGGTCGGCGTACCCTACATGACGGGTCCGGACGGGCCGAACCCTGAACCCGTTAATCACGTCTTGCCCGCCTGGGACCTTTTGACGGGCGCCTACGCGGCTTTCGCCCTGCTGGCCGCCGAGCGGCACCGGCAGGCGACAGGACTGGGGCAGGAAGTGCGTGTTCCGTTGTCCGATATGGCGATTGCGTCGCTGGGGCATCTGGGGCAGATTGCCGAGGTTCAAGAAGGGCTGGATCGACCCAAAATGGGAAACAGCCTTTTCGGTGCGTTCGGGCGCGACTTCAAAACCGCCGATAACAGGCGATTGATGGTGGTCGCCATTACCCCCCGCCAGTGGACTGGTTTGGTCGCAGCGCTTGATTTGGGCCAGGCGGTGGCGGGTATTGAATCGGCGCTGGGTGTTTCATTTGCAAAAGATGAAGGCGTACGCTTCGTGCATAGGGACTTGTTAACGCCTTTGGTAGAGGCCGCTATGGGGCGGCGCGGCGTAGACAGTCTGGCAGCAGCTTTTGAGACTAACGGCGTGTGCTGGGGGCCATATCACACGCTCAAGGAGGCGTTGGCCGAAGAACCACGCCTTGTCTCTGGCAACCCGCTCTTTAATGCGGTGACGCATCCTAGTGGGCTGACCTATCCCACGCCGGGTGCCGCAGCAACATTGAGCCATAGCGAACGGTCTGCTCCCCTGCGGGCCCCGCGTTTGGGGGAGCATACCGATCAGGTTTTGTCCGATATCCTTGGAATGTCTGCTGCCCAGATCGCCCAATTGCACGACGCTGGCCGGGTGGCCGGCCCTAACTGAAGAGCACCTCCATGAATTTCAATGACAGCCTGCTTGGCATTGCAGGCACCGTTCGGACATTTTTAGCGGTAGCTACGCAGGCGACCAACGACCTGCTCACATCAAACGGTGTTCTTGATGCCACCCTGACTCATCAGCATCAGCGGCAACTACACGGCCTGGCATGGATGGCCACCACCGGCGAGGCCATCGT
>JANPAZ010000054.1:0-1835 GCA_031430225.1 Rhodoferax sp. | reverse complement strand
ACACAGCCCCATGAAGCCCAGTAGCAGCACGGGCCTTCGGCCGAAGCGGTCTGACAGGGCGCCCAACACAGGCGATGCCAGAAAATTGGCGACGCCAAAACTCACAGCAGCGATGCCATACCAATACACCTGGTCGGCTGGACTCCCTGAAAAGCTGCCTACCAGGGCTGGCAGCACAGGAATGATCAAGCCGATGGCCATCATGTCTATCAACACGGTGAGCATGATGAAGGGCATCGCAGCATCACTTGAGCGAAGGGTTTTTAGCATCTTGCGGGGAAAGGGGAGTGAAAGCACGCTGCAACGCGCAGGGCACTCTAATGTACTGGGCAGCCACTGACATCTGCGTGACACCCATGTAAACGGTTTGGCAGCGTTTGGAGTCGACGGACTTGATCAAGCACCAGGCTGGGCGGCTTGTCGGCGGTCAGATGCGAGTCTGCGACGCCGGTCCTGCGTCCCTTTTCAACGTGACATTGAAAAATATAAATGCTATTAAATATATAGCAAAGTATTGACTATATACGTGGGCCATTCACCCTTTTTTTCAAAAATTCCTCAATCGGGCCGGATTCTGGCACGCAGCACGATGTCTTTCCACAGGCGCTGCTGCTGCCCGATGAAAGCCCCAAACTCTGCTGCGGAGCCACCCCCGGTGACGGCGTCTTCTGACGCAAAACGCTCGGCAATGGCAGGCGACGCGAGGGCTTTGGCACATTCCTCCTGGATGCGCCGGATGATGTCGGGCGGCGTGGCACCGGGCGCCATCAGTCCATACCACTGCACCGACTCAAACCCTTTGTAGCCGGACTCTGCCACGGTGGGTACGTCGGGCAGCGACGGCAGGCGTTTGGGTGTCCCAGTGGCAATCGCACGCAACTTGCCGCTCTTGATGTGGGGCAGCAAGGCCGGTGTACCGGCTGAAAACGCCTGGGTTCGGCCCGCCAGCAGGTCGGTCAGCGCTGGCCCGGTGCCACGGTAAGGAATGTGCGTGATAAACATGCCGGTGGTCAGTTTCAGGTATTCCATTGCAAGGTGCCCCGCGCTGGCATTGCCCGCCGAGCCGTAATTCAACTTGCCAGGATTTTTGTGAACATAGGCCACGAACTCGGCGAGATTTCTCGCAGGTACATCAGGGTGGATCACAAACAGGCTGGGCACCTTGGCCAGCAGGGTGACCGGCGCAAAGTCGCGGTTCACGTCGTACCCCGTGTTCTGGAAGATATACGGGTTAACCGCCAACGAGCCCACGTGGCCGAGGATCAGGGTGTGGCCATCAGCGGGCGCGCGGGCCACTTCCAGCATGGCGGGCACACCGCCGCCGCCGGACTTGTTGTCGATGACTACCGGTGTACCGAGCAGTCGCGTCAACTCGTTGGCCGTGGTGCGCGCCACGATGTCGGACGTACCACCGGGCACAAAGGGAACCACCAGGCGCACGGTACGGGTGGGCCACTGCGCTTGTGCGCCGGCAAGCAGCGGCAAACTGGAAAGCCCGGCAGCGGCAGCGCCACCGAGAAGCCTGCGCCGGGTTGGCTGCAATGGGTTCATACGATGACCTCCGTCATGGTGCGCCGTGTGTTGGTGAAGTGCGGGCGCGTGATGTCGCTCCAGGGCGTGCCGCGCACGGCCAGCCAGGGCGGGGAACCCAGGGTTTCTTTGGTGACCAGGTCGTAACAGGCCAATGACAACGGCCCGTGGTCGTGATTGAGCAGGCGCTTGGTGTGGATGCAACCCGGCACCGCCGCCAGACCGGGCATGTGTTCGGTGTCGTACCAGCGGGCAATCTCGGGCATCCAGCCTTCTTCAGGGTCCATTTCAACCACGTAGTGAAA
>JANPAZ010000053.1:0-2529 GCA_031430225.1 Rhodoferax sp. | reverse complement strand
ACCGACTACGCCACCGAAGTAACGCTGCAGCCGCTGGAGCGCTACCCGCTGGACGCCGCCATTTTGTTCAGTGACATTCTCACCGTGCCTGACGCCATGGGGCTGGGCCTGTCATTCGCGCTGGGCGAAGGCCCGAAATTCGCCCACACAGTTCGCGACGAAGCGGCAGTTGCCAAACTGGCCGTACCGGACATGGACAAGCTGCGCTATGTGTTCGATGCGGTCACCTCCATCCGCAAGGCCCTGAACGGCCGAGTTCCACTGATCGGCTTTAGCGGCAGCCCCTGGACGCTGGCGTGCTACATGGTTGAAGGCGCGGGCTCGGACGACTACCGCCAGGTCAAAACCATGCTGTACCAGCGCCCGGACCTGATGCACAAGATGCTGGCCATCAATGCTGACGCAGTGGCGCAGTACCTGAACTGCCAGATTGAAGCGGGCGCCCAGGCCGTGATGATTTTTGACAGCTGGGGCGGCGTGCTGGCAGACGGTGCGTTTCAGGAGTTCAGCCTGGCCTACACCGCGCGGGTATTGGCGAAGGTGAAAAAGGAACATGCCGGTGTGCAAATCCCGCGCATCGTTTTCACCAAGGGCGGTGGCTTGTGGCTTGAGGAAATGGCTGGGCTTGACTGCGACGTGCTGGGCCTGGACTGGACGGTTAACCTGGCAAAGGCACGCGCGCTCGTCGGTGGACAGGCTGGCGGCCCCGGCAAGGCCTTGCAAGGCAACATTGACCCCAATGTGCTGTTTGCCAGCCCGGCGCAAATCGAGGTGGAAGTGGGCAAGGTACTCAACAGCTTTGGCAAGCCGCATTCAGGTGCCGGTACCGGTCCCACGCACATCTTCAATCTGGGCCACGGAATCAGCCAGCACACGCCGCCCGACCACGTTTCAGCGCTGGTGCACGCCGTGCACGGGATTTCCAGAAAGTTGCGTTAAAACATGTGGGCCGATGCCACATCAGGGCAAACCCCTACCATCATTTACTGTGAAACAAGTCCACCTGTCTCGACTTATGCACAAAAATTATGTTGCGGTGCGCCAGAGCACTCACCTGAGAAGGTAAACCGCTACAAAACCAATAGCGACTGTAAGTCATTGATTCATAACGATTTAAATCAGTGCTTTTTTTGAAGGCATTTCAAGCAAAGCCTTGATTTTCAAGGCTTTGGAGCGTGTGATGGGTAGATATCAACAAAGTTATCCACAGAAACCATGAATGGCTTGCAAAGTGGTTACGAATCAAGCACTTAGGGCGGGTTTCTCTGTATCACATCAACAAACTGCCTCAACAGTGACTGTTGGGCTTCCCTAATGACCCAGCAGCTCGCCATCCTCGTCCAGACCCCGGCCCACAGCCAGGTTGCCGGGCCATTGACTTATTTGAGTGAGCAGGCACTTCAACCGGGAACGCTGGTGCGCGTGCCCTTTGGTCAACGTGAAACCCTGGGCGTGGTTTGGGGCGCTGTCAGTTCCGTGTCAGGTGCCGATTTGTCAAGCGACAAGTTGCGTTTTGTGGCCGGAGCGCTCGACGGGATTGCACCCCTCTCAAAGCATTGGCTACAACTTGTCACGTTTGCGGCACAGTATTACCAGCGTTCAGCCGGCGAGGTCGCCCTGGCGGCATTGCCACCCCAGCTGCGGGACATCAGCAGTACACAACTGGCGCGAAAGCTCAAGCGCAGCGCCAAGGCCACGGCCGGAAAATCCGCACCTCATGAAAATCCAGTCGCTACAAGTTCAATAGCACTGACAGCCGAACAGGCAGGGGCCATTGCGCAATTTAACCAAAATGCCGGGCCTTTTTTGCTGTTCGGTGCTACGGGCAGCGGAAAAACCGAGGTGTATTTGCATGCCGTGCAGCAATTGCTGGCACAGGACCCCAGCGCGCAGGCAATGGTGATGGTGCCGGAGATCAATCTCACGCCACAACTGGAAGCCCGGTTTATCGAGCGCTTTGGCCCCCAGTATGGCGTTGACGCTGTGGTCTCGCTGCACAGTGGCATGACCAACCCGCAACGGCTCAAAAGCTGGCTGGCCGCCCACAGCGGCGCCGCCCGCATCGTGCTGGGCACGCGCATGGCGGTGTTTGCGTCGCTGACCAACCTCAAGCTGATCGTGGTTGATGAGGAGCATGACCCCAGCTACAAGCAGCAAGAAGGTGCCCGCTACTCGGCGCGCGACCTGGCCGTCTACCGGGGCCGTCTTGAAGGGGCCAAAGTGATGCTGGGCTCAGCCACACCGTCCCTGGAAAGCTGGCACCACAGTCGACCCGCGTCTGAAGGTGGCCGCTACCTGCGTCTGGAGATGCCGGGGCGGGTGGGCGACAACAGCGCCTTGCCAGCCGTGCGGCGCGTGGACATGAACCACCAGCCCAACCGGGCCGTGTTCTCGCCACCCCTGGTGCAGGCCATCAAGGAGCGGGTGGCTCGGGGCGAGCAAAGCATGGTGTTCCTGAACCGCCGTGGCTATGCACCCGTGCTGGCCTGCACGGCCTGCGACTGGAAAAGCCAGTGCCCGCATTGCAGC
>JANPAZ010000052.1:0-54479 GCA_031430225.1 Rhodoferax sp. | reverse complement strand
CATTTCCTGTTCAACACGCTGGCGGCGGTGGACTATCTCATTGAGACGGACCCCAAGCGTGCATCGGTCATGCAAAAGACGCTGATTGCCTACTTGCGCGCCGCTTTGCCGCAGATGCGCCAGGAGTCGTCAACGCTGGGGCGCGAAGTCAAACTTATTCGCGCCTATCTGGAGCTGCTGAAGCTGCGAATTGAAGAGCGCCTTGAATTCGACATCAAGGTGCCCGCGCAACTTGAGTCTGCCGTTTTCCCCCCCATGGTGTTGCAAACCCTGGTCGAAAACGCCATCAAACATGGTATCGAACCCAAACCCGATGGCGGACGGGTCAGCGTGCTGGCTGACGTGGTGGACGGCAAGCTGCGGGTTGACGTGGTGGACACCGGCGTGGGCCTGCCGGATGGCGATATTTTTGCAAGCAGTACCGATGAAGCCGGGCTGGGGCTTGACAACATCCGCAACCGCCTGGCCATGCTGTACCCGGGTGCCAGTCGCATGGAAATGCGCTCTGGCTATGAAGGCGGGACACTGGTGCGCCTGACGATTCCGTACCAGGCGGAAACCACTGCCTCAAAGACAAATGCAGTCTGATCTGAGACCCATTCGGGCGTTGATTGCCGACGATGAGCGTCTACTGCGCGAGCAGTTACAGGCTCGGCTTGCAGAAAGCTGGCCGGAGCTTCAAATTTGCGGCATTGCACGGGACGGCCTGGAAGCTGTGCGCATGGCAGACGAGTTGCGCCCGGATGTGGTGTTCCTCGACATCCGTATGCCCGGGCTCACCGGTATTGAAGCGGCGCAGGATATTTTTGCTCTGGAGGGTTGGTCTGGTGAGCTGGTGTTTGTGACAGCCTACGATGAATACGCGGTGACGGCGTTTGAGCACGGGGCTGTGGACTACTTGCTCAAACCAGTGGAGCGCACGCGGCTTGACAAGACCGTAGGGCGGTTGCGGGAGCGATTGACCCAGCATGCGCCATCCGGGTCTCCAGATGCATTGCTTCAGACGCTGGCACAGTTGCAGCTGCGCTTGACCGCAGACAAGGCCACCCCCGTGCTGCGCTGGCTGCAATGCAGCGTAGGCACTACCACCCGGCTCATCAACGTGTCAGACGTGATCTTTTTCCGGTCGGACGAAAAATACACGCGGGTTCAGTTGCTGGACCAGGAAGCCTTTGTGCGCACGCCAATCCGCGAACTCATTGTGCAACTGGATCCGCAACAGTTTTGGCAGATCCATCGCGCCACGATTGTCGCAGTGGGCGCGATTTCTTCAGTGCAGCGGGATGATCTTGGCCGACAGAAGGTCAGCCTGAAAAACCGCCCTGAAATACTTGAAGTCAGCCGCAGCTTTTCCCACGTCTTCAGGCACCAGTAGACTAAGCGAGGGCTGCCAAACCCTTGGGTACCGCCCCCAGAAGCTGCCGGGTGTAAGCATGCTGTGGCCGCGCATAAATATCTTCGGAGCTGCCGCGTTCCACAATCTCGCCCTGACTCATAACCAAAATATCGTCGGCCATGTATTTCACAACCGCCAGGTCATGGCTGATGAAGACGTAGGTGAGGCCGAACTCTTCCTGCAAGTCCAGCAGGAGGTTGAGCACGGTGGCCTGCACGCTGACATCAAGAGCGCTGACACTTTCATCGCAGACGATGATCTCTGGTTGAAGGGTCAGGCACCGCGCAATGGCAATGCGCTGGCGCTGTCCACCCGAGAACTCATGAGGGTACTTGCCAAAAGACGCCTCAGGCAACCCAACCCGCATGATCCATGACAGGGCCTGACGGGTGCGTTCGTCATCGTCCTTGCCAATGCCATGAATGCGCATGGGTTCCATCAGAATCTGCCCGACCGTAAAGCGCGGGTTGAGACTGGCGTAAGGATTTTGAAAAATGATCTGGATGCGGCGCCGATACGCCCGCATTTGTGTGGCATTCAGGGTGGCCAGGTCAATGTCTTCGAACATGATGCTGCCGGACGTGGCGGCCGTCAGGCGGGTCAGCATCATGCCCACTGTTGTCTTGCCCGAGCCCGACTCGCCCACCACGCCCAGGGTACGGCCCTTGTGCAGGGAAAAATCAGCATTTTTGACGGCGCTGAATACATGGCGTTTGAACAGACCGGTTTTGAGTGTGTAGTCTTTGCGCAGGCCCCTGACTTCAATCAGTGCAGGCCCACTGACCGGTTTGCAGACACGTTGTTCGGTGCCGATGGGCGTACTGCTGGCCGACCGGTTCATGATGTCGTCAATCACGGCGAGGCGACGAGGCCGGCTGTCCAGCCGGGGGCGGCAAGCCAGTAGTGCCTGGGTGTAGGCGTCTTTCGGCGCGCTGAAAATGCTGGCAACGTCACCTGCCTCGCGCACGGCGCCGTTGCGCATCACGATCACCTGTCTGGAAATTTCACCCACCAGGCCCAGGTCATGGCTGATGAACAGAATGCTCATCTTCTGGCGTTGCTGCAGGCGCGCCAGCAGGTCCATGATCTGGCGCTGTACTGTCACGTCCAGCGCTGTCGTGGGTTCGTCGGCAATCAGCAATTTGGGTTCGCATGCCACGGCCATGGCAATCATCACACGTTGCTGTTGTCCGCCAGACATTTCATGGGGGTAGGATTTGAGGCGTTCCCTGGGGTTGGGAATGCCAACCTCGGTCATGAGTTCCAGGGTCCGGTCAAGGGCCTGTCTGGCGCCCAGTTTCATGTGGATGCGCAGGACCTCGGCAATCTGCTCACCCACGGTGAAGACCGGGTTGAGCGAGCTCATGGGCTCCTGGAACACCACTGAAATGTCTTTGCCCCGCATGGCGCGCATGGTTGCAATGGGTGCGCTCAGCAAGTCAATACCGTTGTACAAAACCTGGCTACTGGGCGAGATGATGGCGTTGTCGGGCAGCAGGCGCACGATGCTCATGGCGGTCACGCTCTTTCCGCTACCCGATTCGCCCACCAGCGCCACGGTACTGTTGGCAGGTACGTCAAAGTTCACAGCATTTACAGCTTGCGCGGAGTCGGTCTTTCCCATGCGAAACGACACGCTCAGATCGCGAACGCTGATCAAGGGGTTGGCTGAAGTCATAGGATTCATGTTGACTGTTGCGGCATCAACGGAGTTTGGGGTCCAGAGCGTCACGCAATGCATCGGTGAGCAAGGCAAAGGCTGTCACAAAGGTGGCCATGAATGTTGTCGCTGCCACCAGTTGCCACCACTTCCCCTGCACGAGTTCTGTTTGCGCCTCTGCCAGCATGGTGCCCCAGCTCACCATGTCTAGCGGCACGCCTAAGCCCAAATAGGAAAGAATGACTTCGGCCTTGATAAAACTCACCACGTGCAGACTGAGCTGTACCAGCACCACATGGCTGATGTTGGGCAGGATATGCGTAAACATGCGAGAGGCATGGCTGGCACCTATGGCTTCAGCCGCCAGCACGTACTCTCGGGCCCGATGCTTCATATACTCGGCGCGCACCAGGCGGTAAATGCCTGTCCAGCCGACCAGACTCAAAATGATGACGACGGTCCATACGCCACTTCCCAGCGTGCCTGCCAGTGGCCCAGATTTCAGAACGGCCGCCAGGGCGAACACCAGCAGGATGTAGGGAATCGCAGTGAATACGTTGTAAACCCACTCCAGAAAGTCGCCAACCGGGCCACCAAAGTAGCCACCAATGGCGCCCAGAACGGTACCAATCAAGGTTGCAAACAGCGCTGCCGCCAGGCCAACCGTGATGGACACCTGCGCGCCCTTGATGACCTTGCTGAGAACATCCCGGCCCAGTTGGTCACCGCCAAGCGGCAAGGTGTCTGACTTCACCGTGTTGGTAGTTTTGAATTTTGCAGCGCGCTCGTTCCACTCTTTGTAACGTGGCGCCAGAGGGTCCACATCACTCATGTCAACGGCTGGTCCTTCAATGCGGTCCACCACGGCTGTTTGCGAGCTGTCCAAAATTTTGCCGACAAGGTGTGGAGGGGCAAAAGGTGTGCCGACCTCCCTTTGCCAGTTTTTGCCGACCAGGCCTATTTGAGCCAGCACCACCACACCCATGAAGAGCAGCGTAATGCAAAGTGAGGTCATGCCGACGCGATCGGTTTTGAGACGCGTCCAGGCTTGGACCCAAACGCCGTCTGATCGGGGTAGCCGGGACAATTCGGGCAGAGCGGGGCGGGTCATTTGAGCGTCACCCTGGGGTCTACAAACTTGTATAGCACGTCTGTGACGAGGTTAATGAGCATCGTCAGGCCGGCAAGATAGACCGTGGCGGCCTGTATCACAGGGTAGTCGCTGCGATTGACAGCGACCAGAATCTCCCGGCCCAGACCGGGAATCGAGAAAAAAACTTCGATCAGGAAAGAGCCGATGAACACCCCCGGTAAATTGGTGGCGACATTGGTCAGGATCGGAATCATGGCGTTGCGTAGCACGTGCTTGAACATGATGGTGTTTTCGGAGACGCCCTTGGCGCGTGCAGTGCGCACATAGTCCTGACCAATCTCATCCAGAAAAAAGCTTCGGTAAAGCCGCGTTTGCGGCGCCAGACTGACCAAAACAGCCAGAAAGACAGGCAGGGGCGCGTAAGTCACCAGATTTTTCCAGACACTGTCGCTCCAGCCTTGTACCGGGAACCAGCCCAGGACAAAGCCAAAGAGATACTGGCCGACGATGATGTAGACCAGAAAACTGATGGACAGCGCCACCGTGGTGGTGATCATGATGGCGCGGTCCGTCAGACTGCCCCGCACGTAGGCCACGGCCAGCCCAGCCACAATGGCCAGTGCCACTTCCAGTACCAGAATAGGGATCATGATGGTCAGCGTGGCGGGAAGGCGGGTCGAGAAAATGTTTGCGATGGACTCGTTGGTGGTCCAGCTCTTTCCCCAGTTGAAGGTAAAAATCTGCTGGACGAAGATCCAGAGTTGCTCCCACACGGGCTTGTCCAGCCCGAGCTGTGCGCGCAGCGAGGCTATGCGCTCTGGCGACGACTTCATCCCTGCCATGATCTCGACCGGGTCTCCGCCGAAGAACTTGAACAGGAAGAAAATGAGCAGAATGACCCCTGCCAGGGTGGGAATCATTTGCCAGAGGCGCCGCAGAATATAGGAAAACATAAAGTGTCTGGCTAGGGGAAACGCCCAAGAAATTGCTGACCGGGGCGATTATGCTTGTGGCCATACGATAAAGCATTGGTGTTTGTGGCTATGAAAAATAAGGGATTCGAGTTGCGTTTTATAAAAAGCCTCTGGGCCTTTTGTCTCCTGCTGGCTTTCACGGGTTCGTTGCACGCCCAGACTCGCCCGACTGACAAGGTGCTGCGCTACGCGTTTGAGATCGCCGAGACCGGGTTTGACCCAGCGCAAATTTCAGACCTTTACTCGCGCATTGCCACCTCCAATATGTTTGATTCGCTGTATGACTACGACTTTTTGGCGCGTCCGGTGAAGGTCAAGCCCAACGTCGCCCTTGGTATGCCGGTCATCTCCGACGAATTCCGCACCTACACGATCAAGATCAAGCCGGGTGTCTACTTTGCCGATGATGCGGCTTTCGGTGGCAAGAAGCGTGAGTTGGTGGCGGCCGATTTTGTCTACAGCTACAAACGGTTTTTTGACCCCAAGACCAAAAGCCCAACCTACTCCGACCTTGAGGAAGAGAAGTTGCTCGGGTTGGAAGAGCTGCGCCGCGACGCCGAAAAGCCCGGCGCCAGTTTCAATTACGACAAAGAGGTGGATGGCATTCGTGCACTGGACCGCTACACCATTCAGTTCAAGTTGCAGGAGACGCGACCCAGGTTTATTTACCGGCTTGCCGATGCGGGCCTGTTTGGTGCTGTAGCGCGTGAAGTGGTTGAGAAGTACGGCGACAAAATCATGGAGCACCCGGTGGGCACTGGCCCCTTCAAGCTCGACCAGTGGACGCGCTCATCAAAGATGACGTTCGTCAAAAACCCAAATTTCAGGGAAGAGTTTTATGCCGCCGAACCGCCGGTCAACGATGCCCGGTCGCAGGCCATTTATCAGCAACTGAAGGGCAAGCGGCTGCCCATGGTGGACCGGGTCGAGGTTTCCATCATTGAAGAAGTGCAACCCCGCTGGCTCTCGTTCCTGGGTAACGATCACGACTTTCTGTTCCTGTTGCCAGAGGCTTTTTCGACACAGGCGATTCCCAACAATCAGCTCGCCCCCAATCTGGCCAAACGGAAGATGCAGTTCGACCGGGTTGCCATTCCTGATGTGGTCATCCACTACATGAACATGGAGCATCCGATGCTCGGTGGTTACACGCCCGACAAGGTCGCCCTGCGCCGTGCTATTTCCCTGGCCTATAACAGTGAAGAAGAGATCCGCCTGCCTCGCCGCAATCAGGCCATTCCCGCTCAGGGACCCATGCAGCCCAGCACGTATGGCTATGACCCCAAATTCAAGACCGAGATGAGCGAGTACAGCGTTGCACGGGCGTCTGCGTTGCTGGATATGTATGGCTACATCGACCGCAATGGTGACGGCTGGCGGGACCTGCCCGACGGAAAACCGTTGGTGCTGGAATATGCAACCCAGCCGGATGCGGCCTCGCGTGAACGTAATGAAATCTGGAAAAAGAGCATGAATGCGGCCGGCATCAAGATTGAGTTCAAAACTGCCAAGTGGCCTGAGAACCTGAAGGCTGCGCGCGCTGGCAAATTGATGATGTGGGGACTCGGGCAGAGTGCATCTGTTCCCGACGGGGCAGACGCCATCAGCATGGGGTATGGCCCGGCAAAAGGTGAGGGCAACCTGTCCCGCTTTCAAAATGCGGAGTTTGACCGGCTGTACCAACAGCAGCAGCTGTTGCCTGACGGGCCCGAGCGGTTTGCCATGTTGCAGCAATTGGTCAAGATCATGGTGGCGTACATGCCTGTGAAATTTTCCAGCCACCGCGTGCGCACTGACATGATGCAGCCCTGGCTTATGGGCTATCGCAAACACCCCATGTCGCGTGGGTTCTGGAAATATGTTGACATTGACACAAGCAAGCTGCCCAGCCCCTGAAACCGGAGAAAACCATGCCCGCAAAAATCACTAAACCCCTTGTCATTGCAGCTTGTTCTGCACTGTTGTCGACCGCTGGATTCGCAGCGGTGGTTCCGCCTGGTACGCAACTGCATTCGACCCAGACTCTGGTTCGCAGCAATGGGTCAGAGCCTGAAAGCATGGACCCGGCGGTGGCTGAAACTGTGCCGTCCAATCAAATTCTGCGTGATTTGTTTGAGGGACTTACAGCCACTGACACAACGGGTAAAACTGTTCCCGGTGTGGCTGAAAGCTGGAAGCAGACCAGTCCCACGACCTGGGTCTTCAAGCTGCGCGCCAATGCGAAATTCTCAAATGGCGACCCGGTTACCGCCGACGACTTTGTCTATGGCATCCGCCGTTTCGTAGACCCCAAGACGGCATCGCCCTATGCAGTCACATTTGGCAACTTCCTGCTCAATGGACTGGAAGTCGCCCAGGGCAAGAAACCCACCAGCGAGATCGGCGTCAAAGCCATTGAGAAGCTCACGCTGGAGCTCAAGACGGTTGACCCGATCAACTACATGCCCGAGCTGGTGGCCAACACGCAGTTGGGCCCGGTTCACAAGGCCACGGTGGAGAAATTTGGAAAGGACTGGGTCAAGCCAGGCAACATGGTCGGCAATGGGGCCTTCGTGCTCAAGGATTGGCAGGTCAACAACCGCATCGTGGTTGAAAAAAATCCGAACTATTGGGACGCGGCCAATGTTCAGCTCACCAAGGTGACCTATTTGCCGATTGAAGATCAGTTTGCTGACATCAAGCTGTGGGAGTCTGGCGAGACTGACTATGTCTACCAGATGCCCCCTGGTGTTTTTGACAAGTACAAAGCGCAATACCCCAAGGAATTGCGCAACCAGGCCATCATCGGCATTCGCTATTACGACTTTCAGACCCGTGATGTCTTCAAGGACGTGCGAGTGCGCAAGGCCTTGTCCATGGTGATTGACCGCGACATTTTGTCCAAACGCGTGACGGCCGATGGCCAGCCGCCGGCCTACAGCCTGATCGTTGCCGGCGTGGTGGGAGCCGACCCCACACCCTACGACTGGGCGACCTGGCCTATGGACAAGCGTGTCGCTGAAGCCAAGAAGCTGCTGGAGCAAGCCGGCGTGAAGCCGGGCACCAAGTACACCTTTTCTTACAACACCAGTGAGTACCACAAGAAGATGGCGATTTTTGTGGCCTCCGAGTGGAAGACCAAGCTTGGCATCAACATGGAAACCGAAAGCATGGAGTTCAAGGTGCTCGCCAAGAAGCGTCATGACGGTGCCTATCAGATCGCCCGCAACGGATGGCTGGCTGACTACAACGATGCCACCAGTTTTCTTGCATTGGTGCGCTGCGATTCAGACCAGAATACCAATTTTTACTGCGACCGAAAAGCAGAAGACCTGATCAAGCAGGGCACCCAAAATCCGGATCCCGCCAAACGCAAGGCGCTGCTCACCCAGGCCTCCAAAATGATCATGGACGCCTATCCGATCATCCCCATGGTGCAATATTCACTGCCACGGCTGATCAAGTCCTATGTGGGTGGCTATTCCGAGGCAAACACCCAGGACCATTACCGCAGTAAAGACTTCTACATCATCAAGCACTAGGCGTCAGCCACCATGTGGTCGTATACCTTGCGCCGTGTTCTGGCGGCGCTTCCCACTCTGGTGGTGGTGATCTCGGTTTGCTATTTTCTGATGCACGCCACACCGGGTGGTCCGTTTGATTCTGACCGCAAGGTAGCTGCTGCCGTGCTGGCCAACCTGCAGGCGAAATACCACCTTGACCTGCCGCTTTGGCAGCAGTACCTGTTGTACTTCAAGGGACTGCTGCAAGGAGACCTGGGCGCTTCGTTTCGCTATGCCGACTGGTCCGTGAATGACCTGGTCGGCAAGGCCCTGCCGGTGTCGCTGGCCATTGGTGGCCTCTCAATGCTGCTTTCGCTGATCATTGGCGTCACACTGGGCATTGTGGCCGCCCTGCGGCAAAACAGCCTGGTTGATCACGTGGTGATGGTCATGGCGAACATCGGAAGTGCCTTTCCGAGTTTTGTGATCGGGCCGGTACTGATCATGGTGTTTGCCATCTGGCTGAAGTGGTTGCCAGCAGGGGGGTGGAATGATTTCCAGTTGCGGTTCATGGTGCTGCCTGTCGCTCTGCTGACGTTCATCAACGTTGCCACGATTGGGCGCGTTATGCGGGGCAGTCTGATTGAAATCATGCACAGCAATTTCATTCGTACGGCCCGCGCCAAAGGACTGCCGACGAGTGTCGTTGTATTGCGACATGCTCTCAAGCCTGCATTGCTGCCGGTCGTGTCCGTGGTCGGGCCGCTGGCCATCTCGTCCATTACCGCCGCATTGGTGACCGAGACCGTTTTTTCTCTGCCGGGTCTGGGCAAACTTATTGTTAACGGCGCTGCCAACCGGGATTACACACTGGTGTTGGGTCTGGTCGTATTGATCACCGTTTTTGCCGTGCTTCTCAACCTGCTGGTTGACCTGGCCTATGCGTGGCTGGATCCAAAAATCCGGTACTGACCACGCCATGTTTCTACCCAAAAAAAACGATGCCCTGGTGGTCGCGCTGACGGACGTTGTGGGTGCCGATGCACTGACCGGGCGTAGTCTGTGGGCGGACGCCCGGTTGAGATTTATGCGCAACCGCGCAGCGGTTGTGAGTCTGGTGATGCTGGTGCTGATTGCCACAGCGTGCGTGGTTGGCCCGTGGGTTTTGCCTCATGCATTTGACAGCGCAGACTGGGATTTGATGAATCATCCGCCGACTGCAAAGAATGGCCACTTCTGGGGGACTGACGATGCCGGTCGCGACTTGCTGGTGCGCTGCCTGATTGGGGGGCGTATTTCACTCGCCGTGGGACTGCTGGGAACATTGGCTTCGGTGTCTATTGGCATCGTTTGGGGAGCGACAGCCGGGTTTCTGGGCGGCAAGGTGGACGCCATCATGATGCGCATCGTGGACATGATGTATGCCATACCGTACCTTCTGATCGCGATTTTGATGGTCACCATTTTGGGGCGTGAGTTCTATCTGGTGGTGCTGACCATCACTGTGTTTTCCTGGATGGACATGGCGCGGGTGGTGCGCGGGCAAACCCTGTCGTTGCGGTCAATGGAGTACGTTGAGGCGGCCCGTGCCATGGGCGTATCAACCAGCCGCATTATTTTTGCGCACATCGTGCCCAATCTGCTGGGAATTGTGATGATTTACACCACCATCACGGTGCCGGGCGTGATTTTGACCGAATCGGTCTTGTCGTTTCTCGGGTTGGGCATTCAGGAGCCCATGACAAGTTGGGGCGTGTTGATTGAGGATGGCACCAAGGTGATGGAGGTCTCGCCATGGATTCTGCTATTCCCGGGGGCCTTGCTCTCTGTCACCTTGTATTGTTTTAATTTCATTGGGGACGGCATGCGAGATGCGCTCGACCCCAAAGACCGGTAAGCGCCATGTCGCTGATTGAAGTCAATAACCTGGGTGTGCAGTTTCATACCCCCGATGGACTGGTAACTGCGGTCAACGGCGTCAGTTTCAGTCTGGAACGGGGCCAGACCCTGGGCATTGTGGGCGAGAGCGGCTCGGGCAAAAGTCAGGCGGTTTTGGCGATGATGGGACTTCTGGCCAGCAACGGGCAGTCCAGTGGCGAAGCAAAATTTAACGGGCAAGATCTTCTGAGCCTTCCGCCCAGTCAGCTCAACCAGATTCGTGGCAATCGCATCGCCATGATTTTTCAGGACCCTATGACGTCGCTGAATCCGTATCTGACGGTTGAACGGCAGATGACCGAGGTGCTCGAGTTTCACAAAGGCATGACTCGCCGACAAGCGCGTGAGGGTGCGATCAAGGCGCTGGATGCCGTCAAGATACCCGAGGCAGCGCGACGCATCAACATGTACCCCCATGAATTTTCTGGCGGTATGCGCCAGCGTGTGATGATTGCCATGGCATTGCTGTGCGAGCCTGATATCTTGATTGCCGATGAGCCCACGACTGCGCTGGACGTCACGGTGCAGGCGCAAATCATTACGCTCTTGCGCGAGTTGCAGCGCGACCACGGCACCGCCATTGTGATGATCAGCCACGATCTTGGTGTGGTGGCAGGTTTGTGCGACAACGTGATGGTGCTGTACGGCGGGCGTGTGATGGAGCAGGGCAGCGCTGAGGCCATTTTTTATCAGCCGACCCATCCCTATACAGTCGGGTTATTGGGAGCAGTTCCCCGCCTGGACGATGGAGACCGTGCCCTGGTGGCCATTCCTGGTGCCCCTCCCAACATGGCCCGCTTGCCGGCGGGGTGTCCCTTCAGTGAGCGATGCACGGTGGCGCAGCCTCAATGTAAGACGGTCAGGCCGGCCTTGCTTCCCGTTTTTGCGCAGCCAGACGTCTTGCGCGCATGTCACCTCAGCCCGGACGAAGTGTCCCGGGGCCTTGCGGTGGTAGCCCTATGAACGCGGCACCGCTCATGTCGGTCAGCGACCTGAAGGTTCACTTCAAGCTTCAAGGTGATTCACCTTGGCCCTGGGCCGCACCACGCGTTCTCAAGGCGGTCGATGGCGTGTCGCTGGATATTTTTGCCGGTGAAACGCTGGGCATCGTGGGCGAGTCGGGTTGCGGGAAATCGACATTGGCACGGGCGCTGTTAAATCTCATCCCGGCCACGTCGGGCACGATCACATTTCAAGGAATTGCCTTGCAGAGCCAGGACAAAGTAGCCTGGCAGCAGGTTCGCAAAAACGTGCAGATGATCTTTCAGGACCCTCTGGCATCCCTGAATCCGCGCATGACTGTGGGCCAACTGATCGCCGAGCCGCTTCGTACGCATTTCCCGGCCATGCGGCAAGCGGAGAAAATGGAAAAGGTTCGCGCCATGATGGCACGCGTGGGCTTGACCGGGCAACAATTCAATCGATATCCGCATGAGTTCTCGGGTGGGCAGTGCCAACGCATTGGCATTGCGCGGGCGCTGGTTCTGGAACCCAAGCTTGTGATATGCGATGAACCCGTTTCGGCCCTGGATGTGTCGATCCAGGCGCAGATCATCAACCTGCTCAAAGACCTGCAGGCCCAAATGGGTCTGGCACTGGTTTTCATTGCCCACGACCTTGCGGTGGTGAAGCACATCAGCCAGCGCATCATGGTGATGTACCTGGGGCGAGCTGTGGAAATGGCCAACAAGCAGGCACTCTATGCAGATCCGCGGCACCCCTACACTGGGGCGCTGCTGTCAGCCATTCCCGTGCCTGATCCGCGTATCGAACGAAGCAAAACGGTGCAGCTTTTGCAGGGGGACTTGCCTTCGCCGGTGAATCCCCCCTCGGGGTGTACCTTTCGAACTCGTTGCCCCATTGCGCAAGAAGGCTGCGCTCAGGAGTCGCCCTTGCTCCGACGGGTGACACCTCAAACGCAAGTGGCCTGTTTACTGGCCTGAGCCCATTGGGTTGGGGTATGCCCCTTTGAACCGTGTGCAACTCTTGGCATAATCCACACTTCCCCGGGGACAGACCGGCGCCAAGCGCTGCTCTGTCCCCACTATTTTAGAAGTCCGAATCTCTCTTTTCCTTATGGCCACCATTCCCATTACCAAGCGCGGTGCTGAAAAACTCAAAGCCGAGTTGCACAAGCTCAAGACCGTTGAACGCCCCTGGGTGATTGGTGCCATTGCGGAGGCCCGCGCGCAAGGCGACCTGAGTGAAAACGCCGAGTACGAAGCGGCCAAAGACCGGCAGGGCTTCATTGAAGGCCGCATTCAGGAGATAGAAGGCAAGTTGTCGGTCTGCCAGATCATTGACCCCAGCGAACTGAATGCCGGCGGCAAAGTGGTGTTTGGGTCGACGGTGGAACTGGAAGACGAAGATTCGGGCAAAAAAGTGACTTACCAGATCGTGGGTGAGGATGAAGCAGACCTGAAACTGGGCCTGATCAATATTGGTTCTCCAATTGCCCGAGCCCTGATTGGACGGTCAGAAGGCGATACGGCCGAAGTGCAGGCCCCTGGCGGTATCCGGCACTATGAAGTGATCGCAGTAAGCTACGTTTGAATACCTGATGCCACGGCTTTCGCTCTGGGTGGCCGCCCTTTGGTGGGGCAGTTTGACCAGCCTTGGTTTTCTGGTGGTGCCATTGCTTTTCGCTCACCTGCCAACACCCGCCATGGCAGGGGGCATGGCGGCCAGGCTATTCACGGCACAAACCTGGCTTTCAGGCGCCTGTGGCCTTCTTTTGCTCATGAGTTCACGGCAAAAAGAGCAAATGGCCCACAAAGACAGTGCAGACTCAGCTATTATTTTTATAGCAGGTGGGCTGTTGCTGGCTTTTCTGGTTGAGTTTGCGGTGGCGCCAAGAATCATCGCTCGCGAGAACCTGAAGCTTTGGCACGGCGTTGGCAGTGCGATGTACCTTCTGCAATGGCTGTGTGCCAGCGCGACGCTCTGGAAACTCACAGCCCGAAAGCTGTGAAGCCCTCGGGACCGGAGATCAAGTCTGGCTGCGTTTTTTGATGCTGGTTTGTTTGGGCTTGGCGCGTTTGACTTCACCGCCCTGCGTCAGGCGCTGGTTGCCCAGCACCCGCAAGGTTTTCACCTCTGGCCGCTGACCACCGCGTTTGCTGTATTTCAACACCTTGAAATCGCGCGGCCCCGGCATGCGGTCTTCATCCGGTGCGGCACGCTCTTTTTCTGGTTTGGGGCGCCACAGCACCAGCAATTTGCCGATGTGCTGTATGGGGGCGGCGTCCAGTTCGTTGGCGAGCGCTTGAAACATGGTTTCTCGGGCGGCGCGGTCGTCTGAAAAAACGCGCACTTTGATGAGCCCATGGGCGTTCAGCGCCAGATGTGTTTCTTTTTTTACGGCTTCAGTGAGGCCGTCGCCACCCACCATGACAACAGGGTCAAGGTGATGGGCTTCAGCGCGATGCTCTTTGCGCTGGGCTGGGGTCAGTTGTATAAGGGGCATACCTGTATTATCGGTGACGATGGCAAACACCGACACAAACGCAAAAGAGCAGGTCAAGGGACAGCCCAAAACCAAGGGCAGCAAGGTCAACCGGGCCTGGATCAACGACCACGTTAACGACCCCTATGTGAAACTGGCCAAGCACGAAGGGTATCGGGCCCGCGCCGCCTACAAACTCAAGGAAATTGACGAAACCTTCAAGCTGATCAAACCGGGCCAATTGGTCGTAGACCTGGGTTCGACACCCGGTGCCTGGAGTCAGTATCTGCGGCGCAAGATGCAAACCAAGCCAGGGGAACTCAATGGCACCATCATTGCACTGGACATTCTTCCCATGGATCCGGTGGAGGGCGTGACATTTTTGTTGGGCGATATCCGCGAGCAAGACGTGCTGGACCGGTTGAGCGGTGCCATGGCTGGTCGACTCGCAGACATTGTTGTGTCGGACATGGCACCCAATCTGTCTGGCATTGATTCTGCCGACGCAGCCCGGGTGGAGCATCTCATTGAACTGGCCATTGATTTCACCAAATCACACATGAAGCCTCAGGGTGCCTTGGTCGCCAAGGTGTTTCATGGCAGCGGCTACAACGAACTGGTGAAAATGTTCAAAGCCAGTTTTTTGGTTGTGAAACCAGTCAAACCCAAGGCGTCGCGCGACAAGTCGTCCGAGACGTTTCTGGTCGGATTGGGGCTCAAAGCACCGGCTAAAGCGGCCTGAAGGCACCTCAGGACAATTGTTACAAATGGGTGAATTGCCACATATCACCTGAAATCCCCCGTCCGCCCTGTGGCTGAAACCTTGAAAATCCCGCGGCACACACCTTGAAACGCCTAAAATGGGGCTCAACTATCCGTAGTCTTCTTTTACTGCCCCGCACTGGAGCCCCGTTTGAACAATCAGTGGTTTTCTAAAATTGCCGTCTGGATGGTGATAGCACTTGTGCTTTTCACCGTTTTTAAACAATTCGATACGCGTCAAGCGTCCGGCGCGGGTAATCTGGGTTACTCAGATTTCCTGGAGGAAGTCCGTGGCAAGCGGATCAAAAGCGCCATTATTCAAGAGGGGCAGGGCGGCACTGAAATCATCGCCGTCACGACCGATGACCGCAAAGTCCGCACCACGGCCACCTATCTCGACCGCGGTCTGGTCGGTGACCTCATCGCGAATGGTGTGAAGTTTGATGTGAAAGCCCGCGAAGAGGGTTCTTTGCTGATGACCCTGCTGGTGAGCTGGGGTCCCATGTTGTTGCTGATTGGCGTGTGGGTTTACTTCATGCGGCAAATGCAGGGTGGCGGCAAAGGCGGTGCCTTCAGCTTTGGCAAAAGCAAAGCGCGCCTGCTCGATGAAAATACCAATACGGTGACGTTTGCTGACGTGGCCGGTTGCGATGAAGCCAAAGAAGAAGTGAAGGAAGTGGTTGACTTCCTGAAAGACCCCAGCAAGTTCCAGAAATTGGGTGGCCGCATCCCGCGTGGATTGCTGCTGGTTGGCCCCCCCGGCACAGGTAAAACCCTCTTGGCCAAGTCCATTGCGGGTGAGGCCAAAGTGCCTTTCTTCAGCATTTCAGGCTCCGATTTCGTTGAAATGTTCGTGGGCGTGGGCGCTTCCCGCGTTCGCGACATGTTTGACAACGCCAAGAAAAACGCCCCGTGTATCATTTTCATTGACGAAATTGATGCGGTAGGCCGTCAGCGTGGCGCAGGCCTGGGCGGTGGCAACGACGAGCGTGAACAAACCCTCAACCAGATGCTGGTCGAAATGGACGGCTTTGAGACCAATGTCGGCGTGATTGTGGTGGCTGCCACGAATCGCCCTGACATTCTGGATGCCGCTTTGTTGCGCCCCGGCCGTTTTGACCGCCAGGTTTATGTGACGCTGCCAGACATCCGTGGCCGCGAGCAGATCCTTGGTGTGCACATGCGCAAGGTGCCTTTGGGTCAGGATGTCAGCGCCAACGTGATTGCACGCGGCACGCCCGGCATGTCGGGTGCTGACTTGGCCAACCTGTGCAATGAAGCCGCTTTAATGGCTGCGCGGCGCAGTGCCCGCGTGGTGGAAATGGTGGACTTCGAAAAAGCCAAAGACAAGATCCTGATGGGCCCTGAGCGCAAAAGCATGGTCATGCCCGAGGAAGAGCGCCGCAACACCGCTTACCACGAGTCGGGCCATGCCCTCATCGGCAAACTGCTGCCCAAGTGCGACCCAGTGCACAAAGTCACTGTGATCCCCCGTGGCCGCGCGCTGGGTGTAACCATGAGCCTGCCCGCCCAGGACCGCTACAGTTACGACAGCGAATACATGCTCAGCCAGATCAGCATGTTGTTTGGTGGCCGCATCGCTGAAGAAGTGTTCATGAAACAGATGACCACGGGCGCCAGCAACGACTTTGAGCGCGCCACGCAAATCGCCCGCGACATGGTCACACGCTACGGCATGACCGATGCCCTGGGACCCATGGTGTACGCTGAAAATGAAGGGGAAGTTTTTCTGGGCCGCTCGGTCACAAAGACGACCAACATGAGCGAGCAAACCATGCAAAAGGTCGACGGTGAAGTGCGACGCATCATCGACCAGCAGTATGCATTGGCGCGCAAGCTCATTGAAGACAACAGCGACAAAATGCACGCCATGGCCAAAGCGCTATTGGAATGGGAAACCATCGATACCGATCAGATCGACGATATCATGGCCGGCAAGGAGCCTCGTCCGCCCAAGGATTGGGCGCCCCGCACGCCATCGTCAGGCGGCGGCGCCTCGGGTGGGCCGCCCGTCGTGGCACCCGACCCAGCGCCGACAGCGGCCTGAAAACGTGAATAGTCAACTGAAATGGGGCCTTGTGCCCCATTTCCCGTTCAGATGTGGGATAACTCTTCATTTGGAGTCGACCGCAGGGCTCACAGATTAGACATATGAACTGGCAAACCACTCGTTTCTTGATTGATCTGGACAGCCCCAAAGTCATGGGCATCGTCAACGTCACCCCGGATTCATTTTCTGATGGCGGCCAGCACGCCTCGACGTCCGCCGCCCTGCGACATTGCGACATGTTGCTTAAGGCGGGCGCTGACATTCTCGACATTGGGGGTGAGTCGTCTCGACCAGGCGCATTGCCTTTGCCGCTGGAAGATGAGCTTGCGCGCGTGACACCGGTCGTTGCGGAGGCCGTCAAACTCGGTGTACCCATTTCTGTAGACACCTACAAACCTGAAGTCATGCGCGCTGTGCTTGACCTGGGTGCCGACATCATCAATGACATTCGGGCTTTGCAATGGCGCGATGAGGGTGATGACGCCGATGCCTTGCCGCAGGGCGTCCAAATTGTGGGCAGCCACCCAAGTTGCGGTGTTTGCGTGATGCATATGCACCGTGATCCTCAAACCATGCAGGCCACGCCCATGGAGGGTGATGTCATCGTGCAAGTGCTCCATTTTTGGGAACAAATTGCCAGGCAGTTGCAGGGCGAGGGCCTGGACAAGTCACGTATTGTGCTGGACCCTGGCATTGGCTTTGGAAAGACACTCAGGCAGAACTTTGAGTTGCTGGGTCGACAAAGTGAACTGCTGACGGCCGGCTACCCCCTGCTGGTGGGCTGGTCCAGAAAATCGTCGCTGGCAGGCGCCACCAGTGCCTCGCTGGCGACAATTGCCACGCTGGATGTCCGCGATCGCCTGGTGCCGAGTGTGGCCGCCGCCTTGCTGGCCGTTGAGCGCGGGGCCAGTATCGTCCGTGTGCACGATGTACGAGAAACCGTGCAGGCACTCAAGGTGTTGAATGCTATAAAATAAGTAGCTAAGAAATCAGATAATACGTGGGCAAAGGGATCTAGATGACAAGAAAATATTTTGGAACAGACGGTATTCGCGGCACAGTGGGCCAGGGGCCGATTACCCCGGACTTTGTGTTGCGTCTGGCGCACGCGGTGGGCCACGTTCTCAAGCAAACGGAATCGCGCCCGGTGGTGCTGATCGGCAAAGACACGCGTATTTCGGGCTACATGCTTGAGAGCGCGCTGGAGAGTGGCTTCAATTCTGCGGGTGTGGATGTGGTGCTGCTTGGCCCCTTGCCCACGCCAGGTGTGGCTTACCTCACCCGGGCGCAACGTGCTTCGCTGGGTGTCGTCATCAGCGCAAGTCACAACCCGTTTGAAGACAACGGCATCAAGTTTTTCAGCGCCCAAGGCACCAAGTTGCCCGACGCATGGGAGATCGAGGTCGAAGCCGGGCTTGAAAACGCGCCGGTCTGGGCCGACTCAGCCACATTGGGCAGAACCCGCCGTCTGGACGATGCCCCGGGTCGCTACATTGAGTTTTGCAAAAGCACCTTCGCCAATGACCTGACCCTCAGGGGCATGAAGATTGTCGTGGATGGGGCACATGGCGCGGCCTACCAGGTCGCCCCCAAGGTTTTTCATGAGCTGGGTGCGGAAGTGATTGCGATAGGTTGTACGCCAGATGGCCTCAACATCAATCATGAGGTCGGTGCGACGCATCCGCAAGCGCTCGTGGCGGCCGTGAAGGAGCACGGCGCCCACTACGGTATTGCGCTGGATGGCGACGCGGATCGCTTGCAGGTGGTTGACGCCCATGGCCGCTTGTTCAACGGTGACGAGATCTTGTATTTGATGGTCAAAGAACGCCTCTCCCGTGGCGGCAAAATCCCGGCCAAGCGCGTCAGCGACGCCGTTCCCGGCGTGGTTGGCACACTGATGACCAACATGGCGGTGGAACTGGCACTGAAAGCCAAGGGCGTCGAGCTGGTTCGCGCCAAGGTGGGCGACCGCTATGTGCTTGAAGAGCTTGAGCGGCGCGGCTGGCTGCTGGGGGGCGAGGGCTCGGGCCATTTGCTGGCCCTGGACAAGCACACCACCGGCGACGGCTTGGTGTCTGCGTTGCAAGTACTGCAGGCGTGTATTCGCAGTGGCCAGACGCTGGCAGAGCTACTGGCCGATGTCACGCTGTTTCCGCAAATCCTCATCAATGTGCGCCTGCGGCCCGGCCAGGACTGGAAAGCCAACACCAGACTTGAGTCTGAAACAAAAGTGGTCGAAGCCGAATTGGCCGACTCAGGCCGTGTCCTGATTCGCGCCAGCGGTACCGAGCCTCTCGTGCGTGTGATGGTGGAAGCCCGCGATGCAGAACAGGCGCGTGCCTGTGCACAGCGCATCGCAGATTGTCTGACGGTTTGACGGGCCCGCTGCCATGACACAGCCACTGGCGTCGCCAATAACGGTGTGTCGGGCGGACTATGCCAATCCCGTGCATGCCGCAGCGTTGGTCTCCTTGCTGGACGCTTATGCGCAGGACCCCATGGGAGGTGGCCATGCCTTGAGTGATTTTGCAAAGGCCAACCTTGTCGGCGCACTGGCTGCACGTGCGCAAGCCTACAGCGTTCTTGCCTTTATGAATGATCCGGCGCTGGGCGACAAAGCCGTGGGACTGGTCAACTGCATTGAAGGTTTCTCTACTTTTGCCTGCTTGCCACTGATTAATGTGCATGACGTGGCAGTTCTGCGAGAACATCGGGGGCAGGGCGTGGCTGAAAAAATGCTGACGCTCGCACAAGTGATTGCACAGGAGCGCGGTGCCTGCAAGATGACGCTTGAAGTTTTACACGGCAATGCGTCTGCCGTGCGCCTGTATGAAAGACTGGGCTTTGCCGGCTATCAGCTGGACCCTGCCATGGGACAGGCGCGCTTTATGCAAAAGTGGCTGGAATAAGGGGACGCGGCCCATGAGCGTGGAAGCACCTTCATCGCCCGGCCCCACTCCCGCGCCCAAGTCAGCGCAAGGGGTTTCCATCTGGCACACCTTGCGCCACCGGCAGTTCCGGGGGCTGTGGGGCAGTGGCGGAATTTACTTCATTGGCAACGCCATGCAAACCATGGCGGCATCATGGATGATGGTGGAGCTCAGCGGCTCGTCCTTTCTGGCGGCACTGGTCCAGACGGCCGTCTTCCTGCCCATGTTCATTTTGTCGTTGCCTGCCGGGGTGTGGGCCGACATTGCTGACCGGCGTCAACTGATCACAGCCGCGCTGATCGTGCAGACCAGCTCGGGTGTATTGCTGACCGGCCTTCTGCTGGCAGGAGTGGCTGGCCCTGCGACGGTGCTGATTCTCATCTTCGTCGCGGGCAGCTGCACGGCGCTGTTGTCACCAGCCTGGAACTCGACCATTGCCGATTCGATCCCCCGCGAAGAATTGCCTCAAGCCATCACAGTGGTGTCCATTGCCTATAACGGTGCCCGCGCCGTCGGTCCCGCGCTTGCCGGTCTGGTGTTCTCGCTGGTTGGCGGTGCGTGGAACTTTGCCATTGCAGTCGCCAGCACGCTCACCATGATGCAGGCCATCCGTCGCTGGCCGCCCAAGCCACATCCCCCTTCGCGCCTCCCACCAGAGCGGCTGTGGGGTGGCATGCTCAGCGCCCTGCGGTTTGCCTGGCACTCGCACACGGTGCTGGCGCAACTGGTGCGCACCATGGCTTTCACGGCCACAGGCTCGGCCTTGTGGGCGCTGTTGCCTGTGATTGGACAACGCCAGCTTGGGCTGGGTGCCGCGGGCTTTGGTTTGCTGATGGGGTGCCTGGGTACCGGTGCGGTGTGTGCGGGTCTGGTCATTGGTCGTGTCCGGGCTCGTGTGGGTCTGGAGGCCCTGGTATCCGGTGGCTGCATTGTGTTTGCGCTGGTTATGCTCGTTACCGCCCTCACGCGTTCTCACTTGCTGATCTACACAGGCCTTGTGCTGGGTGGCGCGGCCTGGATGTCGGTCACGTCCACTTTTAACACCGCCACGCAAACCAGCGTGCCGCCCTGGGTGCGCGCCCGTGCTGTGGCCATGCACACCTTGTGTGCGTTGGGTTCGTTTGCGGTGGGCTCAGCTTTCTGGGGCGCTTTGTCAGATCTGGCGGGGCTGCCTTTTGCCTTGTGCACTGCGGCCTTCGGCATGGCTTGCGGACTGTTGCTGGTCCGACCTTTTCCTTTGCGCATGGGTGACGCTCAGGACGTGACACAGGCGATTCCTTGGGACGACATTTTCATCAGCAACGAGCCCGCGCCCGAAGCGGGGCCTGTGGCCGTTGAAATGGGTTACCGCATCCAGATCGAGGACACCGCCGCCTTTCTGGAGGCCATTAGCCATATGCGCGCACCACGGCGGCGTGACGGCGCCACCTTCTGGCGCATCTACCGTGATCTGGCTGACCCGTCACGCTTCATTGAGCGCTTTATTGTGACCTCATGGGCCGACTATCTGCACCAGCGGGCACGGGCCACGCTGGCCGATCAGGAGCTGGATTCGCACGTGCGGGCTTTTCAACTTGAAGGTGTGCCGGTCACCATGCAGCACTACCTGGCCGAGCGTTGAGGCGCAAGTGCAACTTTATTTCCAGGCAAACTCCGGCTGCTCAAAGTGGCCAACCCGCGTGTTCCTGCTGGCGATGCACACCTCGCGGAACTGATACAAAAACGCCGCCGTGGGCGCTGCAATCCAGGAGTCGCCCACTGGCATCAGCAGCACAGGGTGCTCGCTGCCTTGCCGGACGTTGAGGATGGGCGCGTCTGCACGTTGAAACTCGGTAATTGGAATTCGATGAATACTCTGTACCTCACCGGGGTTGGGCGTGATGTGACACGCGCTGCCTGCCCAAACCACCAGTGGCGTGATGACATATCCGGAACGGGTCGCAAAGTCGTCGAGCCGGCCCATGACAGCATCGGGTCCGAGTTTCAGACCAACCTCTTCTTCCAGTTCCCGCAGGGCGGCCTGCTCAGCACTTTCACCGTCGTCGATGCGGCCACCCGGTAACGCCCATTGCCCGGAGTGCTGTCGCAGGCTGGCCGCACGGCGTGTCAGAATCAAAGCCGCTTGGGTGTTCCACCCGGCATATTCTTTGAGGCCCTTTAGATTGGCTCCGGGGCCCACATGGGTGACGGCAATGGCAACAGCGGCCGCCTTTTGCCCTTCGTGTCGCAGTGGCGTGGCCTGAAACTGGTTCAGGTTGTGCTGGATGAGCGCCTTCAGTTTTGAATCAAGGCGCATGGAGATCCATCACCAAGTATTGCGAAGCTCACGCAATTTCATGAATACGGTTTTTGCATCCGGCTGCGCTGGCAAGTCTGGAAAACTTTCTCGCAACTTGGCAATGACCTCAGGGTTGGTCAACCGGAAAAAAGTGTTGTGCTGCTTTTCCTGCGCCAACGTCGTGACGACGGACGTCGCCGGATCGTGTGAAGCCACGCGCGAAAGCATCGCGGCTGCCGACGCATTGGCAGGCTCTCGCGCGAGCGTAAATCTCAGGTTGGTCTCAATGTAGTCATGTCCCGGATAGACCAGTGTGTTGTCAGGCAGTTTCGCCAACTGATCGGCGAACGTGCCATACAGGGAATGCACATCACCTCCGTTGTGCACGTTGCCAGCACCTGCATTGAAGAGCGTATCGCCTGAAAACAGCGCAGGCTGTTCGGTGTGGGAGCGCAGGCAGATGTGGCACAGGGTGTGGCCCGGGGTGTCCAGGCATTCCAGCTCCACCGACTTGCCGACCCTGATCACGTCACCGGCCTGTACCCCGCGGCTCATGCCCGCAATCTTGCCTCCCGCCTTGTGGTGGGCAACGATCTTGGCGCCGGTGGCCGCCACCACAGCGTCATTGCCGCCGGTGTGGTCGTGATGCTCATGGGTATTGAGAATCTGTGTGATTTGCCAGCCCTTTACTTTTGCTGTCGCCAGCGTTTTTTCGTGGTCCAGCGGGTCTATGGCCAGGGCTTCGCCGGTCTCTGGGCACGCAATCAGGTAATTGAAGTTGCGGTACGCATTGCCAGTCCAGATACGCTCGACGATCATGAAAAATTCCTAAGGTTGACCAGGCGTGATTTTCGCACCGGTCAGTTCTTCCTGGGCGCACACTAGCGCAGGCACATACTGTTTGCCAAATCCCAACGCAGACGCCGTCACCAGGCTCTGATGTACTGCCTCTCCCACATTGGACGGCACATTCACCATTTCGGCCAGGTGGGTGTAGTAGCGCAGATCTTTGCGGGCGTTGTCCAACTCAAACTTGAGTCCGGCAAAGTCACCGTTCAAGGTCTTGGCCATCGCCTGAAAAATGCCCGAATTCACGGCACCGGCAGACACCACGTTCACGAGTTGCTGCACATCAATGCCCGCCTTGGCGCCCACCGCAAATGCTTCTGCGCTTGCCGTGGCAATGGCCTGCGCCACGAAATTGTTGAGCAGTTTAATGATGTGCCCGGCACCGGACCCGCCAACGTGAAAGATGTTTTCGCAGTACGCGCTCAGCACGGGTTTGATCTGCGCAAAAACTTCAGGGGTGGCACCCACCATGGTGTTGAGCTTGCCCAGCTCGGCTTCCACTGGCGTGCGCGCCAGTGGTGCATCTACCAGGGTTACCTGGTGCTGAGCGCACAGGGCGACAAGGCGTTGCGTGGACTCGGGCTCGCTGGTCGACGTGTCGATCACGATCAACCCGGCACGTGCAGCGGACAAAATACCCTGTGGTCCCGAGAGTGCGGACTCCACTTGTGGCGAACCCGTCACGCACAGCATGACCGCATCGCAACTGCCCAAGTCGGCGGCCGACCCCACCAATTTCGCACCGGCCGCCAGCAAGTCTGCAACACCGTCGCGGTTTTTATGCACCGTCAATGAAACCGAAAAACCGTTGGCCAGCAGGTTTTTGGCAATGCCGTGGCCCATGAGGCCGGAGGCGCCGATGAATCCAATGTGTTTCATGGGAATGATTTCCTTGAAGGGTAGGAGTCGCAGGAGTTTCAATATTCATCATACCTTCAGTGAAGTCATGACGTGCCCCGATTCCTGATCGGGCCTGCCTGCCTTAAAGGCGTTGTTCGGTAGCGCACAGACCACCAGGCAACTCACGTCTACCGTAACCTTTTTCAAAACCCCGAAGGGACACGCCGTGATTCAAGTGATTCAAATTCGCAAAGGCCAGGCGCCTGCCCCCGTTGATCGCGCTCAATTTAGTGTGCGGTTTCGTGCGGCCTTCATGGACCCTGCCTTTCGTGATGAAGATATATCCATCGCCCGTCTCGAAGACATCGCCTGGGGTGCATTTTCCGAGGGGCGAAAGGCGCCCATGACCCGCAAAGCCGGTCCTGGATATGCAGATGCGGGTTACGAGCTCTCTACAGAATGGATTGCCACCCGTGCCCGACTTGATGCAGCACACCTGCGTTGGGCCGACGCCCAGGTTCCGTCCAGAGTGTTGCTGATTTGTGGGTCCGCCCGCAACGATGGCACCTGCCCTGGAGAGGAGTCCAAGACATTCAGATTACTGGAGTTGGCCCGCGAAACGCTTGAACAGGCCGGTATCGAGACTGACGTTCTTGATCTGAGCCATTTGACCTCCGAGTATGGGCGAAACATCTATCCCTGCAAGGGCTGCGCGTCAACGGCGATGCCACTGTGCCACTGGCCCTGCAGTTGTTACCCCAACCATGCGTTGAATCAAACCAATGACTGGATGGCCGACATCTATGAGCGGTGGACACTGGCACATGCCGTGATCATTTTGACGCCGGTGTACTGGTACCAGAGCCCCAGCCCGTTGAAGCTCATGATTGATCGGCTGGTATGTGCTGACGGCGGAAATCCTGATCCCACCACGACCTCTGGCAAGAAAGCCGATAAAGCAAAGGCGCTTGAGATGGCGGGCTGGGACTATCCTCAGCATCTGGCAGGGCGGGCCTATGGCGTCATGGTCCATGGTGACGTGGCTGGTGTTGAGAGTTCGCGCCGCTCACTTTGCGACTGGCTGGACTGGATGGGATTCATCGATGCGGGTGTGCAGGCCCACCTTGACCGCTACATCGGGTATTACGAGCCCTACGCAACCAGCCATGAGGCGCTGGACCGCGATGCAGCCGTGCAGGAGGAAACACGTAATGTCGCCCGCGCTGTGGCCAAGGCCGTTGTCGAATTGCGTTCCGGCAAGTTGCAGTCTGTGCAGCCGAAGCTGACGCGACCCCGCCAAAAGTAGCCAAACAGCACGCAGGATTGGCCTCTTGTGTGCGGTATCGAACAGACCTGACCCGATTGCAACGGCATCCTTCCCATAAACCTCTGCAGGCGGTGCAGAACGGCTACTTTCTGGAGAATCAAATGGTTGAACGTCGGCACTACGGCACAGGTTTTTTTGCGAAACGCGACGAAACGCTGCAAGCCATTGCCATCATCGGTGCCGTGATGTTATTGCGTCCTGCGCCGGTGGTTACAGAGACGTCGTAGCGGCTTGAAGGCTGACCCGCAAACAGTTCCGCACCAATTCAAAGTAGCAGAAGGAAATTCCATGAACAAATCCAATCCACCAGAGACCTTCGGTGTGTTCAAGCCTGTGGACCATACCGTCATGACTTTTCGCACGGCACTCGAGCTGCAACAGGCCGCCGAGTCGCTCGCCGCAAAAGGTTTTGCCGCCGGCGCGCTTACCCGCTATAGCGCCGAAGAAATGATGGCACAAATTGACGCCGAACTGGAGACGGTGAGCGTTCTTGCATCTTTCGGCTATGAACTCGACCTGATGAAAGCCAACCGCGTATTGGCTCTGGAGGGCTGCAGCTTTCTCATCGTCCATGCGCCGGATGACAAGACCGCTGAGCAGGTAGCGGATGTGGCCAGGTCAGGTTTTGCGGTCTCCGCACAGCACTACGGCACCTTCATGATTCAGGAGATCCTGACACCCATGCCGGGCACCAAATAGCGTTGTTGTCACTTCATCAGGAAGTCTTGCCACCATGTATTTTCGCGGAATCGGAACTTCCACCCCGCCAGCGCGCTATACCAAGGCCGATTGCCTTGACGCGTTTCAGCGCTCTGATTGGTTTGCCCGGCTCGATGTCCGGTCCCACTTTATTGCCCGCACCGTTTTGCAGCGTGACAACGGTATTGAGGCGAGGCGACTGGCGGTTGACTGCCTGTCAGACGTGTTCACCATTGACCCGGACACGCTGTCCCAACGCTTTCTGGCGCATGCCCCCGTGCTTGCAGCAAACGCGGGTGAAAGGGCGCTTGAACGCGCGGGGCTGAAAGGTGCAGACATTGGTGCGATTGTGGTTAGCACATGCACGGGATATGTCTGTCCTGGCCTTTCGGGCCATGTCATAGAGCGATTGGGCCTGCGCGCTGACGTACAGGCTTACGACCTGGTGGGGCAGGGCTGTGCGGCGGCTTTGCCCAACCTGCAGCTTGCGCGCGCCTTGCTGCTTTCCGCAGGGCATGAACATGTGCTTTCCATTTGTGTGGAAGTGAGCAGTGCCGCCATGTATCTTGACAACGACCCCGGGGTGCTCATCAGCGCTTGCCTCTTTGGAGATGGGGCCGGGGCTGCCGTGGTGTCACGCCTTCCCAGGCAGACCACGCGTCGTATCGAATGGGTAGACAGCGCGTCACTCACCGAGCCTGCCCACAGAAGCGCCTTGATGTTCGAACAACGCGGGGGAATGTTGCGCAACATTTTGACCCGTGGCGTCCCCACGCTGGCTGCCGACTACGCCCACCGTGTGCTTGAGACGGTTCTGACCCGTGCAGGCATGCGCCCAGCCCATGTCAGCGCGTGGATCATGCATGCGGGTGGACGGGATGTGCTGCTGGCGCTTGAAAGGCGCTTCGAGCTGGAAGGCGAGGACTTTCGCTACAGCGCTGCGATGTTGCGTGAATACGGCAACCTGTCGAGCGCATTTATCTACTTTGTCCTGGAGGCCGCGCTAACTGACGAAGCGCCCGGCGGCTGGTGGTGGCTCTCATCGTTTGGTGCGGGCTTTAGCTGCCACGGTGCTTTGCTGAAGGTGCAATGATGAAAACCCGAATCGTCATGCATGAGACACTGGACGGCCTTGCAGAAAATCATCCCGATGCCATGCGTTCCCGGCGCGATCTGCAGCGCATTCACCGGGCCATGGGCACCCGTGGCATTTTGCAGCGCGCCTTGAAGCGCATGACCGCTTCACGTCGTGCCATAGGACCCTTGCGGGTGCTTGAACTGGGTGCCGGTGATGGCAGTCTCATGCTGGAGGTTGCGAGGGTACTTGCACCCAGCGGTTTTCGTGCGGACTTGTCCCTGCTGGACCGCCAGGCGGTGGTGGCGCGTGACACGATTACGAGCTATGCAGGGGTGAACTGGTTGGCCGCGGCGCATGTCGTTGACGTGCATGCCTGGGCCAAGGCGCCGGTCGATCCCTTGGTGAAAGGCCAAAAAGCGGGCCGGTGGGACCTCATTGTCACCAACCTTTTTTTGCACCACTTTGAAGGTCAAGAACTTGCGACATTGCTCGGCGCGGTAGCCCAGCGCACTGACGGATTCATCGCCTGCGAGCCGCGCCGCGCCTGGCTGCCCCTGTTGGCCAGCTATATGGTTGGTGCGATCGGTGCCAACGCTGTGACGCGTGAAGATGCGGTCCTTAGTGTGCAGGCAGGATTCATGGGTAATGAGATCTCCTACCTATGGCCCGATGAAGGGGCCGAATGGCGAATCGACGAGTGTTCGTCTGGCCTTTTCAGTCATTGCTTTCAGGCTCAACGGGTAGGGGTGACCTGATGCAAAACGATTTCGACGCCGTGATTGTGGGTGCCGGTCCTGCGGGATCAGCCGCCGCCATCTTGTTGGCCAGAGCGGGCTGGTCGGTGGCGCTGGTTGAGAAGCAAATTTTCCCGCGCAGAAAGGTTTGCGGCGAATGCATCGGGGCTGGCAACCTGCCATTGCTTGCAGCTTTGGGTGTCAGCAGTGAACTGGTCGCTTCGGCGGGACCCGCGCTGCACAAAGTGGCACTGATGCATGGCCATCGTAAGGCTGTGGCCAACCTACCTGCGGCGCCAAACCCAGCGAGCCAGTGGGGCCGTGCTTTAGGCCGGGAGACCCTTGACACGTTGTTGGTCGCCCAGGCCAGGGCTGCGGGCGCACACCTGTTTCAACCCTGCACAGTTCGGTCGATTGATGGTTCTGCCGGTGCCTGGCGGGTTGAAGTCCGTCGTGATGATTTGCCATCCGGGCTGACTCTGCGCTCACGTGTGGCGATTGCAGCCCATGGTTCCTGGGAGACATTGCCATCCGGTCGACCACACCGCCGATTGGACCGCAGCGGTGCGGACCTGCTGGCCTTCAAAGCCAACTTTCGGGGCGCGTCTCTGGAGCCAGGGGTGCTTCCCGTGCTGTCATTCAAGGGTGGCTATGGGGGTATGGTGATGGCGGGTGGCGGTGTGACGACGGTCGCTTGCTGCATCCGCCGTGACCGGCTGGAGACAAGCCGATGGTCACTGCCCGGGCAAAGCGCGGGTGACGTCGTCGAAGCCCTGCTCAAGAAAGAATGCGAGGACGTGCGCTTGGTGCTGCAAGGTGCGGCCAGAGACGGGCCATGGCTCGCAGCCGGCCCCATTGATCCTGGGGTCCGCCTGCGGGCGGATGACGAACTCTTTCGTATTGGCAATGCGGCTGGCGAAGCGCACCCGATCATCGGTGAGGGCATGAGCATGGCCCTGCAGTCCGCCTGGATGCTCTGTGCACAGCTGCTGGTTTGCGGCCGGTCAGGCGCATCCCTTGATAAATCGTGGCAAAGAGAAGTGGCAGCGCGCTACGCGGCGCAATGGCGTGGTGCGTTTGCGTTGCGGTTGCACGTGGCGAGCATTTTCGCCAACGTTGCCATGCGGCCCTCTCTGGCTGTGCCATTCATCGCTTGCGCCAACGTCTGGCCTGGCCTTTTGACGCTGGGCGCCCAGTTAAGTGGCAAGGCGAATTGCGTTGTCGACACGGGCGCATTCCCGGCCTTTGCCGCCCAACCTATCCAGATTTGAAACAGGGGTATGGCATGACGACCACTTTCAGGCGTTTGAGCAAAATTCTCGTCAGTGACTACAGGACGGCACCCGAAACGCTGACGCCGGATGTGTCGCTGGATGAATTGGGAATAGATTCTCTGGGTGTTGCGGAGCTGCTGTTCAATGTTGAAGATGCGTTTCAGATTACCTTGCCGCCGGACCCGGTAGACCTGACCACCGTGGGTGACGTGGTGGCGTACATCGATGGCTTGATAGCGGCGCAACACGGGCCTGACCCCCAGGCCGAAGTGGCGACAGTGTATGTCTCTTTGTCGCCATGAGGCGGGTTGCCGTCACGGGGATGGGGGCAGTGACGCCTTTGGGCACGGGTACTGATGAGGTCTATCGAAACGCCTTTGCGGGGCGCTCAGCCATTCACCGCCTTCAAACCGCTTTCACAGACCGGCTTGTCGCGCCGCTGGTTGCGTCGTCCCGGTTTGACGGCGCGGAACACTTCACACCTGCGAAGCTGCGCATGCTGGACCGTGTGAGCCAGTTTGCGGTGGTCGCGGCGAATCAGGCGCTTGCCCAGTCTGAATGTGACCCGGGTCCGACCGAGCGCAGTCGGGCCGGAGTTTTTGTGGGCATCGGAATGGGCGGATCCCAGAGCATGGACGACGGGTACCGGACGCTCTACGGCGAGGCGTCCGACCGCATCAAGCCATTCACTGTGCTGATGGGAATGCACAACTCTCCCGCCGCCTGGATTGGTCTGGAGCACCGGTTTTGCGGCCCCAGTCTGACCTATTCGACGGCATGCTCGTCTTCAGCGGTCGCGATTGGTGAAGCCTGGTTGCGTATTGCCAGTGGCAGTCTTGACCTTGCGGTGGCCGGTGGGGCCGAGGCGCCGCTGTCGTTTGGATCGCTTAAGGCCTGGGAGGCCCTGCATACCCTTGCGACCATTGACGAAGCCGATCCGTCAGCGTCATGCAAACCGTTTTCAAAAAATCGCAGTGGCATGGTGCTGGGTGAGGGCGCGGCCATGGTGGTTCTGGAGCCCTGGGCACAAGCTGTTGCGCGCGGTGCGACCATTCTGGGCGAAGTCATCGGGTATGGACTTTCGACCGATGTCAGTCATATTACCCGTCCCAGCGCAGAAGGACAGGCTGCTGCGATGACGGTTGCACTTCAATCGGCAGGCATTGCGCCGGCGGACGTGGACGCCATCAACGCGCACGGTACAGGGACTCTGGCGAATGATTCCGTGGAGACCGAAGCGATCAAACTTGTTTTTGGTCAGCGAGCGCGTCGGCTGCCCATCAGCGCCACCAAAGCCATGCATGGGCACTTGCTGGGCGCCACCGGTGCGCTGGAGTGTGTACTTTCTTTGTTGGCCATGCAGCACGAGGTGGCGCTGCCAACTGTTCATCTTCTTGAGCCCGATCCGGCCTGCGACCTGGACTATGTTCCCAACCAGGTGCGCACCGGTGTGTCAGCCAGAACCATGCTTTCGAACTCGTTCGCGTTTGGCGGGGCCAATGCGGTCCTGGCTTTGCGTGCTGTCCATTAGGTTCTAGCGTTGCATAACTGCGTCGTGTGGGAAATGACCTGCAAGACTTCGTCGCCGTGACTGATGGCAACCGCAAGCGCAGGGGCGAATACTGGGTGCTCCTTCACTGAATCAGGATCACTGCAACATGAATACCGTTATTACCCAAGACAAAACCGAGCTTTACGTGAAAGACTGGGGCGCGGGGCAACCGGTGATACTGATGCATGGCTGGCCTTTGACTTCAGACACCTGGGACGACCAGGCCATCTCACTGGCCCAGTCGGGCTTTCGCACCATCGCTTATGACCGCCGGGGGTTTGGCCGTTCGTCGCAACCGTGGAGCGGCTACGACTACGACACGTTTGCCGACGACCTGGCCGCCGTCATTTCGCAAACAGGCGCGCAGAACGCGATTCTGGTTGGCTTTTCAATGGGCGGTGGAGAAGTGGCTCGCTATCTGTCGCGTCATGGCGGGAACTCAATCGCCAAAGCCGTCCTGATCTCTTCAGTGGTTCCGTTCATGCTGAAAACGCAGGACAACCCTGGCGGCATCGATCAATCAGCGTTTGACCAGATGGCACAGGCCATGCAACAGGACCGGGCCAAATTCTTCACTGGATTCTTCAAGGACTTTTTCGGCGTTGGGCTGGTTTCAAGACCTGTCAGCGATGAGGTGCTGACGTGGACGCACACCATGGCTATGCAAGCCAGTCTGCGCGCTACGCTGGAGAGTGCGAAGGCTTTTGCAGGCACGGATTTTCGCGTTGACCTGCCGTCGTTCACGATGCCCACACTGATCATTCACGGCACGGCTGACAAGACGGTTCCGTTCGATAACTCAGGCCGTGCAGCGGCAAATGCGATTGCACGGTCCACGCTCATTGCATATGACGGCGCGCCCCATGGCCTGTTTGCAACCGACAAGGATCGCCTGACCAAGGACCTGCTGGATTTCCTGCGGGCTTGAGATTCATCACAAGAGCATCAGACTATGGACACCCCCCTGAAGAAAAAAACAACGAGTCAGACCCTTCACTTGAAGGCGCATCGGCCTGCGGCAACACAACCCGGACCAGTCACCACAGTGCTGCCGGCTGTGGGGAACACACCCTCCGAAGCCCCACTACCGCACGAACGCGACGAATCAGTTGGCATGACCGACGGTATCCCGAGCGAACCGGTTCGCCAGGCTTACCGAGACTTGCAACGCGGCCTTCAAGATACCGACCGAGGCCCGGTTGCAGACCGTGCCTACAAGAAGCTGAAGTAAGCGGGCCGCCTTTAGCGACTGGCGAGCGCCGCCTTCACGTCGCTGTGTTCCATGCCGTACATGTCGGCAAATTCCTCGGGCGATTTGCCACTGGCCTGGTATGCCGTGTACAGCGCTTCCTGCCGGGCCAGTTTCTGGTCATGCTCTGCCAGCACCCCGTCCAGAAGCGTGTGGGCATCGGCGTGGTGGGTTTGGACCAGAGCCAGATAGGCTGGCGCTGTCATGCCCGAGGCCTCGAAGGCAGTCTTGAGCTGATTGCGCAGCTTGGGTGTCAGGTCTTCACTGGCGCGCCCCTGCCGACGGCGAAACAACTCCACGATGGCAAGATAAATATGCTCTGGTGCCACATCTTCCACCGCTGCGCCCTGCAGGTCATGGCGTTTATTGCCTGAGGCGACGCTTTGAAGGTAACGGGTTGACCGTGCGTGCACGCCCAGAGCCGCTTTCAGGGCATCGCGCGTGAAATGCTCCGGATGCGCGGCCAGCAACTCCTGAAAAATGCCCAGTTTCAACGGCAAAAACTGGGCGCCAAACAACTTTGGATACAGTTCGAACAGCTTTTCAAGAACAGGCAAAGCCGTCGGCAGGCGGGCGGCTTTACGTTGCGGTTTGGTATCCACAGCGGCAGGTGCTGGTTGTGGGGATGCCTCGGCAGGCGCAGTTGCGGGAGCTTCTAGGGTAGTCAGAGTCATGGGGATATACGTTGAACGAACCCTTGATTGTCGTGCCAACTGGACGGTTCCCCAGAAATTTACAAGAAAATAGCACCCCTGCCCACGTAGATATTCAATAGTTTGCTATTTAAATAATAGCATTAAGTGATTGCTGGCTCAGGGCTTTGTGGTAGCAAGCCAGGTCTGCACTTGCTCCGCGACCCATGCGCCGTCGTCTAGTGTGAGGTCATGCCCGGCCGTAGGGTGCACTTGCAAATCACTTGCCCAATGATGGGCCAGCGAGCGGGAACACTCAGGTGACACCAGATGATCCTGCGCGCTGGTCAACACGAGGGTGGCGGCGCTGGGTCGGGAAGCCGGCGCCCGAAAGCGGCTGGCCGCTACCAGTTGCCTCAGGGCGTTCTGGCGTGACACGGGGTGCCTTTGCCGAATTGCGATCCAGGCCGGCAATACGCATTGCGTCGCGTGGTTGCTGGTCATGCGCCAAATGGCAATTTCCCATTTTTCCAGGGAGGAGTCACCCAAGGCAAGACCCAACAGCGTCAGATAGTTCACAGGTTTGAGCCGCTGATAAAACGGGCTAAAAGGGCGCATGCTGGTGTTGATGAGCACCTGAGCGGCAATCTCCTGCGGGTGGGCATCGCTCCAGGCTACGGCGACCATGCCACCCAAGGACATGGCCAGCAGGTGGAAGGGCGGCACAACGTTCGCCAGTGCCAGCTGGGTGCGGCAGTCTTCAACCATATCCATCACGCACGTCGGGCTGGCGCGGGCATGTTTCGCTCCGTTGCCTGGCAAGTCGAGAGCGATGACCCGGCTGTGCAGAACGGCCTGCGCAAATTGCGCGACAAAGCCTCCCCAGTGCTGACTTTCGCGAGCCAGGCCGCGTAAAAAAACCCAGGTTTTCAATGGTCAGGCCCTTTGTTGTCCATCACATTTTGTACTGTAAGTGTTGGTTGTGACGTTGCTGTTAAGCCGTCAGTTCGGTAGGATGCAGGCATGGCAAAAGCAAAAATTGGCAAAAACGGAAAAAGCGGCAATCCGGGCAAGCTGGGAAAAGACGAGTACTACGAGAAGCTCGCCGAACTCGAGTTTGAACTCAATGATGTCGCACGCTGGCTGCAGCACACCGGCAAACGGCTGGTTCTGGTGATCGAGGGGCGTGACACGGCGGGTAAGGGCGGTGTTATCTCGGCAATTGCCGACACGCTCAACCCACGCCAGACCCATGTTGTGGCGCTGTCCAAGCCCAGTGAACGTGAGCAGTCCCAATGGTACTTTCAGCGCTACATGGCGCATCTGCCCGCTGCGGGTGAAATCGTGCTGTTTGACCGGAGCTGGTACAACCGCGCGGGGGTTGAGCGTGTGATGGGTTTTTGCACAGAGCAGCAGACCAAAGACTTCCTGAAGCAGGCACCGGTGTTTGAGAAAATGCTGGTGGACGATGGCATTTTGCTGTTCAAGTACTGGCTGACAGTTGACCAGGCGCAGCAGGAGGAGCGCTTTGCAGAGCGGCTGGCCGACCCACTCAAGCGTTGGAAGCTCAGCCCGATAGATGTGCAGGCGCGCGAAAAATACGCCGAGTATGGTCTGGCACGGGATGCGATGTTGAAGGCCACCCACACCGACAAATCACCCTGGACGCTGGTTGACTTTAACGACCAGCGCCGGGGCCGACTGACCCTGATTCGGCATCTGCTGGACCACATCCCCGAGCGCAAGGTGCCAGACACGGAATTCAAATTCCCGCCATTGGGACATGAACCCCTGCGAGAAAAATTTGGCACATCGCTCAAACCCTTGCCTGTTTTGGGCGCGAAGGGCTGACGCCCCTGGCGGGCGGCTCAGTACCAGTCCTGCAAAGCTTGCGCGTGGTGAGTGGCACGGGTCTCGGTGCTGGGGAGCCACAACGAATGGCCGCAGGCTGCCCGCGATAAAAAGTCCAGCAGCAACTGGTGCTGACGCAGTACACGCTGCTGGCGGTGCTCAATCAGTGGGTTAAAAATACCGTGGCGCGAGAACAGCTGGCGCGGGTTCTTTTTCACCCAGATCCATGAGCCCATCTCCAGTGTGAGTGGCAGAAAAACCCGCTGCCTATTCGGCTCCTGCGCGCAGGACTGCAAGTACAGGTGATCCCACAAATCGCCATGCGCGAGGTATTGCAGGCTTTGCGGTTCGATGATGTAGCGGTGGTGGCTGTGCGACTGCACAAATATGTTTTGCAGGGCGTGCATTTCCGCCAGATGGGCGATGGGCGCCCTGGTGTGTGCGTAGGGGAACCAGATGCGGTCCCGGCTGCCAAAGCCCGAATGGCAGTCCACGCTCAGACTGAAATCACGCGACAAGAGTTCACTGGTAACCACCTCGCAAACGGCCTGGTTCTCAAGCTCCATGTCGGCATCTTTGGCACCACGGAACCACGGCAATCCGGCGCTGATACGCTGGCCACCCACCATAAACGGAACCTGGTCACGCGCGTCAACAGGCGCATTGCGCATCAGGTCCACGCCGTTAGGGTTGGCCCGTGTCCCCAGAGCCATGCCGCCGGGGTTGACGATGGGCATGAACACCATCCGCACAGACTCCAGCTGCTGGTGCAGCGTGCTATCCCATTGCAGGCGCATCACCAGGCTTTGCAGGTAGGCAATCACCACGCCCGCGCCAATGCGCTCCAGCCCGTGCACGCCACCAAAGTAACCCACGGCGGGCACGTATTTGGCGGGGTTACCCAGTGTGATGGCATACACCGGATAGGCCCCACCCCCCGGGATTTTTGCTTCACAGACAACGCGGGCTTGCAATTTGCCCGCACCCAGTTCAATGATGCGCTGAAGGGCAATCAATTCGGGGAGTTCGGGTGCGGACATCATTTCAGCTTAACGGCACCATAGGTTCGTGTACATGCTTTGTGTCTGGCTGCGTCTGTATTTCACACTGACATCAAACCGTCATCATCAGTCTGTAAATTGGACCCAATTACAGCGGGCTGGCAGCCTGCCACACCATGTCTAACAGATCACTTCTATTGCGGGCAACGGCCATTGGTGCCTGTGTCGTCTGGGGCGTCTCTGAGTTCTTTGCCTTGCAGCGTTCTCGGTTCCATACCCGTCGGCTACCGCACTAACGAGGTTCTATTGTGCGCCAGCGCACAGAAGAATTTCGTCAATCGGGCAAGCTTTGCGGCATGAAGTCACTTGCCCAATTTCCACTGCCTAGCGCTCTGTATCCATGACCGTTCCAACCGATGCGGCACTGGAGACGCTCAAAAACCGCCTTCCCATGCTGCTGGTGGCAGTAACGTTGGCGCTGGGCTGGATCTTGTGGCCGTTCTTTGGTGTCATCCTGTGGGGAGTCATCATTACCCTGCTGTTCAGGCCTGTGTATCGCAAGTTGTTGCCGCGCATGGGCCAACGGCCAAATCCTGCCGCACTATTGACCCTGCTGCTGGCACTCTTCATGGTGGTTCTTCCCATGGTTGGCGTTGCCGCCGCACTGGCGAGTGAAACCGCGCAGCTGTACCAGCGGTTGCAGTCGGGTGATCTGGACCCTACGCGCTACCTTCATGACGTGTATGACAACCTGCCGCAGTGGTGTACCAAGCTCCTGGACCAGTTTGGTCTTGGCAATTTCCGCACGCTACAGCGGCGCGTGACCGAAGCCCTGTCCAAGGGCAGCGAGTACTTCGCCACCCAGGCTTTCAGTCTAGGCCAGAACACGTTCGAATTTGTCTCCAGTGTTTTCATTACCCTGTATCTCACATTCTTTCTGATCCGCGATGGCGATCAACTGGGCAAAGACATCCGCCGCGCGATTCCACTGGCACCTGCCCACAAGCATCAGTTGATCAACAAGTTCACCACCGTGATCCTGGCGACCATCAAGGGCAGTGTGGTGGTGGCTGCCATTCAGGGTGCTTTGGGCGGTCTGGCTTTTTGGTACCTGGGTGTGGGTGCACCGCTGCTGTGGGCGGTGCTCATGGCATTTTTGTCTCTTTTGCCCGCCATTGGCGCCGGGCTGGTGTGGGTGCCTGTGGCCCTCTACTTTTTGATGACAGGAGCCCTGTTTGAAGCCGTGGCGTTGACGGCTTATGGCGTGCTGGTGATCGGCCTGGTTGACAATGTCCTGCGACCCCGTCTGGTAGGCAAGCAAACCCGTATGCCCGATTACATGGTGATGATCTCGACCCTGGGTGGCATGGTGGTGTTTGGCCTGAACGGGTTTGTGATTGGCCCGCTGATCGCAGCCATGTTCATTGCGGTCTGGCACCTTTACGGCATGATGCCAACCCATGTGGACACAGACGCCACATCGCCATGAGTTAATGGCGCTCATGGCGCTCTTGGCGTTGTTGGTGCCGCTGGGGTAGGCGGCACAACCCCTACGCGTCGCGACCCAAACATGTTGGCATACACCCAGGTAAATTCCGCCCCAATCAAAAAGATCTGGGCTGAGTAATACACCCAGAGCAAAATCACCACCAGCGACCCCGCAGCGCCAAAGCCCGAAACCACGCCCGATCGGCCGATGTACAGCCCGATCAACAACTTGCCCAGCGTGAAGAGGGTCGACGTGACGATCGCACCAATCCAGACGTCTTTCCACTGCACCCGTACCCGTGGCATCACCTTGTAGATCAGTGCAAACATAACGGCCACCATCACCAGCCCGCCCAGTGCGCTGGCGGCTGAGGCGACGAGGTACCAGCCACCGAAAACGGGCTCCAGCAGACGCCCTGTCATGGCCAGCGCCGCGCTGATGACCAGCGAAACCATCAGTAAAAAGCCAATGGCTAGGATCATGCCAAACGACAGAAGTCGGGCACGCAGAAGGCCCAGCCAGCCGCTGGCCAGTGGATGGGCGGGGACGCGCCAGATGCGGTCCAGTGAATCCTGCAATTCCCCAAAGACCGTTGTTGCGCCCACCAGCAGCAAGAACACACCGACGAGGGTTGCCGCAATACCTTCGGCCGGCTTGTGCACGCTGGCCAGCAGGTCTTGTACCGCGCTGGCCCCGCCATCACCCATTAGTGAACGCAGTTGCGCCTGAATCTCGCCGCGCGCCGCGTCCTCGCCAAACACCAGCCCTGCCACCGAGATCACGATGAGCAACAGCGGTGCCAGTGAGAACAGTGTGTAGTAGGCCAAAGCGGCCCCCATGCTGGGTACATAGTCGCCAAGCCACGATTTCACGATCTGGCGCAGTAGAAGGCGGATTGACGAGAAGGTCACAGGCATTGTTGGCACATGGTTATATTGAACTTAGGGGATTGACCAGCGTATCCATTGGACAGTTAGCTATAAATATTAGAGCAACTTTTGGTTTTGGTGTCGTGAAAGCCCCCTATATCTGGCTACCCGGCGAGCGCGGCAGGATAGGGTTGTCCGTCGTTTGCGTGAAGGGTCCTTCGCCCGCGCGCTAAGCCTCACGCTTCTGACTCGCTGAGCAAGCGATCAGGGCGGGGGTCGATGCACCCAGAGGGGCTGCGGCCAAAACAAGTTGTCTGCATAGCAGCATGGTGTATCTCAAGTTGGGTCAATGGACGGACAAGACCCTGCGAATGTAGTCTGAAGCCGAGTTGCGATCTGTGGCCCACACCACATAGCTGGCTGTGCCGCCATCAGGCACTCACGCTCAGGCAGCCGTTTGATCTGACCGTCCCGCGCCATGGGGTAAATATGAAAATATTCAGATTCAGCCCTCCGTACTCTCGTTGTCTCTTCCGTTTTTCGGTCGTGTCTCTAAAATTACCTCACTATTTGGGAAATCGCTTTGATTACATTGTTGGGTCCCGCATGGCGCGGTGGTGCGTTGGCATTGCTGGCCGCCGTGCTGTTCGGGGTTAGTACGCCACTGGTCCAGTTCTTTGGCACGGGCGCGGGCACGTTCACAACGGCAGCATTGCTGTACGCGGGCGCAGCGGTCATGGGTGCGCTGCTTCGCCGGCCCGTCGAAGTGGAGGCCCAACTGAGGCGGGGCGATGTGGTTCGGCTGCTGGCCATGGCCAGCTTTGGGGCGGTGATTGGGCCGGTGGCCCTGGCCTGGGGCCTGCAGCGCACCAGCGGCACGAGCGCGTCACTGATGCTTTCCCTGGAGGCATTTTTTACGGTCATTTTGGCCCGAGGTTTGTATCGCGAGACGATGGGTCGGCGGGTCTGGGTGGCCATGCTGCTGCTACTGTGCGGGGGCGTTGTCCTGGTGCTGGATCAAGGCCGGCTTGGTGCCTATCAACTGGCCGGCCTGTCTGCAGTGCTGCTTGCCACGGCAGCCTGGGGCGTTGACAACACCCTGTCGCGCCGCGTGGCAGATCGCGATCCGGGCCAGGTGGTTTTGGCCAAATCGACCTTGGGTGCATGCGCTACAGGCTTGATCGCACTGGCCGTGCAGGAGCCCATCCCGAAGTTGTCAGCGGTTTTGGGCCTGCTGGCCGTGGGCGCGATCGGATATGGTTTGAGCCTGCGGTTTTATCTGCTGGCACAACGCGCTTTTGGTGCTGCGCGAACCGGCTCTGTGTTTGCGTTTGCGCCGTTCATCGGTGCGCTGCTGGCTTTTGCGTTGGGAGAGCGATCTGCGGGGGTGTTGACGGCAGGCGGTGGCGTGCTCATGCTGTTGGGCGTAGTGCTGCATCTGGTGGAAACCCATACGCATGGTCACCGCCATGAGCCGATGGACCATGAGCACGCACACCAGCATGACGACGGGCATCACAACCATGTTCACGACCCCATGCCAAAGGGTGCGCACAGCCATGGGCACCACCACGAGCCGCTGCGCCATGCACACCCTCATGTTCCTGACGCCCACCATTTGCACTCCCATTGATGCCACTTGCAGTTTGAAGCCTTACTGCCGCTGAATAAGCTATCCCATGGCAGCTCGACGCCACAGGAAGAAGTCCATCCTAAGTTGCTCAGGGCGGTTGTCGATTAAGGTGCGCCCGGTGCTAAAGCTGCGTCCCGGATGGGCCGGTTGGATGGCGGGCCAGGCAGCTGCTTCGAACAGGTCGATGCAGGTGCGCACTGCGGGGTAGATTTGGCCCGCCGCGTCAACGCTCTGCATGATTCCGATAGCCTTCCTGGGCAACTTCCCGACCGACAGTCCCTGTCAGAGAGATCGCGATCAGTAAAAGTGGTGCCAGTGAGAATAGCCTGTAGCAGGCAAGCGCAGCCCCCATTTGGCTACATAGTTGCCAAGTCACGATTTCACGATTTTCCGAAGCAGAAGGCGGCTCGTCGCGAAGAATGTCACAGGCAGGGTCAGACCAAGACGTCCTGCACGGGTCTGCGCATCGACCAGGGCATCGTCGCCCCGCGTCCAAAGCGCACCGCCAGGTCTGGGCGCAAGCTACCCAGTCCCAACGCCGCCGCAAATTGGGGTCGTATGGCTGCGACCTCCACCGGTTGATTCAGGAACGCGTTGCGAATGCCAAGGGCTGTAGCCTGCAAGGCGAATCGTTGGTAGCAACGGCCCACCTGTACCCAATGGGCCTTGTCGCTGGTATCGGCGACGAACACTGCGAGCCCGGATGAGCTCCGGATCTGCCTTGAATAGCGTTCACTGTCGGATTTCGGTGTCATGAAAACGCCCAACATCCGGCTTCCCAACCAGCGTGGCAGGGCAGGGTTGCCCGTCGTACCAGTGAAGAGACCGTCTCCGGTGCGCAGGGCTTCATCGTGGCTGAAGCGGATCCAGGCTTTGAGCTCTTCAACAAACGCGTCGTCGTTGATCTGCACTGAGTTGGCGGCTACCACGAACTCCAGCGTTTTTTCGATCGAAGGGCGATCTGTGATCAGCATCACTCGCACGCCGGGGCCGGTCCCTGCCTGCTCAAGCAGTTGCAGTTCTGCAGCGGCGATGCTCGTGCCATCGTAGTCACCTCGTGTGCACTGGCGTTGTGTGATCGCCTGATACAGCGGCGAAGTTACCGCCTTGGTGGTTTCCAGTGCGACCCGGATGGCGCCTAAGCCGCCTGGGTCGAAGTCCGATGTGGCCTGCAGACCCGTCGCAAGCGCGGCATGGACCAGATTCTCAGTGGCGCAGCCTAGCGACACATACAGGTGATGGTCATCCGGGTCTACCACCGGGGTGCGTCGAAGCGGGTCGACCTCCAGACTGATTGATTCCGTGGCCAAACGGAACTTCCAGCTTTGGGTATTGTGGCTAGTTGCGGCGAGTGTTGCGAAGCGGACCAGCTCGCGCATCCGGACGGCCTCGTCCCCATCGTTGTAGGCCACGGGGAGTCGAATGCGTCGCGCTTCTTGCTCCCTGGCTGGGCCTGATTCGCACGCAGTCAGCGCCAGGGTTGTTGCGGCGGGCGTTGCTGCGGCCAGCAAGAAGTGTCTGCGTATCAACATGGATAAATCCTTTGAGGTGCAGTGAACAGACTAAGCATTGCGCAATGTAGGTGAATGGGTCACCTGCGTGTGTGCCCTGTCGCACATAACGGGCAACAGGTGTTTTCGCTTTGTCATCCAGCCTTCACGGATCTGGAACAGACTCGGACCTAGTGAGGTTAAGTTCATGAAATCGAAATCCAGTCCAGCGCCCGTTCACCTGTGGGACGTCAAGGCCGTCGAAAGCCTGATCAAGGAACTGCTTGCGATCCGAAAAGTGATTCTGGACCAGCAGGCGAAGTTCGAACCCTGGCTGCGCATGATCGAGCCGGCGCACCTTCCCAGTGCCATCAACCTGATCCATTACATGGCGCTGCGGGGTATTGACATGCGGGATCTCCAGGAGCGTCTGGCCTGCATGGGGCTCTCGTCGCTTGGCCGGGCAGAAAACCACGTGTTGGCGAGTATTCACAAAGTGCTGGGCATCTTATGCGATCTTGCAGGACAGGATTGGCTTTTGCAATCCAGGGAAGTGCCTGACAGCTTCGCGCGAGGCAGTGAATTGCTCTCACGCAATGCTGACGCCCTGTTTGGTGGTTTGCCCAAGGAGCGCACGGTACGCATGATGGTGACCTTGCCTGGCGAGGCGGCTCACGATGACTCGCTTGTGGCGGGTCTCATCACGGCCGGGATGGACATCGCGCGCATCAATTGCGCGCATGACAGCGCCCAAGAGTGGATCGCCATGGCGCACCGAGTGCGCGCGCTAGCCGCTGCGGCCCGGCGGGAAGTCCGGATACTGATGGACCTGGGGGGCCCCAAATTACGAACCGGTCCGATTGAAGGCGGCGTTGCTGCTGTCAAAATCAAGCCGGAGCGGGATGCATTGGGTCGCGTGGTTGCACCAACGCGTGTGGGTTTGCGCGCCGCTGGTTCGGTCTTCGCTGTCGAGGGGGCTGTGCTGAGCCTGGGCGTTGACGCAACGTGGCTTGAGCGGCTCAAGGTGGGTGACACGATTGACCTGACCGACGCACGCGATGCCGAGCGGCGACTGACCGTGGTGAGCCGAGAATCGACCGGTGTTATCACCCAGTGCGAGCGCACCGCCTACCTCACGACAGACACACGCCTGCGGCTGCGGCACAAAGGGCAAAAACTGCAGGAGACGCATTTGCACGATCTTCCTGTTTCAGCGGGCCAATTGCACTTGCAATGCGGCGATATTCTGCGTGTGGTGGCACAGGGGCTTGGACATGCTGCCGTGCCAGCCAGCAAGAATCGTCGCGCCAAACCCGCTTCGATTGCGTGCACCTTGCCCTCCGTTTTGAAACGGGTCCGAAAGGGCGAACACATCTGGTTTGATGACGGCCATATTGGCGGTGTTGTGCGAAAGGCGGGGGCAAAGCGTATCGAGGTTGAGATCACGGTTGCCCGTGACGGCGGTGACAAGCTTGCTGCGGACAAGGGCATCAACCTGCCGGATACTCGCCTGGATCTGCCCGCGCTGACAGAGAAAGACCTGGATGACTTGGCGACCGTTGCGAAATACGCTGACATCGTCGGCCTGTCCTTTGCCCAGTCGGCGGGTGACGTGCGCGCATTGCGCCAGCGGCTGGGCGAACTGGGCGCCTCGCACATGGGAATTATCCTCAAGGTCGAAACCCGGCTTGGGTTCGAGCACATGCCCGAGATGTTGCTGGCTGCGATGACGGGTCCGGCAACCGGAGTGATGATTGCCCGGGGTGACCTGGCGGTGGAGTGCGGTTTTGAACGTCTGGCAGAAGTGCAGGAGGAAATCCTGTGGGCTTGCGAGAGCGCACATACGCCTGTGGTGTGGGCTACGCAGGTTCTGGAGGGGCTGGCAAAAACAGGCATGCCCTCACGGGCCGAGATCACAGACGCCGCGATGGGCGCCCGCGCGGAGTGCGTCATGCTGAACAAAGGCCCTCATATTCTTGCCGCCATGCGTACGCTGGACGACATCTTGAAACGCATGCAGGCCCATCAATCGAAAAAGCGCCCCCTGATGCGGGCGCTAAAGGCGTGGGATGAATGGAAGCCTTGATCCAGGTCAGTCCACTCGCACCGAGGGTTGCACCACGAACTGGATGGGTGCCTCCCCTGTAACGAAGTAGCTGGGGCATTTGTACCGTTCGATGTCGTTGCGGTTCAGTGGAAATGACTTGCAGTTTGAGAAGTTGCGCCAGACAGAGCCATAGATGCCGCAGTTGAATTTCTGATCGCCAATTGGTTCCAGAAACATGCATCGGTGGTCCATGCAGCAATTGCCACATTGCACGCAAGAGCCCTGGATGTCGTTCGGTACTTCTTTGACCAGACCTGCAATGTCCCGGAAATAGTGATTCGCTGGCCCCTCAGCAAGGGCCCGCACATGCGTGACGCACTTCCTGAAGGTTTCAAAGTAGGCCGTGACGTATTTCAGGCGTAGAAAAACGATGCTGGCAAACAGCGGCATCACGGGCAAGGCCAGGTAGAGAGACAGCAAACAAATGCGGCTCAAAAACCCGGCCAGGTGGTCCCGCATCCGCAGCTTCAGCGTATTCAAGTGTTTTGCAGAAGCAGGCGGCTTATCGGCCGTTGGCTTATGAATAGATGGGAGCGCCAACTGATGGAACCGTAATGGTTTTACCGATCGCTGCCGAGTAGGTTTTGGACTTGACCGTGCTGACAAAGACAAACTCGCCTTTGACAGGCGCGCTGGTCACCGTCATCAGCAAGTAACCGCGGCGGATGGTGTCACTGTAGTGGAGGTCATCCACCAGCCCCAAACCGGCACCCACCGCTGCATTGCCCAACTGCGAAATCAGCACGGTGCCGTCGAGCGAACTGGCCAACGAGCCCAGACCGGCGCTCTCAAAGCCGGGTGCCGTCACCGACGATGTTGCAAATTCCACACCCACTTTTTCACCTGCGAGTGTCGTCAGGTTGGTAAACCATGCGTTATGAGAGTCGCCCGACAGTGCGACGAGCTTTTTACCCTGAGCCTTGGCCGTTTGAAAGATCAACTCGCGATTCGTCGGGTAGCCGTCCCAGGCGTCAAGGTTGTAGGGCAAACGCGGGTTGGTGGTTGGGCTCAGCAACGCGCTTTGCTCAGCTGACAATGCGGCCACACCGCCAGCGGCACGGGTTGCCTTGGCTGTGAGGTATCTGCTGATGGCGGTTTGCACTGCCTGGGCATTGGCGGCTGTGGGGCTTGCCGTTGCTGTAGCCTGTGCCTGCAACACGGAACCCGGAAACCACATGCGGGCCATGATGTCCTGGTTGCCCAGAAACTGCCAGGTCGCGGTTGAAGCGGCCATGCCACTCACCAACCAATCCTGCTGTGTGGTGCTGATCATCTTGCGGGTCGAGTCAGGCAGCGCGCCATTGACCGGAGTGAGGCCTGACACGTAGCGACCAATGCCGCCATCTGCATCACCAAAGCTGTCATATTGGCGGTCTCGCCCTTCAATGCGGGTGTCCAGCATGTGCAGGGTTAACAGCTTGCCAAAATCAAATCGGCGATAGATCTTCAGCAGGTTGGCGGCGTCTTGCGTGCGGATCGGCATCCACTCGTGGTAGGCCCGCGCGGCCGTGTTTTTGCGGGTAGTCCAGTCGCCCTGGGTTGCGGCGTTGTGGTTTTCAGCGCCACCCACATAGGCATTGTTGGTGAATTCATGGTCGTCCCATACGGTGATCCACGGCATCTTTGCGTGCAGCGCCTGAAGGTTGAGATCAGACCGATAGAGCGCATATCGGGTGCGGTAGTCTTCCAGGCTCACGATGTCGTTCGCCGGGCTGGTGACGCGGCTTAACGCTACGGCATCCTTGTTGCCAAATTTGGCCGGATCCGAGCCGTACTCGTAGATGTAGTCACCCAGGTGGATGGCGAACTGCGCGTCAGACTTTGACGCCGCGTCGTAGGTGTTGAAGTAGCCTTCAGAAAAGAGCGCGCATGAAAACACCGCAAATTTCACGCTTGCTGCGTCGGCCGCAGGCAACGTCCGCGTAGTGCCCACACTGGATACAACGCCCGCGTCATCAACGAAGCGGTAGAAATAGGCGGTTCCGGCAGTCAGGCCGGTGACGTCAACCTTGGCGGTATGGGATTCATTTGGCGAAGCGGTCACGCGCCCTGATTTCGAGACAACAGTAAAGCTGGCGTCGGCGGCAAGTTGCCATGTCAACCCAACCGCTTCGCTTGAATTCGGGACTTTTGCGTGGGTCCACAAAATGACCCTGTCTGCGAGCGGATCGCCACTGGCAACACCGTATTTGAACTCCGCTGGCGGTGTGCTCGTACCACCGCAGGCAACCAGAGCAGAGGCAGATGCCAGCGCAGCGGCGGTTGAAGCACTGCTGACGATGAAGTGACGACGATTGCGGGTTTCTGACATTGAATGGCGCTCCAGATAAAAGCGCCATTAGAGGCAAGTTCAATGACAGCGGTGTGAATCGCAGTATGCAGGTCGCAACGAGTCTTGCAGCCGTACCAGATCCATCAAAATCTCAGCCGGTCCTGGCCTTGTTCAGTGCCCAGGCCAAAGCCCCGCAGAAATTCAAGCAAACCGGGGTCGGCACCCAAGTCGTCGGCAATACGTATGGACCGCTGCAAGTCCCTGCTGGTACCTATTTCATTCTGGATTGATGTCGCCCGTTTCAGCCATCGCCGAGCGCGCTGCTTTGGCAAGACCGTTTGCATAGCTTCTATGCTGTATCTCAGGCGCTTGGCCAGAATTCGTGCGCGATGCCGGTCATCTGCATCGACGCAATTTTTCAGGGCCAACTTCAGTTTTTCGCGAAGCTTTTCCACCCGGCGTTCTGCCCAAGGTTTCACGCCGACGGGTGCGGACTCGCGCCCAGACTCTTTTTCGTCCGCTTCAGCCCGATCTTCAATAAATCGCGTCATGGCGAGCAGGGCAGAACCCACCGCAGGGTCCCGTATCGCCTGGCGCACTTCAGTGCGCGCAGCCTGGGCCGCCTTCACCAGCACGGCTTCGAAGTGGCCCCAGATGATTTGGCGGGCCTCGTCAGCAGCGACGTAGGGTCGTTCAATGGTTGGCAACGTCCCGGCCATCATCACGTCCAGATCCCGCAAATAACCCATGGCTCTCAGCATCGGCCGCATTGGTGACAAATCAGGCATTGGCGCGGCCTGTAACAGCGGGCTGAAAAAACGCAGAGCGGTCTTGAGGCGGCGCCAGCCTACGCGGGCCTGATGCACAACCTCCGGATTGTCCGTGACCAGAATGAGCTCCAGATTCTGTGTGAACTGCGAAAACACTTCCCGCAGAACCAGGGTCGCCGCCTCGTCCGCCGCCTGAACCGCAGCCAGTCTCGGGGGACGCGAATGCTGGGGCATATCTGTAGTTCCCAGTGCCAGCGCATGCCCGCGTTCTGATTTGCTCTGGCTGGCAGGTATGACGGCCACCGTCTGCGAAATGCTGCCCGCCACATCGAACAACGAAGCCGGAATGCCGGAAAGCAATTCAAGCTCCAATTCACAAATTGGGGCATGTCGTTCGCCCGCTTCAATCTGCCCAACATCAAAGGACACAGCAATGACACTGCCCCTCTCGTCTTGAACCTCCCAACTGGTGCGCTCGAAACGGGTGGTGAAACAGGGGACGAGTTCCAGAAAAAGGGATCCATCCGGATCGATATCCTGCCAGGGCGTATTGGCAAGCGCGTCGATGCTGAGTACGCTGCTGCCAATCGCCACTTCCCATTCGCCGCGCTTGCTCAGCGCTGAGTCCCCACCACCGTTTGTCTTGAGGGTTTGCACCCAGGCATTTCCTTTGCCCGAAGCAATCTGACGAACCCTCAATGCAATCTGCATTTGATGCAATTTCTGGTCGGGCGTATCGAAATAGGTATTTAGCAGGCTCTGCTTGCGTGTTTTCTGACTCGCGATTGGCCGTGCATTCTTCACTTGTCGGGTCAGTTCGCGGATATCTTGCCCTGGCAGTGCCAGCTTGAGTTCAATCTCCTGCGAGCGCTGGGCTGGTCGTATCTCTATCATGAAAGGCTTTCGGATTCCCGTTGTGCGCCATTGGTTTGAGCAAGATCAACAGGCAGGTACCCGAGGAGCCCACTGGAGTGACCACCACGCTATTATTGGCGCAAAGGAGTTATTGCCGTGCAGAAACATCTTGAAAATCTGGAACGTCTTAAAGCCAAGTACCAGTCCCGGTATGGAAGGGAGGACGATTTGGTCGTGTCATTGCAGGAAAGTCTGGATGCACGGCGAAAGGCAGCTTCCAAACGCCTGAGATGGGGCTCCCACCGTCAAAGACCGGTTCGACAGATTGCCAGCAGACTCGCCGGGCTGATCTAGCGCCATCTCATGCCGCAGGCTGCGTCGCTTTCGGTCTGATGATCTTCTCCTTGCAGGCCAGGGAGCAAAAAAACTCGAATCGGCCCAGTAGGCTCGCAACGAGTCCATCAGACTGCAAGCGATGGCCTGAGCAGGCAAAGCAGGAGCGAGTGTTTTTGAAAGTTGTGAAACTCGGGTTCGTCCTCTTTTTGTCATAGCGCAAACCATCGGCGCTGATGCGCTCGCGTACAGGCTTGGTCGTCATGGGCATCCTTCATTTCCGACGTAAAAATTACATGCTGCCTTACATATGCGACAGATTGATGAAGACGCGCGGAGCCATTCGTGGACCCATTGGTGTCTCACCGACGTTGCATAGGCATTGTTTTTTCGGGTAATTCACGGCTGTCACTGCAGCGTAACGCGTGAGTGGCAAGATCGGCGTGATGCTTTTCCGTTGCTGCGAACCGGTAGACCTGCTATGCGACGAGCCACTGGTTAAAGTGCCCAAGTTCCGTAAGACGGTTTCGCCAATCCGGTTTGCGGCGTGCGGATTGGCGAGCGAAAACCATTCAATGGGCGCGGAACTAACTCTAATCCGCAATTCCCAAAACTAACGTTTGCATGATTGAAACTTTGAAGCAACCCGTCGGCCGAAAGACGCTCGGCAGACGACTATCCCTGGTACCCGCTCTTGTCCTGTTTCTGACTTTGGTTGGGTCAGGCATTGGTGTGTGGTCACTTTACAGGGTGGACCAAAGTACCCGGAATTTGGTGAACCTCAGTCTTCAGACGGAACGAATTGCCATTGATGCTTTGCGACTCCAGGCCATCAACAGCGAACGTTACAAAGCGGTCGCTTTGAGCTCAGAGCCGGAAGTTGGCGAGATTCTTGGCGCTGATATCGTTGCGACCCAGCAGAAGTACGACGCATTGATCAAGGATCTGCATCGAGGTGTGTCCGACCCGAAGGACATCAAGCTACTCGAGCAGATTGAACTGGCTGGACGCGTTTTTCAGGCGGCCCGCACTGAACTCATTGCTGCGCGTGACTCAGGGGTCACAGAACGCATCCGAAAAGTCTTTTCCGAGCGCTTCGTACCATCCTCCAATAGCCTTCAGGCTTCACTGGGTGAACTCACCAAATCCACGCGCAAGGATATCGATGAATCAGCCAACGAAATCTCGCAATTAAGCGCATCGGCTCGTAGCGCTCTTATCGCATTTGGCGTGGCCGCACTGCTGGTCGGAACCGCTTTGACGGTTTGGCTGGTTCGCAGCATCACGCGCCCCTTGAGGCTGGCTTACATGACAGCAAATCGTGTGGCCAATTTGGATCTTCGTCAGGAAATCACAGGGCACGATCGCGATGAAACTGGTGTCCTGCTCAATTCACTGTCGGCCATGCAGGATTCCCTTCGAGGATTGGTGCGGCAGGTTCGGGTGTCCGTCGAAAGTGTGTCGACAGCATCGACCGAAATCGCCAGCGGCAACGCCGATCTCTCCCAGCGGACGGAGGAAGCCGCGGCAAGCTTGCAGCAAACTGCTGCCTCAATGGACTCCGTCAGTATTATGGTCAGCACGTCCGCGGATGCTGCGGCTCGAGCCGAACAAATGGCCTTGAAATCAACTGCCATGGCGGCCGATGGCGGCGCTGTCGTTTCGCAAGTGATCGGGACCATGGAAGACATCAAGACTTCATCGCACAAGATCACTGACATTGTGGGGGTCATCGACAACATTGCTTTTCAGACGAATCTGCTTGCTTTGAACGCAGCGGTTGAGGCCGCCCGGGCGGGAGAGCTCGGACGTGGATTTTCGGTGGTCGCGTCTGAAGTGCGAATGCTGGCCATTCATTCGGCTTCTGCGGCACGCGAAATAAACGGTCTCGTCAAAAAATCAGTGGAACGGGTTGATGCCGGCTCCCTTCTGGTGGGTCGCGCAGGGCAGGTCATGACTCAAATGGTTCAGTCCGTGCGGGAGCTTACTGGCGCCATCACTGAAATTTCCATTGCAACCCGTTCACAAACTGAGGGTATTGGCCTGATAAATGCCTCAGTCATGCAACTGGATCAGGCGACCCAACAAAACTCAGCGTTGGTCGAGCAATCAGCCGCTGCCGCGGAGAGTTTGCGCCAGCAATCGGACGAGCTTGAGTTGCTTATCTCCCGATTCTTGCTCCCTGACCGTCAAGCAACCCAAACGGCAATCCTAAAAATCGTTTGAACTATTCTTGCAATGAACTCCTTTCTCATTGCGAAAGCGGCATCGGTTGCCTTTGAAGTTGTGAACGTGCAGCGCCATTTTGAAATGAAGGTTTCAGCCAGTTTTCAGCACGGTTGACTTCAAAATGTCAAAAAAGCATCACGGCTTTGTTACATCACCAGCCTACGCTCTGAGGCGTGAACAATACCGAAGATATCGTCATTGAATCGTTTGCGGTCCGACCGTCCAGCCTGCGCATCGCTATCGTCACCGAGACATTTCCACCTGAAGTCAATGGTGTTGCCATGACGTTGGGGCGCATCGTTGAGGGGCTTCTGAAACGGGGTCATGCCATTCAAATGGTTCGGCCACGACAAGCGCACGATGGAAGCCAGTCGCCCCGTGCTGGGCTGGATGAAGTTCTTGCAAAAGGCATGGCATTGCCGGCCTACGGAGACTTGCGCTTTGGTCTGCCCGCCAAAAAGCGGCTGGTCGAGCTTTGGGGTGAGAAGCGGCCTGACATCGTTCACGTGGTGACTGAAGGTCCGCTGGGGTGGTCTGCGGTTGCCGCTGCCCGCAAGCTGAATTTACCGATCACAAGTTCATTTCACACGAATTTCCAAAGCTACTCCCAACATTACGGGATTGGCCTGCTCAAGACTTCCATTGACCACTACCTGCGAAAGCTGCACAACCGAACCCAGGCCACCATGGTCCCAACGCGCGCGATGGTGCAGGAGTTGCAGAGCCGGGGCTACCAAAATGTGACCCTGCTGTCGCGCGGTGTGGCCATCGATCAGTTCTCGCCCGGCCATCGGTCAGCTGCCTTGCGTGACCATTGGGGTGCAGGGCCAGACGATCTGGTGGTCTTGTTAGTGGGGCGGCTGGCCAAGGAAAAAAATGTGGGTCTGGTCATTGCCGCCTTCAGGGCAATCCAGAGCCAGCGCCCTGGTACCCGGCTTGTTTTTGTTGGCGACGGACCACTTCGCGCCAAGCTTGAGGAGGCGTGCCCGGATGCCATTTTTGCGGGGACCCGAAAGGGCGGTGATCTGGCAAGCCACTATGCCTCGGCCGACTTGTTTCTTTTCCCAAGCCTGACCGAAACTTTTGGCAATGTGGTGCCCGAGGCACTGGCAAGTGGTCTGGCTGTGTTGTCGTATGCCAATGCAGCGGCGCTGGAGTTGATCACCAGCAATCACAATGGCGTGCTCATCAAGCCTGGCGAAGAGCTGGATTTCATCAATGCTGCGGTTGCGCTGGCGCTCAATCCCGCCAGGCGTTCCGAGCTGCGTCAACTTGCGCCGGTGAGTGTGACGCACATGCACTGGGAATCTGTTTTTGACGCTTTTATCGAAACAGTATCTGGCGTGCTTGACAAGCATGGCCGCCAGTTTGCATCCCTGACAGACCCCGTTTCTTCCTTGCCGGTCAGTCGCTCCAGCGCATGAGGGCCTGGCCCATCTTCACCCGTGCACCCTGGCTTAACCCTTCGCTCAAAATAAAGCCGGCTGGGGCCAGGACGATGACGGTGGACCCATGCTGAAACCAGCCCATTTCCTGTCCCTTGTTGAACGGCGCAGAGCACGCATGTGCTTTGGGGCCGGAATAGGTCAGGTGAAACAAGGTATCAAGAAAGTGCAGGCGGATGCTGGCCACCAGAATAGCCGCCACCGGAACGATCGCAAACCGCTGGTTGCCAGCGGGACCAGCGCCAGTCAGGCGGGTCAGGATGAAGGCGCGTTCATTTTTGCAAAACAGTTTCTCCACACGTTTGAGAGCGATGGGGTTGACGTTCCACGTGTCGCCGGAAAAGTAGCGTACCTTTTCCACCATGCAGTCTTGCGGCGCGTGAAACCGGTGGTACATGCTGGAGGTCAACCGCAAGGTGACATAAGTACCGTTGCGCCATTCGTCCACCGCTTCGTCTGGCCCGATCAGATCTTCAAGGGTATACGGGAAGCCTTTGGCTTGAAACACGCGGGTGCCGTCTATGTGGCCCGCCGCGCCAATGATTGCGTCCACCGGGCTCGTCATCACGGCAGGGTTCATGTCCAGAGGACGCACTCCTGCCTTGAGTTCACGGGTGAAGCAGTCATGCATGCTTTTGAAGCTGCGCTTCTTAGCCTCACCCAAGTCAAGGTCGGTGAAGAACTTCCAGATTCCGATCGACATGTCGCGCACCCAGGGCGTCTCGATCTTGCTAAACCGGCCCATGAATTGGGTGAGCCAGCGTCGTGGAATCCGGTTGGTCAGAAGAAAGTTGAGGTCCTCATGGGCCAGAACACGCTGGATCGTCTGGCGAAAGTTCATCTTGTTAAGCCTCGGGAAATTTTAGTCATGAAGGAGATTGGGTGATGAATGAAACTTTGGGACCGGCATCGTGGGTTCTGCTGGCGTCAGGTGCGGTGTTCGTGGCCAGTAGCTTGAAAAAGGTGAAGTCCAGGGTTGAGCTTTCGCTGGCCAAACATCGCTCGCTGGCGGGGCATCCGCGTACAGCGCGCCGCATTGCCGCGCAGCTGCCGGCTTATGTTTATGAGGAAGCAGAAGCGTTTGGTGTGGACGGCGCGCCGCCTGAACTGGTTGCGAGGCGCAAGGCTGCCTTTGACGTGCTGGTTGCCAGGTTCCGGGAGCGATTCAGCAAGAGCGTGGCCGTCACCGGTGAAGTGGCCCAAGGTGTCTCCGACCTGCAGTTTGTCAGCGCTTACAGGGTGCCTTTCCAGTTCCAGAAGCTGGTCGCAAAAGGCCTGAAGATCGGGTCTTTTGTGACGTCGACTTCCGGTGTGAGGGTCACGGACCTCGATGGCAACGAGTTCTACGACCTGACCGGCTCGTATGGCGTCAACCTCTTTGGCAATGATTTCTACAAAAACTGTATCGACCAGGGCGCGGATCTGGTGCGCCATCTCGGACCGGTTTTGGGTGCTTACCACCCTGTGGTTTCCGACAATGTGACGAGACTCAAAAAAGTCTCTGGCATGGACGAGGTGTCGTTTCACATGTCTGGTACTGAGGCCGTCATGCAAGCCGTTCGCCTGGCGCGCTACCACACCGGGCGCGACAAAGTGGTGCGCTTCTGTGGCTCTTACCATGGCTGGTGGGGTGATGTTCAGCCGGGAATCGGCAATCCGGTTGCGGCGCGAGACACTTTCACCCTGGCTGAAATGGGCGAAGGTACGCTGCGCGTTCTGCGCAATCGCAACGACATCGCGTGCGTTCTCATCAATCCGCTGCAGGCACTCCACCCCAATAGCGCCGCCCCTGGTGATTCCTCTTTGATTGACAGTTCGCGCAAGGCCGCTTTCGACCGGGCCGCCTACACTGCCTGGCTGCAGACGCTTCGGAAGATTTGCGATCAAAAGGGAATTGCACTGATTTTTGACGAGGTATTCGTGGGCTTTCGCCTTGCCGTCGGTGGCGCCCAGGAATACTTCGGGGTTCAAGCAGACATGGTGACCTATGGGAAAACGCTTGGCGGTGGTTTGCCTGTGGGCGTTGTGTGTGGCAAAAGACAATGGATGAAGCGATTCCGTGACGACGCGCCCGCAGACATTTGTTTTGCGCGCGGCACGTTTAATTCGCATCCCTATGTGATGGGAGCCATGAATGTCTTTCTGAATCGCCTGGACAACAGCGATATCAAGGGGCTGTACATGGACTTGGACGCAACGTGGCATCGGCGGTCGCACAAGCTCAACGAAATGCTGGATGACGCGGGCGTGCCGGTTCAGGTCGCCAACATGTCGTCGATCTGGACAGTTCTCTATACCCGGCCAGGTTGCTACAACTGGTTGCTTCAGCACTACTTGCGTCTGGAAGGCCTTGCATTGAGCTGGGTTGGAACCGGCCGGATCATTTTCAGCCTGAACTACACCGAGTCGGATTTCGACGATGTTGCCCGGCGATTTGTTCGCGCCGCGCTTCAAATGCAAAGTGATGGCTGGTGGAGAGTTGACGCGGCCTTGACCAATAAATCCATCAAGCGCCGCGTCATGCGCGAGATGTTGTTGGTCAGGCTGCGACAAGCGCGGAAATAAACGCAGCGCGCGCAGCGCTTTAGCGCTGACCAGTCGCCTTGCGTGGCTCAATCAATTCGCCGCGCAGCAAGGCCAAGGGTGCCTTGTGATAGAGGTAAATGTCGTGAAAGGGGTCGGTCAAAATCTTGGTCATCCAGACCAGGCCAGACATCACGTCCTTGAGAAAGAAGAGGTGAATGGTTCGAAACAACAGGCCGCCCGCACCAATGATCAGCCAGAGCTCACCCGTTTGCCGGACAAACCCTTCAAGAGACTGATGGGGTTCGACCATACCCATAAAACTTGGGTCAATAAACAAAATCAGCGGCGCACCGGCCCAGATTGCCAGCAAAACCACCTTGCGGCGCAAGTTGTAACCCACCTTGATCTCTTCCTTGTGCTCTTGAGTCGCCTGATTGACTTCGTCGTAGCCGAGGGGCTCGAAGAAAAAGTGTCCCGCCTGGCGACTCGTCATGGAGATCAGCCATGCGATCAAGGCAGCGACCGCCGGGTCTTTGAACAAAAATGCATAGGCGACCAGAAAGCTGATGGCGCTCAAGAAATGCAAGGATTGATTGATCCGGCTGTGATGGTAATAGCGATGGTCATCCCAGCGTTGAATCGAGAGTTGCTTGAAGAATTCAGACATCATGTGGTTGCTCCTTTCCCGCAATTTAAATCTGTTTGATGGCATTGACGTGACAGGTGATGTGAAACTTTTGTTAAATCGAACAGCCCGTCAATAAAACTAAACGTCCAATCTCAGCGAAAGGGAGCGAAGCGGCCTTCACTACAGATAGCTGTCGCGCCGAAAGTTTCCGCACGTTCCTCGGTCATCGGCTGAAAGGGAGAAATGCCAGAGCAAGTTTTATGAAATGCGGCCGGCAGTGGTTTGACGGCCGCTCGAGCGTGCAATGCAATATTTTCAGGATTTGACGCGTTTCCAACTAAATGGCCCGAATGAGTCTGTGCTGTTGATCGCATTGGCAGCAGGATCCACCTTCAATTTGAGGTATTCCAGCGGGCTCGTGCTTCCATGCACGACCACCCGGCGAAAATTGGGAACGTTGTAGTTGTGAGGCTGATTCAAATAAGGATCGGCCGGATTGTTGCTGCCAGCAGGCATGTTGTTCGCAGTACAGGCGACTGCCGTTGCGCCTGAGGTAGGTTCAATCACGCAGGCTGCTCCGGCCACCAAAGGGTTGTCCGAGCGGTACACGTGGGAATCACCATTGAAAAGCAACACGGGTTTGCCAAACGCTTTGGTGTTGGCGGCAATACTGTCCGTGAACTGTTTGTATTCGGTGAGGTGATTGGCACCCGCTGCG
>JANPAZ010000051.1:0-2774 GCA_031430225.1 Rhodoferax sp. | reverse complement strand
AGGCGCTATTGTTTTTGAAGCGCCAAACTTCTTGAAGTTGCGTTTGATCGATTGGCGGTAAATCGGGTCGTAGTGCAAAGTGAGCAGATCTCGCACCACGGGTTCGAACTGACCGGCGTGCACCGAGTCTTTCCAGCCCTGCACCTGCTCCTTGCCCAGGAACTCGGTCAACACATCAAGCCGGTTGCAAAACGCGTGGGCGTCCCGTACGAAGAAATCATAGTCTTCCATCAGCAGGGCAATACGCTCGTCGTCATGCAACTCCAGGCTCAGGCACTCGCTCGCTCGCATGGACAGTATCAATGACTCTGGCACAGCCACATTGCCCACTTTTTTGCTTTCGCTCTCCACGAAAACCGGCCTTGCCGGGTCGAGGTGGCGAAGGGTGTCCCAGACCAGCGTGTCAAAGCGCTTTTGCGTGGGCTGGGTTTGCCCTGGAATGGCGCCCAGAACCGAACTGCGGTGCTGCGCCAGGCCTTCGAGATCCAGCACTTGGGCCCCTTGCCCAGCCAATGCTTGCAGCAGCCGTGTTTTGCCCGATCCAGTCGTGCCGCAAATCACGACGAACCGCAGGCGCGCCACATGCACCGCAATGTCTTGCACCACAGCTGCGCGAAACGCCTTGTAGCCGCCCTCAACCAGCGTGACGCGAAAGCCGATCTCGCTCAGAACCAGCGACAGCGAGCCGCTGCGTTTGCCGCCACGCCAGCAGTAGGTCAGCGGTTTCCAGTCTTTGGGCTTGTCGATCACTTCGCGCTCGATGTGCCGCGATATGTTGCGCGCCGCAATGGCCGCACCGCGCTTCTTTGCTTCAAAAGCGTTCACCTGCTTGTAGGTTGTGCCCACATAAATGCGCTCTTCGTTGTTGAGCGTGGGCCAGTTCACGGCCTGCGGCAGATGATCTTCGTCAAACTCACCTTCGCTGCGGGCGTCAATGACAGTGTCGAATTCGGCCAGTCGGGTGATGAGATCACTGGCGGTGATGGTGTTCAGGCTCATTTCAACAGTTTTTTCAGTTCGGGCCACACGTTGGCCAGCATGGCGGGTTGGGCCTGTGCGGTGGGGTGAATGCGGTCTGCCTGGAACAACTCAGTGGCGTTGGGCCGGTCAGCCACGCCTTTGAGCAGAAACGGTACCAACGCTGCTTTCTCGGCTTTTGCCACCGTTGTAAAGGTGCCTGCAAAGCGCGCCGAATAGTCAGCGCCGTAGTTGGGGGGCACCTGCATACCTACCAGCAGCACCTTGGCACCGGCCTTTTGGGCGGCCTGCGTCATGGCTTTCAAATTCTCTTCGGTCATCTTCAAGGGCAAGCCCCGCAGTGCGTCGTTGCCACCCAACTCGATGATCACATGCGTGGGCTTGTGCTGTGCCAGCACAGCGGGCAAGCGTGAACGCCCGCCCGAGGTCGTGTCACCACTGATGCTGGCATTGACCACGGCCGCATCGATCTTTTCGGCCTTGAGCTGTTTTTCAAGCAACGCCACCCAACCTGTGCCGCGCGCCAGGCCGTATTCCGCACTGAGTGAGTCGCCCAGAATCACAATGGTTTTGGGCGCGGCCGCGGCTGCAGGCATACCCGTGGATAACCCCGCCAGGGCAGCCAGCAACCCGGCTGCGATAAAGTGTCGTCGATACAAAGAAAGCCCCATGTCTGATTCAAAAAATTCTGCCGACGCGCCCGCCATCATTTCGGTCGAGCATGTGTTCAAGTCGGTGGCTGATTCCACCGGCACACTGGACATTTTGCGCGATATTGATTTCTCGCTGGCGCAGAAGGAAACTGCGGCCATTGTCGGCGCGTCCGGCTCGGGCAAAAGCACCCTGTTGTCCATCATTGCCGGGCTGGACACCCCCACACGCGGCACCGTCCGGCTGGCCGGTCAGGATCTCTTTGCCATTGACGAGGATGATCGCGCCGCGCTGCGGGCCCGCAAGGTGGGTTTTGTGTTTCAGAGCTTCCAGTTGCTGGGTAATCTCACCGCGCTGGAAAACGTGATGCTGCCGCTGGAGTTGGCCAACGCTAGAGACGCCCGCAAATCAGCGACCGAGATTTTGGCGCGCGTAGGCCTGTCGCAACGGTTGAGCCACTACCCTAAAGTGCTCAGTGGCGGTGAGCAGCAGCGCGTGGCATTGGCCCGGGCTTTTGTGGTGCAGCCTGCCGTGTTGCTGGCCGATGAGCCCACCGGAAGTCTCGACTTTGCGACAGGCGAGACCATCATGAAGCTCATGTTTGAGCTGAACCAGGAGCTAGGCACCACGCTGGTACTGGTCACCCACGACCGCGCCATTGCCGAGCGATGCCAGCGCCGCATCACGATTGAGGCGGGGCAGGTGGTTTGAGAGGTTTCGTTGGAGTTCATGGGGAAATTAGGCCTTAGGCCCCCATATCCATTCGATAGTTTGCTATATAAAAAATAGCATGGTGATCGGTCCACTTTCTTGCAAGGTATCCGCATGACATCCTCATCATTTGCAGCGCTGCCCAAACCCCCTTACTACGCCGTCATCTTTTCGGCTTTGCGCACATTGCAAGACAAGGGCTATGCCCACATGGCTGACCGCATGGTCGAATTGGCGGCCCAGCAGCCCGGGTATCTGGGTGTGGAAAGCACGCGCGGGGCGGATGGATTTGGCATCACAGTGTCTTACTGGGAGAGCCTCGAGTCGATTTCAGCGTGGAAAGCCAATGCCGAGCACCAAATTGCCCAGGAGAATGGCAAAGCAGTCTGGTACGCGCATTACGAGTTGCGCATTGCACGTGTGGAGCGGGCTTA
>JANPAZ010000050.1:0-15491 GCA_031430225.1 Rhodoferax sp. | reverse complement strand
CCGCCAGTTGTTTCAAGGTGCCAGCATGGATGACGACCAGCCCGGCCTTTTTGTCTTTGTGCGTGACGGGCACATCGAAATCACCACTCAGCGCGAAACCCTGCATCTGGGTCGAGGTGAAACCGGGTTCGCCACTGACAGTGGCAACGTGATCCGGCCACTGCTGACGCCGCTGTTTCTTGAGTTTGACAAGGTGCCCTTGCCCAGCAGCAGAAGTCCCATGCTGGTCAGCGTGCTGGGTGAGTCCGGCATTCGCCCAACCAATCAGTGTAGATAGCGGGCAATCACATCATGTTGACTCTCAATCATCAAACCTTCAACAGCGGCGCCTTTGGCCGCTTGCCACGCCTAGCGTGTGCCGCATTCTTGTCCTGTTTGGGCTCGACTGCGTTCGCCCAAACGCCTGTGCCCATGGCTGTGTCGGCCAATCCGGTTTTCGTTATCAAGGGGTTCGACATCAAGGGCGAGAACCCGCTGCCTGATGGCGAAACGTCAAAAGTACTGGCACCTTTCCTGCGAACAGATGCCTCGCTGGCAAGCCTGCAAAGAGCGACTCAGGCGCTCGAGTCGGCCATGCGGGACAAGGGCTTTGCCCTTCACCGGGTGGTGTTGCCGCCCCAGGAACTGGGTAGCACGGTGACTCTGAACATCGTGAAATTCGTGCTGGGCAAAGTTACGGTGGAGGGAGTCGCCCAATACACAGAAGCCAATATTCGGGCAAGTCTGCCGGAACTGGTCGAAGGAGCGGCGCCAAATTTCAGAACTTTGGCGGTCCAGACGGCTATTGCCAATGAGAGTCAGGGCAAACAGGTTCAAGTGGCGCTCAAAGAGTCGGAAACGGCCGATCAGATTGACGCCAGAATCGTGGTGAAAGAATCCAAACCCTGGAATTTGTCGACAAGTTTGTCCAACACCGGATCAAACGCAACGGGAAATGACCGTTTCACGCTGGCCGGGGGCCATGCCAATGTGTTTGGGCGCGATCATCAAATCACCGGCGCTTACACGACGTCATTGGAGCGCCCCGGCGCCGTCAAGCAATTGGGTTTGAATTACCGCGTTCCGCTTTATCCACTGGGTGGTGTTGTCGGTTTGAACTTCACCCGATCTGACGTGGTCGGCAACTTTGGTGCGTTCACAAGTACCGGCGCGGGAGAAACGATGGGGTTGAATTACAACCACTACCTGCCGCCTGACGGGGGCTACCGAAGCTACTTCGGCGTTGGCCTGGACGACAAGGTGTTCAAGGCCGCTGAAGTCAACGGGGTGGCCGTGCAGACCTTGCGCCGCAGTCGGCCGCTGACGTTGACCTACAACGCCCGGGTTGAGTCAGATGCGGCAGTCTGGGGCTACAGTGCCGATCTTGCTTTTAACATGACTGCAGGTGATGGCAACAACCTCGTGGCTTACCAATCAGAGGACGCGCGGATCACTTCTGCCAACTGGCGGGCCCTGCGCGGTTCGGCCAATTACCTCACCAGTTTTGCCGGCGGATGGTTGTGGAGTGTGCGTGGCCAGTTTCAGTACAGCCCCGATGCCCTGATTTCTGGCGAACAGTTTGGCATTGGCGGGGCCTCATCAGTGCGGGGAACTGGGGAGCGTCCTGTCGCCGGCGACAGTGGTTTGCTGGCCTCCTCTGAAATCAGCACGCGCGAATTGGCGCCGGGTCTGCGTCTACTTGGGTTTGTCGATGCGGGCTGGCTGAGCAACAACAACGCCAACGGAAACCCCAAGCCGTCGAATGACAGCCTGGCCAGTGTGGGATTGGGTTTGCGCTACGCTTCGCCTGTGGGTTATGCCTTGTCGGCGGAGTACGGACGCATTGTGAGCGGCAGTTCCCTGCCATTTGCGCCAGGCTCAGGTATTCCACAAAGCGGTGATCAGAAGCTGCATTTCAATTTTTCCGCGCGCTTCTAACGAGGCTGCGCTAATTTATTTCCAGGGAGCTCGGTTCCTGGTGTTTCGGGGTATCAAATGGCGGGTTTGCAAAATGGGGCTCCAGCGCCTCAAGGACTAACGGTTCACGGCCAATCGCGGGTGCTGGAAGTCAGCTTTTCAGACGGCGCTCAGTTCAGGATTCCGTTTGAGTTGATGCGCGTTTATTCACCGTCGGCCGAAGTACAGGGCCACGGCCCGGGGCAAGAGGTTCTGCAGTCCGGTAAACGGCTCGTTGAGCTTGCCGAACTGGAACCCGTTGGCAATTACGCGGTTCAGCCTACGTTTTCTGATGGGCACAGCAGTGGAATTTTTTCGTGGGATTACCTGTATTTCCTGGGTTCCCAGCAGGACAAGCTTTGGGCCGACTACATGGCGCGGTTGCAGGCTGCCGGCGTTGACCGGGATGCACCCATGATTGAAAAAGGCGGGTCAGCCTGTGCCAGTCATTAAGGTTTAAAGCTCGATCGCTATTTAAATGATAGCAAACTATGACCGTTCTATGTGGGCCAAAGGGTCTTTTTCGTTAAATTCGCGACAAATTCCCCAATTTGGAACAGGGTTGAAGCGTTTGAAGGCTCTTTCGCGTCTAGCATCACAGGTATGACGTCCACCCATTTCGGCTTTGAATCGATAGACGAGACCACCAAGGCGCAACGTGTGCGCGGTGTGTTCGATTCTGTCGCCTCCAAATACGACGTGATGAACGACCTCATGTCCATGGGGTTGCACCGTGCCTGGAAGGCTTACACCGTGATGGTGGCCGATATTCGCGAAGGCTACCAGGTGCTCGATATTGCCGGTGGCACGGGGGACCTGGCAGTGGCGTTCTCCAAAAAAGTGGGCAGGACCGGGCAGGTGGTCCACACTGACATCAATGAAGCCATGTTGCGGACTGGGCGCGACCGGCTGCTCAATGAGGGCGTCTCACTTCCCACAATGGTATGTGATGCTGAAAAACTTCCGTTCCCCAGTAATCATTTTGATGTGGTCAGCGTGGCTTTTGGCCTGCGTAACATGACGCACAAAGAGGCCGCACTGGCTGAAATGAACCGCGTGCTCAAGCCCGGCGGCAAGCTTCTGGTCCTCGAGTTTTCGAAAGTCGCCAAGCCACTTGAAAAAGCCTATGACTGGTATTCATTCAAGGTGCTACCAAAACTGGGCAAACTGGTGGCGGGTGACGATGCCAGCTACCGGTACCTCGCCGAGTCCATCCGCATGCATCCGGCCCAGGAAGAATTAAAGGCCATGATGATCAAAGGCGGCTTTGGTCATGTGGACTATCACAACCTGACCGGCGGCATGGTGGCGTTGCATGCTGGAATCAAGTGTTAGGCAAGCTTTAAGCGTCAGTCTTGTGTTTTGAAAATCTGAACTCATTTAATTATTATTCTGGAGGCACTATGAAATTTTGGGCTTTTATTCTGGCAACTACGCTGGCATTGTCTGGCTTGAATGCCGAAGCAGCCAAACGTCTGGGCGGCGGCAAATCGGTTGGTAAGCAATCCAGCAATGTGACACAAAACTCGGCTGCTCCCGCAGCGCCCGGCGGCGCGGCGCAAAGTGCGGCCAAACCGGCGCCTGCCGCAGCGGCTGCCCCTGCTGTGGCGCCCAAGAAGCCTTGGGGTGCCATGCTGGGTGGCTTGGCAGCGGGTCTGGGACTAGCCTGGCTGGCAAGTTCTCTGGGGTTGGGGGGGGCCATGGGTAACATCCTCATGTTTGGCCTGATGGCGCTCGCGATCATGCTGGCCGTGGGCTGGTTCATGCGCAGACGTGCGGCGGGGCAGGCCCAAAACGGCGTACAAAACGCGACGCCATTTGCGTTTCAAGGTGCGGGTGCAGGCGGTGCCCCGGTATCAGCGCCTACCCCTTACCGGCCTGAGAATGTGGGCAATGATGCGTCTGCACGTCCGTGGGAGCGTAGCAACAGCATGCCGCTCGATGGTGGGCAACAAAGCGGCTCCATGATTGGGTCAGGTCTCGGTGGCTCGCAAAGCTGGGGTGTCCCAGCAGGTTTTGATACGGAAGGTTTCCTGCGCGCCGCCAAGGGCAATTTCGTGACACTGCAAGCCGCGTGGGACAAGTCAGACATTGACGCCCTGCGTGTCATGATGACGGACACCATGCTTAAGGAAATCCAGACTCAACTGGCCGAGCGTGAAGCGCACACTGGCGGTCCAGTCAACCATACCGATGTGGTCATGATCGAAGCCCAACTGCTGGGTATCGAAGACCTGGGCGATGACTACATGGCGAGCGTTGAATTCTCCGGAATGATCAAGGAAGATCCATCGGCCGGGCCAAGTCCGTTCCGCGAAGTCTGGAACATGACCAAGCCCAAGAGCGGCAGCAGCGGCTGGCTGGTGGCAGGGGTTCAGGCGCTTCAATAAACAGGCAGCCAGGCAAACAGTGAATAATCGGGGACTATGCAGTCCCCGTTTCAATTTTTGGAGAGCGTTTTCAATGCGCTCAAGCCTGGCACCGCGGGTGCCTCCACCCCCATTTTCGCGCCTCCCGCATGGGCGATCGACGAAGTTCAGCGGCGCATCGTCTTGCTGCTGAACCATGTCCTCATGCAGGAAAAGGAAGCAACCAGCCGCCTTGCAAGGCAAAAGGGGCAGGTTGTCCACATCCAATGGCGCTTGTTTGCTATCAAATTAATTGCAACACCTGCCGGATTGCTGGATCTGGCCGCTGCCGGGGCACGCGCCGACCTGACGTTGACGGTTACTCAGGAGTCGCCGTTTGATGTGGCACAAGCCCTTTTACGGGGCGACAAGCCTGGTGTGCGCATCGAAGGCGATGTTCAACTGGCCGCTGAAGTCAACTGGCTGGTCGACCATGTCCGCTGGGATCTTGAATACGATCTGTCGCGAATCATCGGAGACGTGCCTGCCCATACGCTGGGTGAGGCAGCCCGGCGCATGGGTGCCGCCTTGAGGCAGTTTGCTGCAGGCGCGTCAAGCGCTTCGACCTCAGTCGCGCCTGGTGCATCTGCGTCATGAGGCGACTTTACCGGGGCGCTTTCATTGTCTGGATCGTTCTGCGCTATGGTCTGGATGAGCTGGTACTGAGCAGTTTCCAAAAGCCCTGGCTGCGCATGCTGGCGCGGGTGGTGTCAGTCGGTCGCAAGCTGGATGCACCGCGGGGGCAGCGCCTTCGCGAGGCGCTGGAACGGCTGGGCCCGATATTCGTGAAGTTTGGCCAGGTCATGTCCACCCGTCGAGATTTGATGCCGCTGGACATTGCCGACGAACTGGCGCGCCTGCAAGACCGTGTGCCGCCGTTTGGCTCGGACGTCGCGGTCGCCATTATTGAGCGGGCCCTGGGAAAGCCGGTGGACAAGATTTTTTCAAGCTTCGACCGCGAGCCGATTGCCAGCGCATCGATTGCCCAGGTTCACTTTGCCAAACTGGTTGACCGGCAGGGCAAAGAGCGCGACGTCGCTGTCAAAGTGCTGCGTCCCGGCATGCTGGCCGCCATTGAAAAAGACCTGAGCCTGATGCGGATGATGGCGGGGTGGGTGGATGGCCTGTCCAGCGATGGCAAACGCCTTAAACCCAAAGAGGTGGTGGCCGAGTTTGACAAATACCTGCATGACGAGCTCGACCTGGTACGAGAGGCCTCCAGCGCTGCCCAATTGCGGCGCAACATGGCGGGGCTGGACCTGGTGCTGATTCCGGAAATGTACTGGGACTACTGCACCACCGAAGTCATTGTCATGGAGCGCATGAATGGCATTCCGATCAGCCAGGTGGCACGATTGCGTGAGGCTGGCGTGGACATCGCCAAACTGGCGCGTGATGGCGTCACGCTCTTTTTTACCCAGGTGTTTCGCGACGGCTTTTTCCATGCTGACATGCACCCAGGCAATATTCAGGTCAGCGTGGACCCTGCCACTTTTGGTCGCTATATCTCCCTGGACTTCGGCATTGTTGGCACGCTGACCGAGGTCGACAAAGAATACCTCGCCCAGAACTTCACGGCCTTTTTTCGCCGGGACTACAAGCGCGTAGCCGAGTTGCACATCGAATCGGGCTGGGTACCCGCGGAAACCCGTGTCGACGAGCTTGAAAGTGCCATTCGTGCCGTTTGCGAGCCTTACTTTGACCGGCCGTTGAAGGAAATCTCCTTGGGCCTGGTGTTGATGCGCCTTTTCCAGACCTCGCGCCGCTTTCATGTCGAAATCCAGCCGCAACTGGTGCTGCTGCAAAAGACCCTGTTGAACATCGAGGGATTGGGGCGTGAACTCGACCCCGATCTGGATTTGTGGAACAGTGCCAAGCCGTTTCTGGAGAAGTGGATGCTTGAGCAAGTGGGCCCGCAAAAGTTGCTTAACCAGCTTAAAGACCAGGCCCCCCGGTATGCCACCTTGCTGCCCGAACTGCCCCGGTTGCTGCACGATTTTTTGAAACAACGCCCTGGCGACCACCGGCGTCAGCTGGAGGAGCTTCTGTCAGAGCAAAAACGGACAAACAAGCTGCTTCAAGCGCTGATGTACGGTGGCATGGGTTTCGCTCTGGGGTTATTGGCCATGCAAGTCCTGGTTCGGGTGCGGCTGTTCTAACATCGCGCACCCTATAATTGAGGGCTTTGCAGCGGGCGGCGCCTGCGCGCGCTATTACCACCTTGAGACCGTCATTCAGCCATGCCTATTTACGCTTACAAATGTGAATCTTGCGGACACGCGAAAGACGTTTTGCAAAAAATGTCGGATGCTCCGCTGACAGATTGCCCCGCTTGTGGCGCTTCCACGTTCAAAAAACAATTGACGGCAGCCGGATTCCAGCTCAAGGGTTCGGGCTGGTACGCCACTGATTTCAAGGGGGGAGGAACCCCAGCGCCCGCATCCGACAAGTCTGGCGGTGGTACCGATTCTGGCTCAGGGGATTCCAAAACGGATAGCAAGGCAACCCCGGCCGAGACCAAGACCGAAACCAAAGCTGATACCGGAACGGCCAGCAAGAGTGAGTCCAAATCCAGTGACAGTGCTTCGAGCAAATCGCCCGCCGCGTCTGCCGGTAGCTGCGGCGCTTCTTGCGCTTGCCACTGACCTCACCTCGCCACCATGCCTATCAAAAAATACCTGATCACCGGCCTGTTGGTCTGGCTTCCGTTGGCGATCACTGTCGGTGTATTGTCGTGGCTGGTGGGCGTTCTGGACGGTGTTTTTGGCGGCGTGCTCTCGGGCTTTGAGGCCTTTCTGCCCACCGGGACCAAGCCCGTCATTGACCGCCTGCGCGCGATACACGGCCTGGGCGTGATTCTGGTGTTCGCCACATTGCTGATTACCGGTGCACTGGTGTCCAATGTGGCCGGGCGCTGGATGTTGCGCCAATGGGACCGCCTGTTCACCAACATCCCGATCTTCAAGTCGATCTATGTGGGTGTTAAAAAAGTATCAGACACCCTGTTCTCCAGCAACGGCAATGCCTTCAGAAAAGCCATGCTGATCCAGTACCCGCGCGCGGGCTCGTGGACCATCGCGTTTCAGACTGGCGCGCCCAGCGGCGAAGTGGCCAGGCTTCTGAACGCCGACTTTGTTAGCGTGTATGTGCCCACTACCCCCAACCCCACCAGCGGTTTCTTTTTGATGCTGCCGCGCACCGAGGTGATTGAGCTGGATATGAGCGTTGACCAGGCGCTGACGTATGTCATTTCCATGGGTACGGTGGCACCTGATGTGCCCAGTCTGCCGGACATGCTCACGTCGGCGAAATAATTTTTTTGACCTGTGACCGCCGTGAAATGCGGTGAATTGAAAGTTTGATATGGCCATGCGCTCCCACTATTGCGGTCTGGTGACCGATGCCCTGATGGGCCAATCCGTTTCCCTTTGCGGCTGGGTCAACCGCAGGCGTGACCACGGTGGCGTGATCTTCGTGGACCTGCGCGACCGCGAAGGCTATGTTCAGGTTGTTTGCGACCCTGATCGTGCCGACATGTTCAAGACCGCCGAGGGCCTGCGCAACGAATTCTGTGTACAGATCAAAGGCCTGGTGCGTGCTCGCCCTGATGGCACCGTGAACGACAACCTCAAGAGCGGCAAGATCGAAGTGCTGTGCCACGAGCTGGTCGTGCTCAACCCGTCTGTTACGCCTCCGTTCCAGCTGGACGACGAGAACCTCAGCGAGACCACTCGCCTGACACATCGCGTGCTGGACCTGCGCCGCCCTTACATGCAAAACAACCTGATGCTGCGCTACCGGGTTTCGATGGAAGTACGCAAGTTTCTCGATGCCAATGGTTTTGTCGACATTGAAACGCCCATGCTCACCAAATCCACACCGGAAGGTGCGCGCGACTACCTCGTGCCAAGCCGCGTGCATGACGGCATGTTTTTCGCGTTGCCGCAGTCGCCCCAGCTCTTCAAGCAGTTGCTGATGGTGGCGGGGTTTGACCGCTATTACCAGATCACCAAATGCTTCCGCGACGAAGACCTGCGCGCTGACCGCCAGCCCGAGTTCACGCAAATTGATATCGAGACCTCGTTCCTGGGCGAGGAGGAAATTCGTGACATCTTTCAGGGCATGATCAAAACGGTTTTCAAGAACACGATCGGCGTCGATCTGGGTGAATTCCCGGTTATGACGTACCAGGAGGCTGCGCACCGCTACGGTTCCGACAAGCCTGATCTGCGCGTGAAACTTGAATTCACCGAAGTCACGGACGTGATGAAAGATGTGGATTTCAAGGTTTTCTCGGGCGCGGCCAACATGAAGAATGGCCGTGTCGTGGCCCTGCGTGTGCCTGGTGGCTCAGTCGAAGGCGGCGGTATCACCCGCAGTGAAATTGATGCCTATACCGAGTTCGTCAAGATCTACGGCGCCAAGGGCCTGGCTTACATTCGGGTGAACGACCTTGCCAAGGGCCGTGAGGGTCTGCAAAGTCCCATCGTGAAGAATATTCACGACAAAGCGGTGAACGAAGTTTTGGCTCGTACTGGCGCGCAAGACGGCGACCTGATTTTTTTCGGGGCCGACAAGGAAAAAATCGTCAACGACGCGATTGGTGCCCTGCGCATCAAGATTGGTCACAGCGAGTTTGGCAAGAAAAATGGCCTGTTTGAAAAAGGCTGGCGGCCCATGTGGGTGGTCGACTTTCCCATGTTCGAGTTCGACGAAGAAGCCCAGCGCTACACCGCGACACACCACCCATTCACAGCCCCCAAAGACGGCCACGAAGACTGGATGGTCACCGCGCCCGAGAAGTGCATCTCCAAGGGCTACGACATGGTCCTGAATGGTTGGGAGATGGGTGGCGGTTCAGTGCGTATTCACCGTGCGGACGTGCAGCAAAAAGTGTTCGATGCCCTCAAGATCACTCCGGAAGAAGCCCAGCTTAAATTTGGCTTCCTGCTTGACGCGCTGCAATACGGTGCGCCACCCCACGGTGGGCTGGCGTTCGGCCTGGACCGCATCGTGACGATGATGACCGGCGCCGAGTCCATCCGCGACGTGATTGCCTTCCCCAAAACCCAGCGTGCCCAGTGTCTGCTGACGCAGGCACCGAGCCCTGTGGACGAGAAGCAGTTGAAAGAACTGCACATCAAGTTGCGCAATGCAGACCTGGCCAAGGCGGACTGATCCAGGTCCAGTTCCAGGCGGTACGAAGCTTGGGGCAGAATCAAAGGGCGCTGAGATCAGCGCCCTTTTTACGTATGGCCCAAGCTTTCAAAATCCCTGAATCCGTGCTGGTGGTAATTTACACACCGGCGCTGGACGTGCTGTTGATCAAGCGTGCCGATCAGCAGGTATCTTCTGAGGATTTCTGGCAGTCGGTGACGGGCAGTAAAGATGACGTTGCCGAGGCATTTCGTCAAACGGCCGAGCGGGAGGTATTTGAGGAAACCGGAATTGATTGTGGTCCACAGTCGGGTCTGGAGGGCGCCCTGGTCGACTGGCGTCTGGAGAATGTCTACAACATTTATCCGCGCTGGCTACACCGTTATGCGCCCGGTATTACGCAAAATACAGAGCATTTGTTTGGGTTGAGGGTTCCTGCAGGCACCCGCATCACGCTGAACCCGCTTGAACATACAGCCTCCAAATGGCTTCCCATGCTTGAAGCCGCCCATGAATGCTATTCACCGTCCAATGCAGAGGCGATACTGATGCTGCCCAGATTCACAGACCAAGCCCTTTGATACAACCTGCATGACCGCATCGCCCAAAATCCTACGCGTCGCCACCTACAACATCCACAAAGGTGTTCAGGGAATCGGTCCGCGTCGTCGTCTGGAAATTCACAACCTGGGTCATGCGGTAGAGCAGCTCGACGCTGATCTGGTGTGTTTGCAGGAAGTGCGCAAATTGCACCGGCGCGAAGCGCAGTTTTTCAACCATTGGCCGGATCTGGCGCAGGCCGACTTTTTGGCCCCCGAGGGGTATGAGGCGGTCTACCGCACCAACGCTGTCACCCGCCATGGCGAGCACGGCAATGCGATGCTTTCGCGTTGGCCCGTGGTGGCGCACCAGCATGAAGACATGTCAGACCACCGTTTTGAACAGCGCGGTTTGCTGCATTCCGAGGTGATGTTTCATGGCGTCGCGGTTCATGTCGTGGTGGTGCATTTGGGGCTGATCCGGGCCAGCCGCGTGCGGCAGGTGGCACAGGTACAGCGCTTTATTGATCGCGAAGTGCCTGCCAAAGCTGCCCTGGTGGTGGCCGGAGACTTTAATGACTGGGGGGGCCTTGTCACCAAAGCGTTATCAGCTATTGATCTTGTAGCGTTTCAACGCGCGCGATACCCGACCTATCCGTCGCGACTGCCGCTGGTACAGCTTGACTATGTTTACGCAAGAGGCCTGACACCCGTGAGCGTGCATGTGCCCAGTGGACGCATTTGGGGGCAAATGTCTGATCACCTCCCGCTCATCGCCGAATTCGCATTGACCGGATGAAGCCAAACCCATTTCGTCCAAGCCCGAAAACCATGGTGCATGCAAGTTCGTAATGGTTCAGTATCAAGACACTCACGACGTGTACCTGCTGCAAGGCGGGGAGGCGTTTTTTCCGGCGTTGCTGGGCGACATTGATGCTGCACGGCATGAAGTCTGGCTGGAAACCTACATATTCAGTTTCGACGTGTCGGGCTCGCTGGTCGCTGATGCACTGGCTCGGGCGGCCGCGCGAGGTGTGTCGGTGTACCTGGTGATGGACGGTGCAGGCACGCTGGAGGTGCCCGCTGAATGGGCGACACGCTTTGATGCGGTCGGGGTGCAGTGGCGCATATTCTCCCCGTTGGGGCGCATCGGATGGTTTATTCCCAGCCGTTGGCGGCGACTGCATCGCAAGCTCTGCGTGGTGGATGGCTCAGTTGCCTTTTGTGGTGGCATCAATGTGCTGGATGATTTTTACGACCCCAACCATGGCGTGCTGGATGCTCCGCGGTTCGATTTTGCAGTGCGTGTGACGGGACCACTGGTGCGTGATGTCGCTCAGGCCATGGCCCAGTTCTGGTGGCGGCTGAAGGCCACCCGCGAGGCGCGGGAACGGGACTTCCCGTCCGCGTGGGCTGCCCTGCAGTCCGCCGTGCGTGTCCATCAAGCTGGCGATGCACTCGCACGGCATGCCACGAGGCACGGCCATGAAGGCGCAACCGGGTCATCGCTATGGGGCCAGACCGGTGTGGCCAAGACCCGCGCGGCGCTGGTGTTACGCGACAACTTGCGTCAGCGCACTCAAATTGAACGGGCTTACCGCAAAGCCATTGGTGAAGCCCGCCGCGAGATCATCATTGCCAATGCTTATTTTCTGCCAGGAGCCCGGCTGCGCAAGGGCCTCATACACGCGGCGCGGCGCGGGGTCAGCGTGCGCCTGCTTTTACAGGGGCGTTATGAATACTTCATGCAATACCATGCTGCCCGACCGGTGTATGGTGCACTGCTGGCAGCTGGCGTGGAGATTCATGAATATGCGCCCAGCTATCTGCACGCCAAGGTCGCGGTGATTGATGGCCACTGGGCCACGGTGGGCTCGTCCAACCTTGACCCGCTAAGCCTGTTGCTGGCGCGCGAGGCCAATGTGGTCATCGACGATGTGGCTTTCGCCCAGGATCTGCGCGAGCGTCTGGAGCATGCCATGCACACAGCCGGTAAACAGCTTGACCCGAAAGCCTACGCTCGCAGGCCGCTGCGACAAAGGGTGCTGGACCGGCTCGCCTTTGGCCTGATGCGGCTGATGCTGTTCCTGACCGGAAGACGCTACTAAAAATATAGCGGTCAATGACCATTCTGTATGGGATTTTTAGCAAAAACCCTATTGGGAAAACACTGTTAAGATTCTCGGATGTTAATGAAATCCGATAGCTCCATGACTCAAATAGACGGCGACGAAGGGACACCTGTTTCCGTAAAAATTCGTGAGCGTTTGAAGGCCGCGCGAAAGCGGTTCAACGCCAACGACAACATTTCCCAGTTCATCGAGCCCGGCGAGCTCGAAAAGCTGCTTGATGAAGTTGAAATCAAGATGCAGGGTGTGCTGGACAGTCTGGTGATTGATACGCTGGGCGATCACAACACGGGTAACACGGCACGGCGTGTGGCCAAAATGTATGTGAACGAGGTGTTCAATGGCCGGTATGTCAATGCGCCCTCCATCACTGAATTCCCCAATGCAGAACATCTCAACGAGCTGATGATCGTGGGGCCTATCACCGTGCGCAGTGCCTGTTCGCATCATTTCTGCCCGGTCATCGGCCGGGTCTGGATTGGCGTCATGCCCAACGAGCACACCAATGTCATTGGGTTGTCCAAGTACGCACGCCTGGCTGAGTGGGTGATGGGGCGTCCGCAGATTCAGGAAGAGGCCGTGGTTCAACTGGCCGACCTGATCATGGAAAAAACCCAACCTGATGGGCTGGCCATTGTCATGGAGGCCAGCCACTATTGCATGGCCTGGCGCGGCGTCAAAGACATGGACAGCAAGATGATCAATTCAGTGATGCGTGGCGTGTTTTTGAAGGACCCCAACCTGCGTCGCGAGTTTCTGTCGCTCATTCCCAAATAAGGTAGCTCATGCTTGTACGTTTACTCTATGCCAGCCGCGCGGTTGATCCCAGCCCTGCCGCTATTGAAGCTATCCTGACCCAGTCGCGCCAGTCCAATCCTTCCTCGGGTATCACGGGTATTCTTTGCCACAGTGGTGCCATATTTCTGCAAGCCATTGAGGGTGGGCGCATGCCTGTCAGTGAACTGTATGGCCACATCCAGAAAGATCCGCGCCACAAAGATGTGGTGCTGCTTCACTACGAAGAAATCTCCGAGCGGCGTTTTGGCGGGTGGACCATGGGGCAGGTCAACATGTCCAAGCTCAACCATTCAATTTTGCTGAAGTACGCTGAAAAGCCCGAGCTCGATCCCTATGCCGTATCGGGCAAAGTGTCGCTGGCGCTGCTCGAAGAACTCATGGCGACGGCCTCCATCATTGGGCGCGCCTGAACGCCTGCCTTGAGTCTGACCTGATGCGCTGCGCATGACGATTCTGGTCGGGTGCGACTTCTCCAGCAGCCCGACCCGTAAAAAACCCATTGTTGTCGCATTGGGGGCCTTGCACGGTGGGCGGGTGCAGCTATCAAAATTGGAGCGCCTTGAGTCGTTGCAAGCCTTTGAGGACTGGCTGGCCCAACCCCTGGAATGGGTGGGCGGTTTTGATTTGCCGTTTGGCCTGCCACGTGAGTTGGTGACCCAACTGGGTTGGCCATTGCAGTGGCTTGATTGCATCAACCATTACGCCAGTTTGAGTCGGGCCGAGATTCGCACCACCTTTGCGGCGTTTTGCGATGCGCGCCCGGTTGGGCACAAATTTGCACACCGCGCCTGCGACAAGCCGGCAGGCTCCAGCCCATCCATGAAATGGGTCAACCCGCCAGTCGCCTACATGATGCATGCCGGGGTGCCTGCGCTGGTGCGCGCGGGTGTCAACCTGCCTGGCCTGCATGCCGGCAACACCAGCAATGCCGATGCGCATCACCAGCCCGGACGCGTGGCGCTGGAAGCCTACCCCGGCTTGCTGGCGCGTGAAGTGCTGGGCAGCACCAGCTACAAGAGCGACGACAAAGCCAAGCAGACGGGTGAGCGCCTCATCGCCCGCAAAGACCTGATCACCGCGCTGGAACACGGGCAGACCCGCCTGTTGCAGCAGCTGCAACTTCGCCTGAAGTTGACCCATGCCCAACGCGATGCCTTGATAGACGATGCCAGTGGCGATTCGCTGGACGCGGTGTTATGTCTGCTACAGGCGGCTTGGGCTCAGGCGCAGCATCAGCAGGGGAGGCCAAACTATGGATTGCCACCCGGGCTGGACCCACTGGAAGGCTGGATCGTCACCGCGGAATGGCCGGCTCAATCCGTCAAGACGGTGTCATCCAGTTTGGTGGCGATTTGAAGAATGGCCAGACTGGCCGGGCAACCCGGCATGGATTGCAATAGGAGCTGGCGGCGCATCACCGCCTGGCGCACCAGCGGGTCAGACGGAATGTCACCCAAGTGCATCAGGCGCATGACCTGACCTGGCTCGGACACGACAAACCGGTCCAATACCTGCTGGAGCTGCGTCGTAATGGCACGGCCATCACCCAGGCGGGCAGCCTGGTTCACCACGAGTTGAACCCGGTCACGCTGCTGTTCGACCACCAGCACCTTGATGGTTGCGTAGGCATCGGTCAGTGACGTGGGCTCGGGCGTCGCCACGACCAGTACTTCGCTGGCCAGTGAAACAGCGAACAGCACCATGTCTGAAATGCCGGCACCCGTGTCCAGCAGGATCACGTCAAACTGCGGTGCCAGTTCGGCAATGGTTCGCAGAAACCCGTCGCGCACCGTTGGTGTCAATTGGGAATATTCAGCCTTGCCAGAACCCGCCAAAATGACCGAAAAGCCGCCGGGCGCCTGTTGCACTGCAGCCTGTACGGTGACCTTGCCCGCCAGCAAGTCGTTCAGCGTGACCTTCGGGTGCAGGTTCAGCACCACGTCCAGGTTGGCCAAACCCAGATCGGCATCCAGTACCAGCACCTTCAAGCCGCGTTTGGCCAGCGCACAGGCCAGATTCGCGCTGAAAAAAGTTTTGCCCACACCGCCCTTGCCACTGGTCACGGCGACCACCTTGCCGCGGCGCACCACCCCAAACGCGGGGCCAGGTGGCGGCTCGACAGACAGGGAGGGCAGGTCGATTTTCAAGGTTGAATCATCCGGAAATCGAAGCAGTCTACCAGTGCGATGCCGGTTGAAATCTGCCAAATCAGCTGGAAAACCCCCGCATTTTCCGGGTTGGACCGCACTGGGTGATCAGACCATTTCGCCAACTAGCCGATTGACTCCCCGGTAGCGTGCGGGCCCACGGCTCTATGGCTTGACAGCTCGGACAAAGCCGTCAGGGCGTCCGCATCGGTGCGGTAAAGGCGCAGCAACGGCCCTGTTGGCAAGGCCTTGGCGCGGCTCAAAATAGTTTCAACCGGCAGTTTGATGCCGCTGATGTGCAAGGTGATTCCGCGATCCGCCAACGACGTGCGAATCTGGTTGAAGGCTTCGACACCCGTCACGTCGATCCGGTTGATG
>JANPAZ010000049.1:0-12083 GCA_031430225.1 Rhodoferax sp. | reverse complement strand
ACCGGGTGAACTGCTGTTGTTTTTATATCTGCCATTTTGTCTCCAGTGTTTTAAGTTTTTTTGAAGTGAACCGTTAAAGGTGTCTAAACCTTGCCAACGAGATCGCTTAACGCCCGTGCGATGACCTTGGTCGCCTTGCGCAAATCTTCCAGTTCAAGACGTTCGTCAGCGCGTTTGGCATGAGATTCAAGAACAGTGCGCGGACCGGCGCCGTAAATCACACCCGGAATGCCAGCCTCACAGAACAGGCGCACGTCGGTGTACAAAGGCGTGCCCAGGGCAGGGATGGGCTCGCCAAAAACCTGCCCGCCATGCTTCTGAATGGCATCAACCAGTGGCTTGTTGCCCGCCAGGGGTTGCATGGCGCGGGCCAGTAAAATGCGCTTCACATCCACTGTGATACCCGGCAGGCTTTCGGCCGTTTCGGCAATGATCTTGCGAAGGATGGATTCGACCTCGGCCGGATTCTCTTCAGGAATCATTCGGCGATCGAGCTTGAAACTCACGCGCCCGGGAATGACGTTGGTGTTGGTTCCGCCGGAAATCATGCCGACGTTGAGATACGGGTGTGTGATGCCCTTCACGCCGGACGTGATCTGTTTGTACAGCGTGTTTTGGGCGTAAAGCGCCGTCAGGATTTTGTTGGCAGCCTGAAGTGCGTCTGCACCCGAGTCCGGAATGGCAGCATGCGCCATCTTGCCGTGCACCGTCACTTCCATTTGCAGGCAGCCGTTGTGCGCGGTGATAACCTGGTAGCTGAAGCCCGCCGCAATCATCAGGTCGGGTTTGATGATCTTGTGATTGAGCAACCAGGCGGGACCGACTTCACCACCAAACTCTTCGTCGTAGGTGAACAGCAATTCCACGCTGCCCTGGCTTGGTTTTGCCACAGCCTCCAGCGCACGCACAGCAAAGGCGTAGGTTGAAAAATCGCATTTACTCACCGCTGATGCGCGCCCGTAAATCTTGCCGTTCTCAATCTCACCCCCATACGGGTTTTTGGTCCATCCCTCGCCGGGTGGCACCACGTCACCGTGGGCGTTGAGCAGCACGGTTTTGCCCTCGCCGTACTTGCGGCGAACCACCAGGTTGGTGATGGACTCCAGGCCGGCTTCATGCACTTCGGCGGCGGGTACCGGGTGCTTTTCTGCTTCGAAGCCAAAACCATGAAGCAGTTCTGCGGCGCGGTCTGCGTGTGGTGCGTTGTTGCCGGGAGGCGTGTCGGTGGGGACGCGGATCAGCTCTTGAAGAAACTTCACCTGTTCTTCAAAGTGGGCATCAATCCAGGCGTCGAGTTGTTCGTAGGGTGTCATGGGAGGGTTTTTTGAAAGTTGGGGTTCAGGTTTGTGCTGCAAGCTGTGTCAGCAGTGCGGTCATCGCGTCAATGGCAAGTTGCATGTCGTCGCTGGTGGTGGACTCCAGCGGGTTGTGGCTGATGCCCGCGTTCTGCCCCCGCACAAACAGCATGGCCTGGGGCATGATTTCGTGGAGCTTCATGGCATCGTGACCGGCGCCGCTGGGCATTTTGAAGAGCGGCACGCCCAGAGTCTCCACCGCTTTTTCCCAGCGGGTCTGCCAATCAGGGGCGCTTGGCGCCGCAGAGGCGCGCATGGTCTCTTCAAGCGCGAAGTGAACCCCGCGGCGCTCGCAAATGGCTTTGAGTTCGGCCAGTACGTCGTGGGTCAGCGCATCGCGTTGGGCGTTGTGGGGGGCGCGCAGGTCAAGACTGAATTCGCAACGGCCGGGCACGACGTTGATGGAGCCATTGGACACACTCAGCATACCAATGGTGCCGACCGAGTCGCCGTCTTGCCCCGCGCGCCTTTCCACATACAGGGCGAGCTCGGCCACAGCCACGGCCGCGTCGCGGCGCCGGTCCATAGGGGTGGTGCCGGCATGGCAGGCTACGCCGGTGACCTCGCACCGGTAGCGAACGCTGCCGTTAATGGAGGTGACGATGCCCAGTGGAATATTCTGCTCATTGAGCACGGGGCCTTGTTCGATGTGCACCTCAACAAAGCCCACATAGGCTGCCGCGTCGCGTTTTAGCTTGGGAATGTCATCGATGCACAGGCCCGCATGCTGCATGGCCTGGCGCATGCTGATGCCATCGGCGTCCTGCTGGTCCAGCCATTCATTTCTGAAGTCACCGGTCAGCGCGCCGGAGCCTAAAAAGGTGGCTTTGTAGCGTTGTCCTTCTTCTTCGGCAAAACCGACCACTTCAATCTGGAATGGCAGTCGCTTGCCCTGGCGCTTGAGTTCGCGCACACAGGCCATCGGCACAAAGATGCCCAAGCGGCCATCGTATTTTCCGCCATTGCGCACCGTGTCGTAGTGGCTGCCGGTGAGCAGGGTTTGGGCGGTGCCAGCCACTGCGTGATAGCGGCCCACGACATTGCCCACAGCATCGATTTCAACTTCATCGAAACCGCATTCGCGCATCCAGTGCGTGATTCGCTGGGCACAGGCCCGATGCGCATCGGTGAGGTAAGTTACCGTTAGCTGGCCCTTGTCTGCGTAACCGGGGTCCGTATGGGTGCCGAGTTTCTCTTGCCAGTCCCAAACGTCATTGCCAAGTGTGGGCGTCGCGCCAAATTTGTCATTGAGGCGAATCTCAACGATGCGATGGATGTTGCGCAGGGCTTCGGCCAGTTCAAAGTCGGGATGGTTTGCAAGCCGCCGCTCAAACGTCTCGAAGATCTCCTGTTTGTTCAGACCCAAGGCACGGGCACCTCGCACCGCCAGCACAAACGGGAAGCCAAACTTGCTGCCGTAAGCGGAGTTCAGGGCCTGTATGCGTGCCAGCTCGTCGGGCGTGCAGTTTGTCAGCCCCGCTTTGGTTTGCTCGTGGGTGGATTCTGCCGTCAACGCATTGCTGACCATGGCTTTACCGGCCAGCTCGGGGTGCGCGCGGATCAGTCCCAGCTGGGCTGCCCGGTCTGACTTCGCCACAATTTCGGCCATGGCGTACTTGAGTTGTGTCAGCGACACAAACGGACGCTGATGGAGCACTGCGGACGCAATCCACGGCGAATGCTCATACAGGCCGTCGAGCATTTTCTGTGCGTCGTCAAGCGACGCGGCGTTTAGCTGGTTCAGGGTAATGGGCATATCAGCTCGCAGTCAGGGTTGGGCCGGGTGGGTCTTGCGCCAGTGACGTGCAATGTCGATGCGCCGGCAGATCCATACATCGCTATGGCCTTGCACGTAGTCCAGAAAATTCTGCAATGACTTCATCCGGCCGGGTCGGCCCAGCAGGCGGCAATGCATGCCGACACTGAGCATCTTGGGCGCATTCAGACCCTCTGGGTCGCCCTCGGCGTACAGCACATCAAAGCTATCGCGCAGGTAGGTGAAAAAATCGTCTCCCTGTGCGAAACCTTGTGCGGACGAAAATCGCATGTCGTTGGTGTCCATCGTATAGGGCACGATCAGCTGCTGCACCAGGCTCCCATCGGTTTTCTGGACCGGCATCCAGAAAGGCAGGTCGTCCCCGTAGTAGTCGCTGTCGTACTCGAAGCCACCATAGTCGGCCACCAGCCGGTGTGTGTGAGGGCTGTCGCGCCCCGTGTACCAGCCCAAGGCGCGTTCCCCGGTGAGCTGCTCAATGATTTCCATGCCGATGCGCATGTGTTCGCGCTCGGTGGCTTCATCGACTGTCTGGTAGTTGATCCAGCGCCAGCCGTGGCAGGCGATCTCGTGACCGAGTGATTTAAACACAGCTGTGAGCTCGGGGTGGCGTTGCAAGGCCATGCTCACGCCGAAAACAGTCAGCGGCAAGCCGCGCTGCTCGAATTCCCGAAGGATGCGCCACACCCCTGCGCGTGAGCCATATTCATAGATGCTCTCCATGCTCAGATGCCGATCCTGGAAACTGGCGGGGTTGAACATTTCGCTCAGGAATTGCTCTGAGCCCAAGTCGCCATGCAGCACCGAGTTCTCGCCGCCTTCTTCGTAGTTGAGTACAAACTGCACGGCAATGCGTGCCCGGTTTGGCCACTGCGCGTGGGGTACCTGACGGCCATAGCCAACCAGATCGCGCGGGTAAGGGGTGTTTCTGTAAGTCATGTCAGATCAGTTGGCAGGTGTCAGATGGAAGAAGGTTTGCAAATTTACTTTTGGACGTCAGGCCAGCGCTGTGGCAATGTCGCTGCTGGGCAGGGTGCGGTCAAAGATCAGGTTTTCTTCAACATGCAACAAGTGCGCCTGCATCAGTTGCACAGCGGCTGCCTCATCTTTGGCGGCGAGTGCTTTCACGATCTGCGCGTGCTCCGCGACCGAATGCTCCGCCGCATGGGCGCTCTGGTACATCAGGGTGATCAAGGCACAGCGTGAAATCAGCTGCCCCAAAATCTGCGCCAGCACCTCATTGCCCATGAGTTCGGCCATGCGCACATGAAAATCGCCCAGCAACTCGGTGCGGCCCGACGCGTCATTGCGGTCCACCGCCAGCTTTTCCTGCGCCACGTGCTCTTTAAGGCTCCTGATCTTGGCCGGCGTGACCTGACGCACAAACACGCGGGTCATCTCGATCTCCAGCATTTGCCGCACTGCAAACACCTGTTTGGCTTCAGTGACCGATGGAGCGGCCACAAATGCACCCCGCGCCGGCTCCAGACGCACCAGTTGGTGTTGGGACAGTTGCAGTAAAGCTTGGCGCACCAGCGTGCGCGAAACGCCAAAATGATCAGCAAGCTTCTGCTCGACGAGCTTGGCACCCGGCTGAAGCCTGTGCTCGACAATGGCCTTGGTGAGCGCCTGGACGATCACATAGGTTGATGATGATTCCATGGTGGAATAATAGCTTGGTTTCCGGAAAGTGTATACACTTCTGTAAACTGACTTACGGGTTCTCCCGACGTGTTCGGGCATCACCAAACTGTCTTTGAACTGTCATTGTTAAAGGGGATACTCCATGGGCTTGAGCACACACGTACTGGACACCATGCACGGTGGGCCTGCCGCTGGCATGGCTGTCGCGTTCTACGTCACCCAAGGGGACGATGTGACATTGGTGAAGCGTTTTACGCTGAATGACGACGGCCGAAATCCGGATGGCTTGCTGTACGACACGGCGTCATTGAAAGCAGGAACATATCGTTTGGAGTTCGATGTGGCTGGGTATTTCAAGGCAAGGGGCGTTACCTTGCCCGAGCCGAATTTTTTGAACAAAGTCAGTCTGGACTTTGGGGTCGCGCATCCGCAGCAGCACTACCATGTGCCGTTGTTGGTGAGCCCCTGGAGTTATTCAACCTACAGAGGCAGTTAGATCCATGGCAATCCCCAAAAATCGGGTGGTTTCAGAGGCGGCAGCCACGATATGGCTCCGGTTGACCTCATGGGCTTTTTCAGTCTGCCTGGCCGCACTGTCAACCGGAACCGTCGTTCAAGCGCAATCCAGTGCAATCGCTTTCCCGGAGCGCCCCGTCAAAATTGTGGTGCCATTTGCACCCGGTGCCGGGACCGACGCGATGGGCCGGCTCATGGCGCAAAAGCTGGGCGAAACGCTAGGGGGCACTTTTGTGGTCGAAAACCGCGCAGGTGCTTCGGGCGCAATTGGCACCCAGTATGTTGCGCAGGCCGCGCCAGACGGCTACACCCTGCTGCTGGTGGCATCGCCCTTCACCACGGTGGCCGCATCTTTGCCCAGTGCCAACTACGACCCGTTGACCCAGTTTGCACCCGTGGGCATGATTGCCAGTGGCCCGCTGGTTTGGGCCGCCAGCAACAGTTTGCCTGCCAACAACATGAAAGAGTTGGTGGAAATGGCGCGCAAAAGACCGGGAGCACTCAATTACGGCTCAGCGGGCTCAGGCGGGGTGAATCATCTGGTGCTGGAACTGCTAAAGGCCCGCACGGGTACGTTTATTACTCATATCCCGTACCGTGGCATTGCACCTGCCACGATGGACATGATCGCTGGCCAGATTGAACTGGTGACTGGCACCATCCCCGCGTTGCTGCCCTTTATCAAGGATGGTCGCGTCAAAGCGCTGGCGGTCACAAGTGCCAAACGGTCGCCCGCCCTGCCGGGCGTGCCCAGCATGAGCGAAGCGGGTCTGGCCGGCATCGATGTGGTGAATTATTTTGCGCTGGCAGCTCCCATGGGCACGCCACCGGCAGTGATTGAAAAGCTGAACGCCGCTTTGAACAAAGTGGTTGTGTTGCCGGACGTGACCGCCCGGTTCAAGGCGGATGCAGTTGAGGCGGCACCCGGGTCCCCCGCATTACTGGGACACTTTATCGAGGCTGACTACCGGGCTTGGCGCAATGTCGTCAAAACGCAGAATTTACGGATTGACTAGATAACACCCCACCGGTGTCGTGGGCTGACTCGTCAAAGTTGACCTTCGGTCAACGTATCGAGCTGAAAGCGGCCACTGGCATCCCACAGCCAGGTGTCGGTGTAGGTGACCCGACCCATTCTTGCAGGTGCAGGAAATGGTGCCGCCATGCGGATGGTGCGCTCAATCTCGGCAATGACTTCGGGGGCATGGTTGGGTGCACGCATCCAGCTCACGCGCACAACGCTACCCCTTGCGTCAACATCAACCTGACAGACACCCACGGCATACAGCAGGGGAGGTAGTTTTCCCTTAAAAATCCGGTCGGCGTTGCGGGCGTAGAGATGACCAGCGGCATCACGGCGATAGTCCCGGGGCGTTGTTGCGTTGGAAACAGGTACGGGCACGGCAGCAGGTGGTTTGGTTGGGCTCGTTGATGCGATCGGAGGAAGCGAGTAGGGTGGTGCGGTTACCTGAGGCGCAGGGGCAGGGTCAGGACCGGTCGGCATGGGCGACGAGGCGCAGCCCGCGATCAACGCGGCGATGAATGCGGTCGCGAAGGCCAGACTGGTGCCAGACAATGGCAGGCGCAGGGCTTGTTGCGTGTTGAACTTATGTCTTTTCATCGAGGCGTCTTCCATGGGCTTGGCTTGGCAAGTCCGAAGTATAGGATCCTGCAGGTGTCATTGCCAGCATGCCGACCATGGGTTACCCTTTGTAACTTGGCAGCGGGTAATGCGATAGACTTTTGCCAATTTCCTACCGAATACCAAAGATCGAAGGACATCCTATGAAAGAGGTTGTAGCCCTTGTTCTGGGGCTGACGCTGTTTCAGATGCCATGCCTGGCCCAGTTGTTTGGCACGATCGATGCCATCTCGGGCAATGTGTCCGTGACTGCAATCGATGGGTCAAGTGTTCCCGCCACGCTCGGTCAGAAAATCTACAAGGGCCAGACCATCGTGACCTTGGCTGATGCGGAAGCCCACGCGGTGACTGAAGACGGCGGCATGATTGCAGTGCGGCCCAACTCATCTGTGCAGGTGCTTCAATTTAGGGCGGAGGCGGGCTCAGACGGTCTGCTGGACCTGACACTGATCCGTGGCGCGCTGAGATCCATCACTGGCTGGATAGGCAAACGCAACCCTGCGGGTTACCGTATTGTGACGCCCACTGCCACGGTGGGTATCAGGGGCACGGATCATGAGACCACCGTCATTGAACGTGACATGGGGCGCGATCGGTCCGGCACGTTTGATTCGGTGTTTGAAGGCGCCACTGTGCTGCGCTCCGAGCGCGGCGAAGTGAATATCAACGCGGGTCAACATGGCTTTGCGCCCAAAGAAGGTGCGCAAGTGCCGCAACTGCTGGAGCAGCCGCCCGAATTTGTAGCTAACCGGACCCTAAGAATGGAAGATCGGATCAAGGAAAGAAAGGAAGTTTTAATCCAACGCGTGCAGCAGTGGATTGACGAACACCCCCGGAGGGCTGCCGACTTGGTGGATCGGCTTGACAATGCGACGGACGAGCAACGCGACGCTGCCAAAAGAGCTCTGCGACGCAAGCTGCAGCAGCGCAGGGCCAATTAAAAATACCGCATGAAGGAGACGCGATGAGACGACAGAGAGCATTGAACTTACCGGTCATGATGGCCGGTGCAATGGTTTTGTTGGCGGCGGTGCCGAGTGTGCGTGCCGAAACCTCAGTGTCTTACACACTGGGTAACAGCACTGGGGACTATGTGTCCCATGCCATCGATGCGGGCTTTGACGTCAAGGTCATCCCGGTGGAGGCCCGGCTGGACGCCCTGCAAGCGAGTTCGGGCGGCGCGGAGGTGTTGAATCAATATGGTGTGGCGCTGACGTGGCGCCCTGTGTCACTGCTGTCCTTCAAGTACAAGCGTTCTGGCGTGAAAGACACGACATTCAGCGTCAATGGCAATGAGTTGGGTGCCTCGCTTCATCTGGATGGGCTCATTAAAGACAAGCTCGAAACCCGATTTGACTTTGGAGCGACTGCCCTTGACTATGGACTGCGCGTTAATGCACCCGCACTTGATGGGCTGGTTCCTGACCAGCGGCGCCAATCTTTCGGAATACGGCAGGACCTGACCCAAGGCTTGAGCCTGTATGCCACGTTCGATCAATACAGCTACTCCCGCGACCCGGTGGCCATCGCGCGTTTTCTGGTGACCCGACGTAAACCCCGCGTGAATGCTGCTTTTTCGCTGGTTGATTTTCCCGATTTGTCCCGCAATTACGGTTTCAGTTGGGGGGCCACTGACAAGTTGGATCTGGACTTTTCGTTCAGCCAGACAGATTCCGTGATAGGTCAGCGGCAGCAAACCCTGAGGCTGGCGGGTACCTGGGCCGCTACGCAAAACGCGAGTGTTACGCTGGCGGCCAGCCAGACTGCTACAGGCGCGGTTGTGCTGCCCAATGGCACCCCCCTGATCGACGAACAGCGGGGTTCCACGGTTGAGTTGACGCTCGGTTGGAGCTTCAACTGACGGTGAGTCACCTCGATCAACTTCTGGACAGGCTCACAAACCAACCCGCCTGCTTGGTCAGTATTCAAGCCACGCGTGGTTCGGTACCGCGTGAGCGCGGTACCTGGATGGCTGTCTTTGACGATGAGGTGATTGGCACCGTCGGCGGTGGTCGGCTGGAATTTGAGGCCATTGAGGAGGCGCGCCGTCGGCTGAAGTCCACTCAGGTTGCCCCAGATGCTAAAGCGGTTGCGCCTGACATTCTGCGCTATGCCTTGGGCCCCAGTCTGGGGCAATGCTGCGGCGGCGAAATGCATTTGCACTATGAAGTGTTCAGTGCGATTGACGTCGCCCAACTGATGAGTCGGCTTCAACCGGCACTTACGCCATTGGCACTGTTTGGCGGCGGGCATGTGGGCAAGGCCCTGGTTCAGGTGCTCGCAACCCTGCCATTGCGTGTGTCCTGGTTTGACAGCAGGGATGAGATCTTTCCGTTGGACGTGTCCGGCAACGTCAAATGTGAGCACTCTGACCCGGTACAGGCAGCCGTGGCACAACTTGAAGCTGGCTCCAGGGTCCTGATCATGAGCTTCAGCCACGCTGAGGATTTGGACGTGGTGGCTGCTTGCCTGTTACGCCAGCGCAGAGCAGGCGATTTGCCGTTTGTCGGACTGATCGGCAGCAAGACCAAGTGGGCGACGTTTCGCCATCGCCTGCAGGCAAGGGGATTCACAGACCTTGAATTGGCACACGTCACCTGTCCTATTGGGATTGCGGGCATCACGTCCAAAGAGCCTGAAGCCATTGCCGTGTCGGTTGCGGCCCAGATCTTGCAAGCTATCGATGCTGTAGGCAAGGGCTAGTCCCGGGGGTGAGTCCGGACATGGTCTGTCTGAACATGGACTGGAATGAAATTCAAAAACTGTATACACTTTCGCGATCAGGTCGCAGCGGAGCACGGTGACACCATGGCACCTTTGTTCGTGACCCAATTTCTGCTTACAGCGCCCGCAGTGGTGAGCAGTTCCAAAGCTTGCGGCGTTGATTCAGGACGTCTAAAGGGTTGATATTCATGGAAAGCTATCTTTTGGACTGGGCCAACCTGCTGTTGCGCTGGGTTCATGTCATCACCGCCATCGCCTGGGTCGGCTCATCGTTTTACTTTGTGTTTCTCGACAGCAGCCTGACGCCGCCGGTTGATGAAGACCTGAAGAAGCAGGGCGTCAGTGGCGAGCTGTGGGCGGTTCATGGTGGTGGCTTCTACCACCCGGTCAAGTTCAACGTGTCGCCACCCAAGCTGCCCGGGCATCTGCACTGGTTTTACTGGGAAAGCTATAGCACCTGGCTGTCAGGGTTTTCGCTCTTCACGGTGTCGTACCTGTGGAGCGCCAGCACCTACCTGATCGACAAATCAAAGATGGACTGGTCGCCCGCCATGGCGATCACGGTGGCCCTCGGTTTTCTGGTCGTGTTCTGGTTTTTGTATGACGCTATTTGCCGCTACTTTGGGCAGAAGAAGAATGGTGATGCCATCGTGGGCGCCCTGGTTCTGGTGCTGGTCTGCATTGCCTCCTGGCTGGCATGCCATTGGTTCGCCGGTCGGGCCGCCTTTTTGCTGGTGGGCGCCATGTTGGCCACCACCATGAGTGCCAGCGTGTTCTTCTGGATCATCCCCGGCCAAAAGAAGGTGATCGAATCCATCAAGGCGGGCCAGCCTGTGGACCCCATCCACGGCCAGCGCGGCAAGCAGCGCAGTGTGCACAACACCTATTTCACGTTGCCTGTGCTGTTTGCCATGCTGAGCGGGCACTACAGCTTCACCTATACCCACCCGCAAAACTGGCTTGTGCTGATCCTGATGATGTTTGCCGGCGCTGCCATTCGCCAGTTTTTTGTGATGCGCCACGGCTTCAAGCTAGGCCGCAATGCGAATCCGTTGCCGTATGCGCTGGTGGGCGTGGCAGTCATTGTGGGTGTGATTGTCTGGCTGAAACCGCAGCCCGTTCCGGCACCAACGACTCCAGCCATCAGCCAAGCAGTACCAAGTACTACGAATTCAATAGCAAACAATTCAAGTAATGCGTTGGCCAACGACCCTTCTGGTTATATAAAAGTGAGCCAGGTGCTGGAACAGCGCTGCTACATGTGCCACGGCGCGCAAGTACAGATGAAGAACGTGCGGCTCGACTCACCCGAAAGTCTGAAGCTGCACGCCCAGAATGTTTACCAGCAGGCGGTGGTAACCAAGATCATGCCGATGAACAACTCAACCGGCATCACGGATGCTGAGCGGCTGGTTATCAAGCAGTGGTTTGAGGCAGGGGCGAAGATTCAGTAGAAGACGTGCGCACGTCAAGCTGCTCCATGTGCCGCCCCAGCCAACTCAACAGAGCCTGCACCCGTGGCAACCCATGACGGCGGCGCGGCACGTACGCTTTGAACCAGTTTTGTACGGGCGGGAAATCCGCCAACACCACTTGCAGGTCACCCGACGCAATGGATGCGCCACACACATAAGACGGCAGCACGGCGATGCCCCGCCCCTGAACGGCTGAGTGCAGCAAAGTGAGGTTGTCGTCCGCCAGTAGGCGCGGCACCACGTCTACATTGACCGGGCCGCGCGTGCTGTTAAATACCCAGCTTGCGCCACTGGGCTTGAAGACCAGACAGGCATGTTCCGACAGGTCGCGCGGGTGGGCCAGCGCGGTGCTGCGTTTCAGGTACGTCGGCGCCGCACAGGCGATGGGGTTGGCCGGGCACAGGGGCACGTCGATCACGCCTTCGTAGCTGCCGGACCGCCCGCTGATGGCCATGTCAAAACCGTCTTCAACGGGGTTGATCGATCGGTCTGCCAGCGAGACCTCCAGCGTGACGCGGTCGTGCGCTGCGAGAAATGAGTCGAACACAGGGCCGAGGTAGAACAGAGTCAGCGTGGTGGGCGACATCACGCGGATATGGCCTTCAATCGTGCCGTCTGTCCGGTCATCGCTGCTTCGCATGTCATTGAGCACCTCGTCAAAGGCGGCAATCAGTGCCGGGGTTCTGGCGAGCAGCCGCTGCCCGGATTCCGTCAAGGATACGCGGCGGGTGGTTCGTTCAAACAACCTGGTTTGCAGGATATCTTCCAGTTGCGAGATGCGCTTGGCGACCACCGACGGCACCACATGGAGCTGGCGTGCAGCTTCTGAAAACCCTTCACACTTGACCACGGCCAAAAAGGTTTTGAAGTGAATCAGTGAATCCAAATTGATTCCAAAAAGCAAAAAGTGATAACTAAATTTATCACAACTAGAGTCTAAATTGAATCAATAA
>JANPAZ010000048.1:0-1581 GCA_031430225.1 Rhodoferax sp. | reverse complement strand
TGGGTGCCACCGCGCTGGCCGCCCAGGCATCACCCATCACCTACCAATTCGTGCTGCCGTCGTACAGCTTTAATACCGATGGGCCGCTGTTTGGCACCTCCGCAACGGTGAGCTTCACGGTCAACAACGGCAATACAACGTCGGCCAACCAGGCGTACACGTTTGGGCAAGTGAGCCAGATTGGCATTGCGACGAATGGCAGTTTGAATGTGACTTTGTCTAATTTGGAACTGGCAGGCCCTGCGACGGGTTCAATTTTTTCGACGAACGGGGTGGGCGTGGCTGCGATTGATTTCGGTTCAAATGGCAACAATCAATATATATTCAACCCTGTCAATCACCTTGGCCCCACTGTGCAATTTGAATTCGGTTTAAACCAATTTATTCTGTACAAGAACGGCTTTGATGGCGAAGGTTCGACACATTCTGCAGTTGTTCAAAGCCTCACTCCGTTGCAGTCTCTGGCGGTCACACCTGATGCGCCGCCGCCGGAGTCAAACATCCCTGAGCCTGACAGCCTGGCGCTGATGGGTGCAGGTGCCTTGGCCTTCGTGCTAAGCCGGCGTCGCGTTACACGCAAGGCCATGGCGGCCTGAGTCTGGCCCGCCGCGCTGCGTCGGCGGTTAATCACGAGGCCTGCTTCCTTCCCCGCGATTGCGGCGCGATGAGAAGCAGTGAGGCGCTCAATGAATCGCCAAGCGGCAAGGGATGCCCGGACGATGGAGCCGATTTCAAAAAGCGAAGCGTATGAGGCTCTAGCGTCCGGGTTTCCCTTGCCGCGTCTCAGGAGACGGCCGGGGACTTCACAAGTGACAAAAGACGTCAGCCAATCAACCCCGACCAAACCCCAGCGTCAAACCCGACTGTGATGGCCCCTCCCGGCCACTCAACCACCGGCCGCTTGATCACGCTTGCGTTGAGCTTCATCACCGCCACCGCACTGGCTGCATCCACCACACTGGCCTGAACCGCTTCGTCCAGCTTGCGCCAGGTGGGTCCACGACGGTTGAGCAACCTCTCAAAACCCAACGCTTTCATCCAAGCGTCAACCTGATCCAGAGGCAGCCCCTGTTTTTTGAAATCGTGGAATTCATAAGCCACATTGTGGGCAGTGAGCCACTCGCGGGCCTTTTTGACCGTGTCACAGTTTGGAATGCCGTACAAAATGGCAACCGGGTTGGAAGGTTTTGGGTTCATGGTGTCATCATGCCGCAGCCGTGGGCGACAATTCAAGTCAGCATGAAAAACCCTGAGAACCCATTGCCTCAATCTCTTGACGATTGGCTCGCTTACTGCGAGCACCTGCACCCTAAAGCCATCGACATGGGGCTGGAGCGAGTGCGCACAGTCGCAAGGCGCATGGAGGTGCGCTTTGACTGCCCGGTGATAACCGTAGCTGGCACCAATGGCAAGGGCTCCACCTGCGCCATGCTGGAGTGCATCCTGGGCCAGGCCGGTTACCGTACCGGGCTCTTTACCTCGCCGCATTTGGTGCATTTTGAGGAGCGCTTGCGTTTGCTTGGGCAATCGGTCAATGCTTCAGATTTGGTAGCAGGCTTCGCTGTGGTGGAGAGGGCCAGA
>JANPAZ010000047.1:0-8260 GCA_031430225.1 Rhodoferax sp. | reverse complement strand
CTGGTGTAACCTGTTCACCCATGAGCGTGAATTGCTCACGGCGGGAAAAAGCCGGGTTGTCATGCCCAACAATGACACGCTGTATGCCAATGCGTGGCTCGCCCTGTCTGCCGGTCCGCTGGTGATCTCGGTGCCCGAAACCGCTGGCCGGTATTACGTGCTGGGCTTTCTTGACTATTACACCAACGCATTTGCCCACGTGGGAACCCGCACAACCGGCAATGGTGACGGGCACGTGCTGGTGACGGGGCCGGGGTGGCAGGGGGATACACCGGCTGAATTCACGGGGCCGGGTCGGCATGTGAAGTCTGCGACCGACTGGGTCTGGATCATCGGTCGCATTCTGGTTGACGGCCCGGCCGACGTCGCCACGGTCAATGCCCTGCAGGATCAATTTGCCATGGCGACGCTGGAAGACTGGCGCGCCGGGCGCGCGGGTCAGCCACGTCGTTTCGACAGCCGCTTGCAGCCGCGTGCGCCGCTTGATCCCGTCCGGTTTTTGGATGAGGTAAACGACGCGCTGCGCATGTGCCCGCCGCCGGGCGCAGATGCCATGCTGGTGGCGCAATTTGGTGCCGTCGGTATCGGGGCAGAGGCGCCCGCAGACCTTTCAGAATCGGCACGGGATGCGTTCAAGCGCGGGTTTGAAACCGTGAAGACTTTGTTGGCCAGCCCTGAAACCAATATTTTTGGCCGGCGGGCGAAAGCTGACGCAAGGGCCCCAAAATTCGGGTGGCGCAGACCCATGCGGGTTGAAGAGAGTTATGGCACCAACCTGCTGATGCGGGCCTTTGTTTCCCGTCAAGCCATCGGGGCATTGGCCACGGTCGAAGCAGCCTACCCCCGTTGCGAGGTGGATGCCACCGGTGCCCAGTTGAATGGTGCGTGCCGGTACACGATGCGTTTTGCGCCGGGGCAATTGCCGCCGGTTGATGCGTTCTGGTCCATCACCCTGTACAGCAGCGCAGACTGGTTTCTGGTGGCTAATGAGATTGAGCGCTACGCCATTGGTGACCGTACACCAGGCTTGGTGCGCGACGCAGACGGTGGGCTCACGCTCACCCTGCAGCATGCGCGCCCTCACACGGCCGCAGGGTTTGCAAATTGGCTGCCTGCCCCCGAAGGGCAGTTCTTCCTGTGCCTGCGGGCTTACCTGCCGCAGCCGGCCTTGATCGACGGAACCTATCAGTTACCAGCGCCCGAGCGCGCAAGCTGAAACAGGGGTCAATCGTCGCCATCATTGGCGTTGAGGGGTGCCCGCTGCAGGCAGCTCTGCTGCACCCGTTTGAGTGCCTGATAGACCACACGCCGCTCCTCAGGCGTCATCACACGAATTGCCTCGGCCTGGCTTTTGCGAGCCAGGGGAATCACCTTGTCGTGGATTGCGTCGCCGGCAGCAGTGATGCTGCATGTGAGCTTCTTCCTGGGTGTGTTGCCTTCCGACTTCAAATCGACGAAGCCGCGTTTCTCGAGCAAGCGTAGCGTGCGGCTCACGAGTGCTTTGTCGGATGTGGACTGCACCACCAATTCGGCAAACGGCAGACTTTTGGCATGTGCCAGCAGCGACAGCACCCGCCACTCCGATACGGTCAAGCCGAATTCCTGGGCATAGGGCAGGGTGATCGAGCGGCGCAAGGCGTTGACGACCTGGCTCATCATCGTCGTTAAAAAATTGTCGACGGTGAGACCGTCCCCGGAGGCTGACAGTGCAGACCAGGGGTCTGATTCAGGCGGCGACGCTTCAGGTTGCGTCACGGGGGCGGTGATGGTTTTTTTGGGGGTCATGCTTGGAGTGTTTCGCGCCATTCCGGGGGGCAAAGGCTTGCTCGCTCCGGATTGTTTCATAGGTCAGATGAATAAGAATACTGGCCTCTCAAATTTGAAAATAGGTCAAATATATATAAAAAAGCAATAAGTAGTTACAGCAAGTTGATGTGTCAACATAAAAATTTTATAGTTCAAACGTCATGTAGACGGGATAGAGCCGCTTTTCATTTGCCCGCATTCTTGCTCCGGTCCGTCGGGAGAAAGATGCAATTTTCTGGAGCCAGAAATGAAACTTGTTCGTCGCCACCTACTTCTTGCTGCTGTTGCAGTCAGTGCCATCGTCGGTGGTACTGCATTTGCGCAGGCTTATCCCGCAAAGGCAATCACCGTGGTGGTGGCCTATCCGCCCGGGGGCGATACCGACGCTATTGCGCGCCTGTTCGCCGACAAACTATCGCAAAAACTCAAGCAGACCGTGCTGGTGGACAACAAGCCAGGCGCGGGCGGAACCATCGGAAACGCGTTTGTGGGCCGTGCGCCCGCAGATGGCTACACCCTGCTGTTCACGCCCAACCCATTTACTACGGCCCCGATGGTGCTCAACCTCGCACCTGGCGCGAGTTACGACGTGTTGAATGGTTTTGAGGCCGTCATCAAAATTGCGACGCAGCCGCTGGTGCTGGTGGCAAATCCCACGACCGGGATCAAGACCATCCCGGACATGATCGCAACAGCCAAAGGTGGCAAGGCGCTCTCCTATGCCAGCCCGGGTGCTGGTTCACCCATGCATGTGGCCGCTGAATGGCTAAATCGTTCCGCTGGCGTGAAGATCCAGCATGTACCGTATCGCGGCGTTGGGCCGTCGGTCATCGATGTGGTGGCGGGCCATGTCAACACGGCCTGGGTCACGTTCGGGCCGGTAACGCAATACATTGCCCAGGGCCGCCTGACGGCTTTGGCCATTGGCGACGCGACGCGCTCGCCACTTTCGCCCAATGTGCCCACTCTGGCGGAGGCTGGCTACAAGGATGTGGTCGTGGGTGCGTGGAACGGATTTTTCGCACCCAAGGGCACACCGGCCGATGTGGTTCGAGTGCTGAACGGGCATTTCAATGACATTCTCAAAGAGCCTGAAGTGGTGCAAAAACTGGCCACTTTTGGCGCGTTGCCCGCAGGTGGCGCACCCAGCGTTCTGGCCAGCACCAATGCCGCTGAATTTGAAGTCATGAGCAAGGTCATCAAGGAACTGGGCATCACTGCGCAATGACGTAGCCCCCACGCTGGTCGCTTCGCGTACTGCGCTGCCCCCCAAGGGGGCCTTCGCGCCTTGGGGCGGCCCGGCGGCGCTCAAGCCTATTTTTCAGGAACATGAAATGAGTCTGTCTACGCTGGGTACCGATGTGCCCCAGGTCAATGCGCGCCCCAAGGTGCTGGGGCGGGCCCAGTACGCGGGTGATATCAAGCTGCCTGGCATGCTGCATGGCAAGGTGTTACGCAGCCCCTACCCGCATGCGCGCATTGTCAGCATCGACACCTCGGCAGCTCTGGCCCTGCCGGGCGTCAAGGCGGTTTTGACCGGCGCTGACGGTCCGCGCACTCTCTGGGGCGTGCACCACAAAGAGCGGCGTGTTCTGGCTGAGGGCATCGTGCGATTTGCGGGTGAAGAGGTGGCCGCTGTTGCGGCAGTGACCGAAGAAATCGCACGGGATGCGCTCGACCTGATCCACGTGGAATTTGAAGAGCTGCCCGCCATATTCACGCCTGAAGAAGCGCTGGATGAAGACGCACCCGGTGTGCACGAGGGTCGCAATAACGTGTCGCACAACATCGAGTTTGAGCGCGGCAATGTGGCGGCCGGTTTTGCAAGTGCCCACCTGATTCACGAGGCTACCTACACCACCCACGCGCAATACCCTGGCTACATGGAGCCCATGGCGTCCGTTGCGGCGCTGGATGCCGACGGGCGGCTGCAGGTGTGGACATCAACCCAATCCGCCTTTTTGGTGCGAGCGCGCTTGGCCGCCGTGCTGGAGATGCCGGTCTCGCAAATCCGCGTGATTCAGGCCACTACCGGCGGCGGCTTTGGCGGCAAGATGATTGAGGACGCCAACAACCTGATCGCTGCCCGGCTGGCACTGGCTACAGGCAAGCCGGTGCGGCTCGTCAACAACCGGCTCGAAGACTTTTTGGCATGCTGCTCCAGTCTGCCCGAGCGCATCACGCTGAAGATTGGCATGGACGCGAGTGGCATCATCGTTGCCAAAGACGTGCGCATCATCGCTGAGTGCGGGGCCTACAGCGGATTGACGGCCGAGGTGATGCATGTGAGCGCCATGCGCAGCGACAACATGCACCGGCTGCAAAACGTGCACTCTCACGCCACGCTGGTCTACACCAACAACCCACCGCACGGTGCATTTCGCGGTTTTGGGGGCACGCAAATGCAGTTTGCGCTGAACAGCCACATTGACGCCATGGCGCGCACTCTGGGTCTGGACGTCATTGAGGTGCACAAGCGCAATGCCATTGGCGCAGGTGAGACATCAGTGCACGGTTGGCAGGTGGGCAGCACCGGTCTGTTGCAATGCATTGACCAGTGCACACAAGCCATAGGCTGGACTACCAAACGCGCACGAACGTCACAGACGGGCTTCAAGCGCCGTGGCGTTGGCATGGGTGCCGCCATGCATGTCAGTGGTAACCGCACGATTGGCAATTGGGATGGGTCCAGCGTCATGCTCAAGATTAACGAAGACGGTCGCGTCGTGTTGCACAGTGGTGAGGCTGATGCCGGTCAAGGTGCCATGACCGTATTGGCGCAGGTGGTGGCGCACGAGCTGGACATCCCGCTGAACCACGTGCATGTGGCCATTCCCGACACCGACGTTTCGCCCTGGTGCATTGGTGCGCTGGCCTCAAGGGTCACGATTGCAGGTGGCAATGCGGCCATCGTGGCGGCGCGACTGGTGCGTGACAAACTGTTTGCTCTGGCGGCCGACACGCTCAAAGTAACTATTGACGAGCTACAACTGGTGGCCGGCGTTGTATCGGTGACCGCCGACCCATCGCGCAAATTCACGCTGGCCGAGCTGGGCCGTATGCATATCTGGCGCCATGGCGGCGAGGGCATTCAGGTGGTGGGCAGTTGGGATTCTAAAACCGTGATGCACGACGACAAAGTCTTTGGCAATATTGCACCCGCCTACTCATTTGCCGCGCAGGCGGTGGAGGTGGAGGTCGACTTGGAGACTGGCCAGGTGACGGTGGTGAACAGCTTTGTCTCTGACGATTGCGGCAGGGCTTTCAACCCGCAGGCTGTACACGGTCAAAGCAATGGCGCGGCCGCGCAGGCTATAGGCTGGGCACTGTACGAACACATGCAACTCGAAGGCGGTCGTTTGATGAACGGCAATTTTGCCGACTACACAATGCCCACTGCCGATGCATTGCCCACGCTGCAAAGCGGCATTGTTGAGTCCGATGACCCGAACGGCCCGCACGGTGCCAAGGGTGCGAGTGAGACCGCCATACTGCCCGGTGCCCCAGCCATTGCCAATGCCGTGTTCGACGCGGTGGGTGTGCGCATCACCGATTTGCCCATCACGCCCGAAAAAGTGCTGGCAGCGCTTCGGTTGCAAAAGCAAGTGGCACATCAAATGGGGGTGACCCATGCGTGATTTTGACTTTCTGGAACCCGTTTCAGTGCAAGAGGCCAGCCGCATGCTGGCCGACCTGGGTGATGAATGCCGCGTGATGGCGGGCGGCACTGCGCTCATGCTGGCGTTGCGTCAGCGAATGCTCACACCCACTCATATCGTATCGCTTGCAAAGTTGGACAGACTGCGAGGCATCACGTTTGATGCGAGCAAGGGCCTGCGCATTGGGGCACTATCGCGTCATTGTGATGTGGCAGCTTCGCCGGTTGTGCAACAGCACTACCCCATGCTGGCGTCCATGGCGGCCACGGTAGCCAACCCACAGGTGCGCAACCAGGGCACGATCGGCGGCAACCTTTGTTATGGCGACCCGGCCACTGACCCGCCGGGTTGTTTGATGGCGCTGGACGCGCAGGTGGTGATCGCCAAGGCCAGTGGTGAACGCGTGATGGGCATCGAAGAGTTTCTGGTGGACTACTACGTGACCGCCATCGAGCCAGACGAAGTGCTGGTCGAAATTCGCCTGCCGGTGCCAGTGCCCGGTGCCTCGGGTAGTTATGTGCGCTTTTTGCGCACTGCCGCCGAGCATCGGCCGCTGGTCAATGTGTCCCTGCACGCCCGCCGCAACGGCGTGCAGTGCCAGGCGGCGCGGCTGGTGGTGGGGGCTTCGGTGCCTGTCTCGCGCCGCTTACGCCGCGCTGAGGAATTCCTGGCCGGCAAAACCATCACCCTTGACGTGGCACAAGAGGCGGCGAACATGGTGGCTGCTGACATTGAGCCATTGTCGGATTCGCGGGGCTCTGCCGACTACCGCCGCGATATGGTTCGCGTAGTGACCCGGCGCACGATTGCAGACCTGTTTGGTCTGCCAACCAATGAGGGGGCAACATGAGCAAACATGTGGTGAATATCAAGGTCAATGGCGAAGTGCAAACCGTTGAAGTGCTCGCGCGGCGCATGTTGTCTGACTTTTTGCGCGATGACCTGCACCTGACTGGCACCAAACGCGGCTGCGAAACCGGTACCTGTGGTGCCTGCTCTGTGCTGGTGGACGGCGAGGTCGTCAAGTCGTGCCTGATGCTGGCGGTGCAAGTCGATGGCCGGGACGTGTCTACGGTGGAGGGCTTGTGCCAGGGTGAAAAGCTGCACCCTCTTCAGGAGAGCTTCATGCAGTGCGGTGGTCTGCAATGCGGGTACTGCACGCCGGGCATGCTGATGACGGCTTGCGCCATGCTGGCCCATAACCCGAGGCCAACGCCAGACGAGGTGCGCCACGGGCTCAGTGGCAACCTGTGCCGCTGCACGGGCTACTCACAGATCGTGGAATCCATCCTCAACGCTTCGGAGAAGATGCATGGACATTGAAAAAGACTTGACCGTCGCTGCGCCTGCGGACCGGGTTTGGCAGATGCTGCTGGATCCGAACGTCATGGGAGCCTGCGTGCCGGGCATGAAATCCCTTGAAGTCATCAGCGATGTGGAATACGTGTCGGTCATCCACGTCAAGATTGCCTTCATCAGTGCCAAATTCAAGATCAAGACCACCATCGTCGAGCAGCGTGCGCCGCACTATCTGCGTACCGAAGGCACGGGTGAAGATGCTTCGGTGGCGAGTTCGCTCAAGCAGTCCAGCGAGATTTTTCTAACGGAGCGCGACGACGGCCAGACCGAGCTGCGCATGAAAATTCACGTCGACGTGTTGGGCCGACTTGGTACTTTTGGCCTTTCGGTGATGAAGACCAAGGCCGATCGCATGTGGGACGAATTTGCGAACAACCTGGCGGCGCGTCTGGCACCGGCGGTTGAGCCCGAGACGGCTACGGTCAACGCGACAGAGCCCACATTGTCAGCAGAGACCTCTTCAGCACCGTCAAATGCAGTGACGGCGGCAAGGTCCGTGCACGAGGCTGCGGGGCCTTTGGCCAGTGTGCAAAAACAGCCTGCGGGATGGTGGGCGCGAGTCTTCGGGCCGTTTTCCCGGCAATCGCCAGAGGCTGCGCCACCGGCCTGGCCTCACATTCGCGTGGACCTCAAGCGCGGCGAGACAGCCATCACGGTCTATTGGCCACTGCAGGCCTCTGCCGAATGCCGGGCATGGTTGCAGGACGCCGTGAAATAGCTGCCTGCCTAGATGGCGTTGCGAATGCTGTCAGGCAGCATTTTGAGCAACCAGCGGATTGCCATCGGCACAATCACCATGTCGTCCATCAGGCCGAGCACCGGTATCACGTCGGGGATCAAATCCACGGGTGAGACCAGGTAAAGCACGATACCGGCAGTACCCCATTTGAGCCAACGCGGTGCCAGCGGGTGTTGCAAGGCTTGCCAGAGTTGGCGTGCGTCGCCCCGGACCAAAGACCAGATGATGGATAGGCGTTTGAACATGGCGTTGTCTTTGCGAAAAGCGTGAAAGAGAAGCGTGAATGAAGGTGCCTGCATTTGCGGGCTTCACCTTAACGCGTGGTTGCCACAGGGGATGACAAAGCCAGTTTACAAATTACATTTGCGCCCAGCTGCGCAAAGTCACCCGTGAAATCTTACCCAATGAGCGTGCCATACTTGGTCTCATGCAGTTGATTTCTATCTGTTTTTAAAAAGTGCTCATGGTTCGGTCGGGTAGTTTTTGCCATCGTTCATGTCAAGGAGTTTCAGTTCATGAGTAGGAAAAATGCTGTTTCATTCCTCCTGATTTTGCTTGCGCTGTTGCCCGTCAGCTTTGCCCAAACTCCGTCGTCCATCAGTAACGTTGATTCTGCTGCAGCCACTGTGCTGGATGTGGACACTCGCGAAGCCATAGAGAGAGTCGAGGTCGCCGTGAAAGATGCTTTTGGCAAAGA
>JANPAZ010000046.1:0-6340 GCA_031430225.1 Rhodoferax sp. | reverse complement strand
CCGCGAGATCTTCAAAGTGTCCAAGATTGGTTCGATTGCCGGTTGTATGGTCACGTCGGGTCTGGTGCGACGTACAGCGCGGCTGCGCCTGTTGCGCGACAACCTCGTCATCTTCTCCGGAGAACTCGATTCGCTCAAGCGCTTCAAGGACGATGCCAAGGAAGTGCGCGAAGGCTTCGATTGCGGCTTGAACATCAAGAACTACAACGACATCCAGAAGGGTGACGTGCTGGAGTTCTTCGAAATCAAGGAAATTGCCCGTACGCTGTAACGGGAAAATTTCGATGAATTACCTGAAAACCATGTGGCGAGACCAGAAGGGCTTTTTGCTCTTTCTGGGCCTGATGTTCGTGTTCCGGTCGGCCGTGGCCGACTGGAATTACGTGCCGTCATCTTCAATGAATCCGACCCTGGTGCAGGGCGATAGGGTCGTCGTCAACAAGCTCGCCTACAGCCTGCGTTTACCATTTACGTTGCACCATCTGGTTCGCTGGGACGCGCCCAGCCGGGGTGACGTGATCACGTTTGACTCGCCCAAGGACGATGTGAACTTGATCAAGCGCGTCATCGCGGTTGGCGGTGACGTCATTGAAATGCACGACAACACCCTGACGATTAACGGGAATACTGTGGTCCGCACCCTGACGGCATCTTCGCGCTTGATCCCATCTGAAATGGGACTGCTTGACACCGAGATCTGGCATGAACAGCTGGGCACGGCAGGGTTCGAGACAGCAAGGCTTGCCGCCCAAAACCGATTTCGTGATTTCGATGCCATTCGGGTGCCTGATGGCCATGTACTGGTGCTTGGCGACAGCCGTGACAACAGCAATGATTCGCGCTTCATAGGCTTCATTAATATCGGTCGCGTGACTGGTCGCGCAGTACGCGTCGTCATGTCGCATGACCCGCAAACGCTATTTTTGCCACGCGGTGGCCGATGGTGGTTGCCTTTGAGCAGCTGATTTGCATGCGCCCCAAGAAGTCCACCAAACCCAACCGCAGCTTTCAGGTTGCCGATCAGATCCAGCGCGACCTGACGGAGTTGATCGCTCGCGAGTTGAAAGACCCGCGTGTCGGCATGGTGACGATTCAAGCCGTCGAAGTCACACCAGACTACGCCCATGCCAAAATATTTTTCAGCCTTCTGGTCGGCGACTCCAAGGCCTGTGAAGAAGGGTTGAATCAGGCGGCCGGATTTTTACGTTCGGGCTTGTTCAAGCGTTTGCACATTCATACCGTGCCAACGCTTCACTTCATATTTGACCGCACCACGGAGCGAGCGGCTGACATGAATGCTTTGATTGCGCAGGCGGTTGCCTCTCGGGCAAAGGACGACTAATTCAATGAATGCGCCACGTGCACGGGTTGCCAGGCGCCCCGTGCATGGGGTGCTGTTGCTGGACAAGCCATTGGGCTGGTCGAGTAATGACGCGTTGCAGAAAGTCAAATGGTTGTTTCGGGCCGAAAAGGCAGGCCATACCGGCACGCTGGACCCGCTCGCCACAGGTGTGTTGCCGCTGTGCTTTGGCGCGGCGACCAAATTCAGTCAATTGCAACTGGATGCCGACAAGCGGTACGAAGCGGTGGCACGGCTGGGCCAGAAGACAAGTACTGGCGACGCCGAAGGAGACGTGATTGAAGAGCGGCCCGTGCATGTGACACAGGCGGATGTAGATGGGGTGCTGGGTCAATTCACTGGGCCCATCAGTCAGACGCCGCCCATGTACAGCGCCTTGAAGAAAGACGGCAAAGCGTTATACGAATATGCGCGTGCAGGCATCGAGATTGAGCGGGAAGCCCGCGATGTCACGATTCACGAGCTAAAAGTGACATTGGCCCAGGTGGAAGCTGATGCGCCAGCTATCAATATGATAGTGAAATGCAGCAAAGGGACTTACATCCGCACGTTGGGTGAGGACATTGGCGAAGCGCTGGGTTGTGGTGCACATCTGAGCGCATTGCGCCGAGTGGGCACCGGTGGTTTCGATGTGTCGCAATGTGTGACGCTGGCGGCGCTCGAAGCCATGACAGACGAAGAGCGCATCGCGTGCGTGATGCCGGTTGAATCACTGCTGGTGGATCACACGGTTGTCACGCTGGCGGGCGATGATGTGGAGCGGTTTTTAAACGGTATGCGGCGCCGGGGCGATTGGCCCGATGCCGCTGCCGTTGCAGTGTTTGGACCTGTTGTGGGTGCGGCAGTTGCAACAGAAAAGGCCTTGCTGGGTACAGCCCAGGTCAAGGCCGGTGAGTTAATTCCAGGACGCCTGTTGAGTCCTGCAGAGATTTCCGAATCTCATGCCCAACAGGTAAAGATTTAAGAAAGAAGTGAACCATGAGCCATAAACAAATCAGAAACATCGCCATCATCGCCCACGTCGACCATGGCAAAACCACCATGGTTGACCAGCTGCTGCGCCAGTCTGGCACCTTCGCCGAGCACGAAAAAGTGGTCGATACCGTGATGGACAACAATGCGATTGAAAAAGAGCGTGGCATCACGATTCTGGCCAAAAACTGCGCCGTAACCTGGCAAGGCACGCACATCAACATCGTTGATACACCCGGCCACGCCGACTTTGGCGGTGAAGTCGAGCGCGCCCTGAGCATGGTTGACGGTGTGGTGTTGCTGATCGACGCGCAGGAAGGCCCCATGCCACAAACGCGTTTCGTGACCAAGAAAGCACTGGCCCTGGGCCTCAAACCCATTCTGGTCGTGAACAAGGTGGACAAACCCGGTTCTCGCCCTGATTACGTGGTGAATGCGGCATTTGACCTGTTTGACAAACTCGGAGCCACCGACGAGCAACTGGATTTCCCCGTCGTTTACGCCTCGGGCATTAACGGCTGGTCATCCATGGAAGAGGGTGAACAGGGTGAGCAGTGGGGCCCCGACATGTCGGCCCTGTTCAACACCATCCTGGAGCACGTGCCGCACCAGCAGGGTGACCCGGCAGCGCCTTTGCAATTGCAAATATCGGCGCTCGATTTCTCCACCTTTGTGGGCCGCATTGGCGTGGGCCGCATCAGCCAGGGCACGATCAAGCCGATGATGGATGTGGTGGTGATGGAAGGCCCGGACGGCAAGCCTGTCAAGGGCCGCATCAACCAGGTTTTGACCTTCCAGGGCCTGGAGCGCGTGCAAACCACCGACGCTGGCCCCGGCGAAATTGTGCTGATCAACGGCCTGACAGACATTGGCATTGGCGTCACCATCACCGACCCAACCACCCCCATGCCTTTACCCATGTTGAAGGTCGATGAGCCCACGCTGACTATGAACTTCTGCGTCAACACCAGCCCGCTGGCCGGTCGCGAAGGCAAGTACGTCACCAGCCGCCAGATCTGGGACCGCCTGCAAAAAGAGCTCCAACACAACGTGGCCTTGCGCGTTAAGGAAACTGACGAAGAAGGCATTTTTGAAGTGATGGGCCGTGGTGAGTTACACCTGACCATCTTGCTGGAAAACATGCGTCGTGAAGGCTATGAGCTGGCCGTGAGCAAGCCACGTGTGGTGTTCAAAGAAGTTGACGGTGAGAAGCATGAGCCTATCGAAATGGTGACGGCTGACATTGAAGACCAGCACCAGGGTGGCGTGATGCAGGCCTTGGGCGAGCGCAAGGGCGAGCTGGTGAACATGGAGCCGGACGGCCGCGGTCGTGTGCGCCTTGAATATCGTATTCCAGCGCGGGGACTGATTGGTTTTACCAATGAATTTTTGAATTTGACCCGTGGTACGGGCCTGATCTCCAACATCTTTGATGGCTATGAGGCGCACAAAGGTGAGATCGGTGGCCGTAAAAACGGCGTACTGATTTCTATGGATGCCGGTGAAATTTTCACCTACGCTCTGGGCAAGCTGGACGACCGAGGCCGCATGTTTGTGCGCGCCAATGACCCTGTGTACGAAGGCATGATTGTGGGCATCCACAGCCGTGACAACGATCTGGTTGTGAATGCCACGCGCACCAAACAGCTCACCAATTTCCGCGTGTCCGGTAAAGAGGACGCAATCAAGATCACGCCGCCGATTGAATGCACGTTGGAGTACGGTGTGGAATTCATTGAGGACGATGAGCTGGTCGAGATCACACCCAAGTCGATTCGCCTGCGCAAACGTCACCTGACCGAGAGCGAGCGCAAGCGCGCTGGTCGCTGAAAGCAGCCGCCCCCACGGTTCGCGACGTTCAACCACCCAGGCCGTGAAACTTAGCCTTGAAGCTCAGTCATAACCAAGCCGTCTTCGTGATGGTGCTGGTGGCCTTGTTGTGGTCCATCGCAGGGGTGATCACGCGTCACTTGGAGGCGGCTCGCAGTTTTGAGGTGACGTTCTGGCGCAGTCTGTTCACCGTGCTGGCGCTGCTGCTCATTTTGCCGGTAGTGCAGGGCAGGGACGTGTTCCGCAAAATGCGGTCGGGGGGCGTCATGCTGTGGGTCAGTGGCGTGTGTTGGTGCGGCATGTTCACCTTTTTCATGCTGGCGCTCACCATGACCAGTACCGCCAACGTGCTCGTCACTCTGGCGCTGGCTCCCTTGCTGACGGCGTTGGCAGCGCGTGTTTTCATCGGCCACCAAATCCCGGCACGCACTTGGGTCGCCATCGTTGTAGCGGGCTGCGGCATTGTGTACATGTTCGGGAGCCAGGTCAGTGCTGGCGTGAGTCTGGCGGGCACTCTGATTGCATTGTGCGTGCCCATTTCGGGTGCTGCCAATTGGACAGTCACGCAGCACGCCCATGCCAAGGGGCACGATGTGGACCTGATGCCCGCCGTGCTGATTGGGGCCGTGTTGTCTTGCCTGGTGACTTTACCGCTGGCCTATCCTTTCAAAGCGTCTGCCCACGACCTGGGCTTGCTGGCCGTGCTGGGTGTTTTTCAGCTCGCTATTCCGTCTGCGCTGGCCGTCTTGTGCGCCAAAGTACTCAAAGCACCGGAGTTGTCCTTACTGGGTTTGCTGGAGGTCATTTTTGGCATACTGCTGGCCTGGGTGGGGGCAAACGAAGTACCCGGCTCTACCGTGTTGACCGGTGGGGCGCTGGTGATTGGCGCTTTGGCGATCAACGAGCTGATCGGTTGGAAGGAGCGGCGGTAGCTTTGGCATACCCAACGCGTTTCACATTGCAATGACAGAGGAAATGAGCCATGGCACTTGATGCTTCGACGGATCACGTGGTGTCTGAAATTTGCGGTGAGGTTGGTTGTATAACTTTGAACCGGCCGGGTGCACTCAATGCCTTGTCACTGCCGATGATTCGGGCCATCACGCATAGTTTGCTTGAATGGCAGGGTCACGATCAGGTCAGGGCCGTGGCGTTTCGCGGGATGAGCAAGGACACAAGTTCACCTTCAGGCAGTCGCCCATTTGGTTCTTTTTGTGCAGGCGGTGACATCCGGTTTTTTCATCAGGCAGCGCTATCGGGCAACCCCGAGCTGGAAGACTTCTTCACCGAGGAATACGCGCTCAATCACTTGATTCATACCTACGCCAAGCCCACGATTTCCTTTCTGGATGGCATCGTCATGGGGGGTGGCATGGGCCTGGCCCAAGGCTCACAAATTCGCATCGTCACTGAGCACACCAAGATGGCCATGCCGGAGACGCACATCGGCTTGTTCCCCGATGTAGGGGGCGGATACTTTCTGAGCCGTTGCCCCGGACATGTAGGCGAATGGCTGGCATTGACCGGCGTGCAGATCAGTGCGGATGACGCCATTCGTTTTAGCCTGGCGGATATCCGCATGAATGCAAGCCAATTGCAGGCTGCCTGGGCCGCGTTGGGCGAGTTAAACCTGAATAATCCATCCGCGCTGGATACTTGGTCCGCTATGTATTCAATAGCCAACTATGTATATTTGACGGGGACTACAGGCCATTTTGATGCCTATTTTTCGCTGGAGTCGGTATCAGACATTGTCAGTGCGCTTGAAGCCGACACGAATACCGCGACCCGCGAAGCCACACAGCAGGCACTTCAACAGCTACGCAAAGCATCGCCCCTGATGCTGCACGTCACGCTGGCGCAAATTCGTCGCGCTCGCACCATGACACTGGCCGACGACCTGCGTATGGAGCGCGACTTGGTGCATCGTTGTTTTACGCTGCGTCCGGGGTCAGCCAGTGAGACGGTGGAAGGCATTCGGGCGCTGGCGGTGGACAAAGACCGCAGTCCCCGTTGGAATCCGGCACGTATTGAGGATGTCACGCCAGAGATGGTGGCATCCTTTTTTGCAAGCCCTTGGGCCAAGCTCACCCATCCGCTGAGAGACTTGACTTAGCGGCTGCGGGACTTCATCGCCCGATCTACTTCCCGCTTGCCCTCGCGGTCCTTGATGGTGTC
>JANPAZ010000045.1:0-6241 GCA_031430225.1 Rhodoferax sp. | reverse complement strand
ACTTCAACGCAGTCGCCCAGCGGTCCCAGGTGGTCAATGCTGTGCACAAAGGGAAAGGTGCCCCGCCGTGACAACCGGCCGAAAGTTGGCTTGAGCCCCCAAACGCCGCATAACGAAGCTGGAACCCGGATGGAACCATTGGTGTCAGAGCCGAGCGCCAGGGGGACCTGCTCCGCTGCAACGCTTGCCCCGGAGCCACCTGAAGAGCCCCCGGACACGCGCGTCAGATCGTGCGGGTTATGTGTCGGCCCGTAATGGGCGTTCTCGGTGGTGAAACCATAAGCGTATTCATCCATGTTGAGCGCGCCCAGCAACACAGCCCCCGACGCTTTCAATCGCTGAACGAGAACGGCATCGGCTTTGGCTGCGGGCAATGAACGATTGATTTTGGAGCCAGCCAGCGTGACCACGCCTTCAATGTCGAAGAGGTTCTTCACGGCGAAAGGCAGCCCTGCCAGCGCAGGCACCGTTTCGCCGGTTTGCCGCCGCCGATCGATTTCTTTGGCCTGTCTGCGAGCCGGTTCCCACATTCGCTCTGTAAAGGCGTTGACTTGGCTGTCGGTCGACTCGATCCGGGAAATTGACGCTTCGCACACTTCAGTGGCGCTGATTTGACCTTTGGCCACGGCCCCCAACAAATCAAGCGTCTTCACGGTTGCGGCTCCCTTTTCAGGCCCGAAGGAAAAGGCGCCGGGCAATAAAGCTGGGCCGGTTCATCCTCTGGCAGCAGCTCACCGGATTGAACCGTGCGGGCAATACCCTGCGCAACTTTGAAATAGGCCGAAACGGCCACAGCCCGCTGGTGCGTGAGGGGAACGCCCTGTATCGCGGCCCCCGCCTTTATATAGGCGAGCAGATCGTTGTCGTTCATCGGCGCACCTCCCGTTGAAAAATCTCCAGACTCAACTTCTTGGTGCTGACAAAACTGGGTGTCGAAAGGGTTTCAATCGTTCGGGGGCGGGCATCGCTATAGCGCAAGATTTCCGCAATCCGGGTGGGTCGCTTGCTCAGCAGCAACACTTCATCAGCGAGATAGACCGCTTCTTCCAGGTCATGCGACACCAGAAGCATGGTGGTGCCGGTCTGCATGAATACCTCCTGCAGCTTTTCCCGGATGAAGAGCGTCATCTCGAAATCCAGCGCGGAAAACGGCTCATCCAAAAATAACACCTCCGGGCTCGGGGCCAGTGCCCGCATGATGGAAGCGGTTTGTTGTTGCCCGCCCGAGAGTTCATACGGATAACGGTTCAGATCAAACTTCACATCAAATGAAGCCACCAACTCCGCCATGCGCCGATCCACTTCGGCTTTGGATTTGCCCGCCAGTTTGAGTGGGTAAGCTATGTTGTCAATGGTGCGCATCCAGGGGAAAAGGGCCTCCCGATAGTTTTGAAAGACGTAACCAATTTTGGTGTCTTTGAGGCTCTTGCCATCAAACCATATTTCGCCGGAATCAATCGGTACCAGGCCGGCAATCATGTTGATGAGCGTGCTTTTTCCGCAACCATTGGGACCAAATACCGAAACAATCTTGTGCTTGGGTATGTCAAGATCAAAATTTTCATACAGTGGCCACCCTGCGAAGTATTTGGTGAGCCCGCGAATGGTGATGTGCGTGCCGGCGGGTCCGGGCTTGAAGGCGGGAACCGGAACATCGGCCACAACAGGCGCGTTCAGAACTTCAGTCATCGACCGCTCCAATGCACGATACGGCGCTCGGCCAGCAAAAACAGGATATTCAATGCATAACCCAAGGCGCCAGCGGCCAAAATCGAGGCGTACATGTCTTTCACATTCATCACCTGTTGGGAGTTGATGATGCGGTTACCCAATCCGCTGTCTGCACCAATAAACATCTCGGCCACGATCACGATGACCAGCGCCATGGACACGGCAGACCGCAAGCCGACAAAACTGGGCTGCAGGCTTTCCCAAATCAGCACGTCCTTGAATACCTGCCAGTTTGAAGCGCCCATGACCTTCGCAGCCATCACCCGTTGTTTGCGGGCATTGATCACACCGTAGGCGCTGTTGAAGATGACGATCAGGAACGCACCAAACGCGGCGATCGCTACTTTGTTCACATCTGACACGCCAAAAATCATCAGGAACAAGGGAATCAGGGCAGAGGATGGCGTCGAGCGGAAAAAATCAATCAGGAACTCGACGCTGCGATAGGCTTTTTCATTGCTGCCCAGCAAAACACCCAAAGGCATTCCAACAGCTGCCGCGATCATGAAGGCCTGAACGGTGCGCCACACGGTGACCAAAAAGTCTTTGAGCAAAGGCCCACCTGCGAGGCCGTTGAACAGGGCGGCCAAAGCGTCAGCAGGCGGGGGCAGCAAGATCGGTTTGATCAGGCCCAGCCGCACAGACAAGTCCCACAGAATAAAAAGAACCAATGGCCCGATGAACGGCAAGGCTTTTTCCCACGAGCGGGTTCGTGAGGTTTGTCGGGGCGGTTCCGATGGTTCACGCAACGACCATGGTGTTGCGTTACGGGCCGCGAGGGGTGCAGCAGTGGCTGCAGGGTTGGCGCTGTCCATCCGGATTCAGGCTTTGTACAACATCGAGTCAACCATCAGGCGTGAGGTGAAAATTCCCTTTTCACTGAACAGGTCGAAGAACTTTTGGAAGTGGGCGATGTCGGCAGGCGTGAATTCGTTGTACATCGTGTAGGCTGCCAAAGGCACTTCACTGGTGAGCGCACCTTCAATCGCCGTGTAGCCCTTCAGGTACTGCCGCGCCTCAGCTGACTTGGTGCGCACGTAGTTGACGCCTTTGCCGTAAGCGGCGATGAATTTCCGGGCTTCTTCCGGGTTCTTCTTGATAAATGCTGATGTGAGTGAGGCCGAACCACCGAACCAGGGTGCATTGGCATCACCCAAGACGTAGCGCGAAATAACACCCGCTTCTAGCACTTTGGTGGTGCCGTTCAAACGACCGATCGTGCCGGTCGGCTCCAGGGTGTAGCAGGCATCAAGTTGCCCAGCAGCCAGTGCGGCAACATGTTGGCCGATAGGAAGTTCGACCACGGTGGCGCCACTTGCGCCCCCGCGTTCAAGTATCGTTTTGGCCAATGTCACGTTTTGAATCCCTGGCCCCGAGCCGACACGTTTGCCTTTGAGGTCAGCCATGGTTTTGGCAGTGCTCGCAATCGGTACGATGACCTCATCCAGCACGTTTTTGACATTGCTCGGATTGGCACAAAAAATCTTGAAAGTTCCTGGGGCGGCAATTTCACCGATCGCCAGATTGCCCGAGCCCGTGCCGTTGGCGCTCCCATCACACCGGTCTGCCAACATGCCTTCCATGATTTGCTGCGCACCCGCGAACTTCAGTACCTCGACGTTCAGGCCCCCCTCTTTGAAGAAGCCCAGCTCGACCGCCGCATAAAACGGCAATCCTGCGGCAATCGGCCAGTAGCCAATGCGGATCTTGGCACCCGCCTGCGCCAGCAGCACAGATGGAGTGCCCAAGCTTGACAATACGCCAAGGGTTGCGGCGGTTTTGACCAGGGTACGACGGGTTGTCATGTTGAATCCTTTAGGTTGATGGGTTGGATGGGATGGATTGAAGATAGGCGCGCCAACCGCCAAAATGCGAGATGTCGGTGGCATCGTGAAGGGCTTGGGATTCGCACAAAAAGCCTTGCACCATGCGCCCGTCGGCAAGCTTCAAGCTGCCGATGCCCAGCGGAGTGGGTATGAGTGCGACGAACGAGCCGTAATTCGCGACGGGCATCTCCCATAGTTCTACAAAAATGGCTGAGCCACTACCGGGTTCGACGCGTACCAAACCGGGCTTCGGTGGCACCGTTCCATGAAGTGCGTAAAAGCGGTAGTCGGGTGCCGTACGGGTCTCGCCCACAAGTAACGCACCACGGTCGGTCAATTGCCCGTTCAGTGGCATGCCCGAGAGATGGGCACCGACGACGGCCACCACAACAGATGGCGGTCGGCTGAGTCCCAAAACAGGCGCAGGTAGCGGTAGGGGTTCAGATGTGGCACCTTGCTTTAATCCGGTTTGGTGGTGATGCCGCTGCCCCAGGTCTGCCAGTTGCCAGTCGCTGCCGCAGGGCCCAATCAACGTGATGCCAAACGGCAATCCGTCGTCCCGAATCGAACTGGGCACCGAGATGGCGGCATAGTCGAGCAAATTGACAAAGTTGGTATAGACCCCCAAATTGCGGTTGAGCGCAACCGGATCTGCCTGCATGTGCGCGATGGTGTAGTGGGTTGGGGCGGTTGGTACCACCAGCACATCAATGCTGTCCCACATCGGGGCAGCCTGCTGCCCAAAAGCCCGAACCTTGAGTTGCGCATCGTAGAGATCGGCCGCGCTGTAACGCTGGCCACCGGCCAAGATGCTGCGCACCGGTTCGATCACATCGTGCGAATGGGCATCGAAGAATTCGCGCACGGCTGCATAACGCTCGGCAACCAAGGCACTTTCGTACAGCAGGGCAGCGACACCCGCCAACGGCGCATAGTCCACCGCAACCGGTACACCCCCCAGATCGCGCAGTTGCTGAATGGCCTGGGCAAAGGCCGCCTCGGCAGAGGCATCACCAAAAAACAGCAATGTTGATGGAATGCCGAACCGAAACTGTTTTGGCCAGGCGGTGGTAGCCAGCGTGAGGTGCCTTGAAAACGGGTCTTGCGGGTCGTAACCCATGGCGACTTGCAAAACGCGGGTGGCAGCTGCCACCGTGCGGGCGAAGATCGAGACACAGTCAACGCTTTGAGCCGCAGGGAGCACCCCGCGGGTGCTGATCAATCCCCTGGAGGGCTTGATGCCCACGATATTGTTCAGCCCCGCCGGCACGCGGCCAGACCCGGCGGTATCGGTGCCCAAGGCAAACTCCACTTGCCCGGTTGCCACGGCATAGGCCGAGCCCGAGCTTGATCCACCGGACACATAGGCTGGGTTGAATGCATTCGGTACGGCACCGAAGGGTGAACGCGTGCCATTGAGGCCGCAGGCAAACTGGTCCAGGTTGGTTTTGCCCTGCAAAGCAGCGCCCGCATCGAGCAGTTTTTGTACAACGCAAGCATGCGCGGGGGGCGTAAAGCTGAACGCCGGGCAACCGGCAGTGGTCGGAAGATTGGCAACGTCAATGTTGTCTTTGACGGCAAAACGCCAGCCAGCCAGCACGCCCGTGCGGCTGGTCGTGAGGGGCTGGTCGGGTCGTGTAATCCAGGCCCGCGCTGCATCGCCAGGCGGATTTTTGCCTGCAGAAACCGCGTGTGACTCGTCGTTTTGACCTAAAACTGTGCCTTGCACCATTTTTGCGCATCCCATCTTGTATCCAAGATATGAAGCAAAGTCTGTGCCAAGATTGGTTACGAAAAGATGATTCGAATCGGGTCAATCGGAATGGGTTGCCGAGTGTTTGCAAATTCAGGCAAGGTGCGTTTTGACAGCTGCAGGCATGGATATGATGCCCTGGAGTTCTCTGTCAATGACGTATTGCAGTGCAATTGACACGACAAATAGTATCCATCTAAATAAATATTTAGAAAAGATACTAGTTAAAATTATGCGTAATTAATTTATTTTTAATAGCATTTACTGCAATTATTACGTTAACAATTTTGTATTTATATATAAGTAATATTTGTAATTTAATTATATTGATGAAATACAGGTCTTCTCCTGCGCGCCCAGTCCAAGGCAACCCTCAAACAAACCGCCTCATGCTTTTCAACTTGCGCGTTGTGGCATGACATCCCGTCAACAGCTTGCACTTCCAGCCCTTCTGCCCACTGGTCTCATCGCGGTTACGGGCGGTGAGGGCTCAGGCAAAACCAGCTTGTTGCGGCGGCTTGGCGGCGATTTGCCGGGCGGGCCTGATGTGCCCCTTCAAGCCCCCCACCTTGATGCGTTATGGCTGGATTTGCGGTTGCCCACCCAAAACGACGAAACTCCCCAACAGGTGTGGGCTGCACTTCGGGCCAGCCACCCGCAATGGAACGCCGAATTGCACGAAGAGCTGACCGAGGCCCTGGGCTTGTTGCCGCATCGGGACAAAAAACTGTTCATGCTCTCCACCGGCAGCCGCCGCAAAGTGGCTTTGGCGGGCATGCTGGCATGTGGTGCAACCGTCACTTGCCTGGACCAACCCTTCGCCGCGCTCGATTCCGCGTCCATCCAGGTGATCATCGGCTTTTTGCAAGACATGGCGCAACACCCCACCCGCAGCTGGGTGGTGGCAGACTATGAAGCTGATGCCCGCTTG
>JANPAZ010000044.1:0-35927 GCA_031430225.1 Rhodoferax sp. | reverse complement strand
CGCTACAAGACACAGATCATCGCGCCCAAGCCCGCCCGGAACCAGCTTGACCCGCTATAATGCAAAGATCGTGGTGGCTGTAGCTCAGTTGGTAGAGTCCAGGATTGTGATTCCTGTTGTCGTGGGTTCGAGCCCCATCAGCCACCCCATATAAACACTGGAAAGCCCGCTATCAATTTGGTAGTGGGCTTTTTTCATGGTGTTGTTTGCCGGTAATCTGTAGGCAACTTGGCCTTAATGTGGCCGCCGCCTCAAACGAAAAAACCCAGCGGGTTAGTCTGGGTTGAATCCCGTGCCCCATCGCTCAAGGAAAAAGCGATGGGGCACGGCATCCACTTCCAACAATATGCCTGGCACCTTAGGCTGGGCTTAAACCCTTCAGGGAAATGCATCGGCCTAGGCCCGCTTCGTGAATGGAGCCCCGCCGAACCGTTCGTATCTGGGTCCGTACAACAAGTGCAACAAGGCCGTCTGTAAATGTGCAGACTTTTCCTCGGTTCCTCGCCGCTTCACCCGATCCACTACCGAATACCGTCTTCAAGAAAATACCGAGCCCATCAGTACTTGACTGCGTGGAGAGTCCCTGCAACAAATTTTAAAGACGGACCACTTGGGCGCGTCTCCTACACGGCTTGGCGGCGGTGTCTTGCTGAGTTCAAGCTTTCGCAAGCCTATATTTGAACCACCTTATTCACAATCGGAGATCACCATGGGCAAGTATGTTTTGGGCTGGATTCTTGGCGTTCCAACGGTGGTTCTCGTCGTTTTATACATCGTCTTTCGCTGAGGTTCATATCCCGGCGGTCAAGCCGAGCGCAGCGGACGGCGTCAACAAAGGGGCAGAACAGCATCGGGCATACCCATGACCAAATTAACGGCGAAAAGCCGTGATGGTCTCAGTGCAGAGAAATTTGCGTTTCCAGCTCAGCGCAAGGAGCCCCTCAAGGAAGCAGGATATGTTCGCATTGCCATTGCCCATTTCAATGAGGTTGAAGGCATCACGCATTCCGAATGCGATACGGCGTGGGCCGTGCGTCAGTCTTCGCGATTGCTCAACTGGCCAGAGCGGGACGCGCGATACGACTACCCAGATGTACCGCAATCGCTTTTGTGGGCTGTCGCACAGACAGTATTTTGGCCATCACGCAATCTACCAACTGCGATAGGCGCTGATCTGGCAGCGCATCGTTTTTTGTGTGTTCTTCCCGCCCCCGCCCGCCCAGTAGTGCGGCACTGGGGCCTTATCACCTTAAAAAGGAAATCATCATGACTGACAAAACTTTATATGCAAACGAAACACGTCAGGGGGAAGCCAATCGCGACCCGATCACTGGCGCTCCCGGATCGCATCCCGTTGGAACCGGAATCGGTGCCGCAGTCGGTGGTGTCGCAGCGGCTGTTGGCACCGGTGCCGCAGTCGGTGCCGCGACTGGTACCGTGATCGGCCCCGTTGGCACCGTTATTGGTGCTGCAGTCGGTGCGGTCGTCGGCGGACTGGCTGGCAAAGGGGTGGCGGAGGCCATTGATCCAACAGCCGAAAACGCATACTGGCTCGAGAACTACACGGGTCGCCCCTACGTTAGCGGTAGCAAGAGCTTCGACGACTACGGCCCTGCCTACGGCTACGGAGTTAGCTCTTACAACAAGTACCCCGGCATGAGTTTCGACGATGTCGAGTCTGATCTGTCTCGCGACTGGAGCAACTCGCGCGGTAAGTCCAACCTCGACTGGAGTAGCGCGAAGAACGCTACCCGCGACGCCTGGAATCGGGTGAGCGACAGAGCTTAGAGCACCTTGCCTGGTGACTCGGATCACGACAGAAAATAGCGGGCCACGCGGCGATGTCCTGTCGCCGCGTGCCGCAAATCAAATCGACAGCATCAGGAAAGACGATACGAGGAAAACTACCAACAAAAAACCGCGCACTTTCGTCTCGACTCCCTTAACGCAAGACAACCTTTTTTTGCCCTTAGCCGCGCTTTGTGCGATATTGGCGACTTAGGTGGGATTGGGGGCGCTATTTCCAACGAGTGCCTTCCTGACGTATTGACCGACGAACAACACGGAGTGAATGCAGAATCATGCCAACTTTCTTCAAGCGCGCCCTGGGCATTCAGCGGTCCACGACGGAAATTGGGCCGGGCGTTGAAGAGCCGATCCCGGTACCGGAGGTCATTGAGAGTGATCCTGATACGGCTTGGGCGATCTGGGCGCACACGGTAGAGACGCAAGACAATCCGTTTCAATCCACTGAGTCAGCACCGCTGGCGACACAGCCCGCTGACCTCAACACTCAGCCAGCGTCTCTTGAAACGCACCCCATGCCATTGACGCTTCTGCCCTGACTTGAAGCGGCTCTGGACGGGATCGGGTTCAGTTCACCATCACCAGCTTGCCCTTGACCCCGCGCGATCCCATGTGCGCGTAAGCGGCTTTAAGGTCGGCCATGGGCATGGTGCTGTCGATCACAGGCTTGATCTTGCCTTGACCGTACCACTGGCCCAGCTCAGCCATCATCCCGGCATTGGCCTTGGGTTCGCGCCGGGCGAAATCACCCCAGAAAACACCCACGATGGAAGCCCCTTTGAGCAGTGCAAGGTTGAACGGAAGTGCCGGAATGGGCCCCGAGGCAAACCCCACCACCAGATAGCGGCCGCGCCATGCAATAGAGCGAAAAGCTGGCTCGGCAAAGTCACCGCCCACAGGGTCATAGATGATGTCCGGGCCTTTTCCGTCGGTCAGCGCCTTGATGGCCTCGCGCAGGTTTTCTTTTTGATAGTTGATGGTGGCGTCAGCACCGATTGATTTGCATAACTCGCACTTCTCATCTGTCGACGCTGCGGCGATGACCCTGGCGCCCAACGCCTTGGCAATCTGGATGGCGGATGTGCCCACGCCACCGGCAGCTCCCAATACGAGCACGGTTTCACCTGCCTTGAGTTGCCCGCGGTCAATCAGCGCATGGTGCGAGGTCGCGTAGATCATGATGAATGCGGCCGCATCCACAAACGAGAAGCCAGGAGGCAATGGCATGCAGCGGTCTGCTTGTGCAATGGTGTGCGTACCGAACCCACCGGTACCTGCCAGGCAGGCCACATGTTGTCCGACCTTGAGACTGGTCACACCTGCACCCAAAGCCATTACCACGCCTGCATATTCAGAGCCCGGCACAAACGGCAGGGCCGGTTTCATCTGGTACTTGTTCTGGACGATCAGGATGTCGGGAAAATTCAGGCTGGCGGCCTTGATTTCGATCAGAACCTCACCGGCCTGGGGCTGGGGTGTGGGCATTTCCTTCCATGTCAGGGCATCTACTCCAACGGGGTTTTCGCATAGCCAGGCGTACATTAGAAATCTCCAGAAAGTGGGTTTGAATGATATGGCCTGACAGCGATTGAAAATGTCCCACGAGAGACCAAGGCAGGGCTGGTGAACTGTCGCAACTTACAATGAATCACAACTTTCACCAATCATGAAAATCCTTGTTTCAAACGACGATGGCTATCAGGCTCCGGGCATTGTGGCACTGTACGAGGCACTGCGCGATGTCGCCGATGTAGAGGTGGTGGCCCCCGAGCAAAATAACAGTGCCAAGTCCAATGCGCTGACCCTGCACTCGCCGTTGAGCGTAACCCGCGCAGCCAACGGTTTCCGGTTCATTAACGGCACACCCGCAGACTGCGTCCACATTGCGTTGACTGGCCTGCTGGGCTATCGGCCCGATTTGGTGGTCTCTGGCATTAACAACGGTGCCAATATGGGTGATGACACGATTTACTCGGGCACAGTGGGTGCGGCCATGGAAGGCTACCTGTTCGGAATTCCGTCGATCGCATTTTCTCAGACGGAAAAAGGCTGGGGCTATATCGATGCAGCGGCGCGTAAGGCGCGCGAGCTGGTTTTGCAGATGACCCGCTTGCAACTGGTGGGAGCAAGCCCCTGGTTGCTCAATATCAACATCCCCAACCTGCCATTTGCCGACATCAAGCCCATGAAAGTATGTCGACTTGGACGGCGTCACGCTGCCGAGGCGGTGATCACCCAACAAAGCCCCCGTGGTGAAACCCTGTACTGGATTGGTGGCGCAGGCCCCGCCAAGGACGACGCTGAAGGCACTGATTTCCACGCCACGGCACAGGGTCACATTGCAATGACGCCGCTCAAGGTTGACCTCACCGACCATGACCACCTGGGTTATTGGGCCCAGACCGCGGCCCGGCTTGTTCACTCAGCCGATACGCCTGCAGCATGAAGCAGCGGCCGTCATTTCCGGCTCGCCTTGCGCCTCAGGTTTCGGTGCATAGCCGCACCATGGGGACGTTGGCAGCGGCGGACTCTGCAGTGGCTCAGCGAAAAGCCCCGCAAAGCCATGGCATGGACTCAAGCGCAGTGCGCATGAACATGGTTCAAAAACTGCGGCAGGGGGGTATTGCTGACCCACTGGTATTGCAGGCAATGGGCCGTGTCGAACGCCACCGTTTTGTTGACAGCGCGCTGGTTAATCAGGCCTATGAAGACACCAGCCTGCCTATTGGGCAGGGTCAAACAATTTCGAAGCCGGGAGTCGTGTCCCGCATGGCTGAACTGCTGCGCAACGGTGCCACGGGCAAACTGGGGCGCGTGCTGGAGATTGGCACGGGCTGCGGGTATCAGGCGGCGGTGCTGAGCCTGCTCGCTACCGAGGTCTACAGCATTGAGAGGCTTCGCGGACTACATCACAAAGCGCGTGACAATCTGCGTGATCTTCGCCTGGCCAACCTGCACCTTCTGTTTGGCGATGGCATGGTCGGTTACGCCAAAGGGGCGCCCTATGCCGGCATCATTGCGGCAGCAGGTGGTGAAGCAGTGCCAGTGGCCTGGATCGAGCAACTGGCCGTTGGCGGCCGTTTGGTCGCTCCCATGGTGATTGCTGGTGGTGGAGGTGGTACCCAGCAGGCCTTGATGGTCATCGACAAAACTCCCACGGGGGTCACGCAAACGATTCTCGAAGCGGTGCACTTTGTCCCTTTAAAATCAGGTGTTGCATGAAGGGAGTCCAGATGCGTTGTTCCAATGCCCGGGGTCGGGGTCCTATAGGCTGGCTAGCCGCGCTGGCTGCCGCTTTGGTGATGGTGGGGTGCGGCTCCAAGATCGTGAACCAGGCTCCCGTGGAAGACCGGGGTACCGGTATCAGCCGACCCGCCCCTGTGGCCGTGGAGCCTGCAACCTCCGTGGGCAAGACACCTGCGGGTATTGAGAATGCGGGTAAGCCGGGCTACTACACCGTGAAGCCGGGCGACACCTTGATCCGCATTGGACTTGATACCGGCCAGAACTGGCGCGACATTGTCCGCTGGAGCGGCATTGAAAACCCAAACCTCATTGAGGTCGGGCAGGTTTTGCGCATTGCACCACCGGCCGCAGGCAGTGTGCCCTTGGTTGCTGCCGCCGCGGTGACGCGCCCCGTCACGTCTGCCAGCGCTACGCCCACAGCCGTTCCGCCGGTCGTGGCGGCCAGTGCTGCCAAGGCTGCCTCTGCACCAGCCCCTACAGCGGCATCATCAACGGCGCCGGCGGGCGCTGCAGCCGCACCGGCAGTGGCCGCTGCCGTCGCATCCGGCGAGGAAGAAATTTCATGGATCTGGCCCACCAGCGGCGCGGTTCTGGCGGGCTTTGACGAAGTCAAGAATAAGGGTCTTGATATTGGCGGGGCTGCCGGTGAGACAGTCGTGGCTGCAGCCGATGGGCGTGTTGTCTACGTGGGTGCGGGTCTACGGGGTTACGGCAACCTGATCATTTTGAAGCACAACAACACTTATTTGACAGCCTACGCCCACAACCAGACGCTGCTGGTCAAGGAAGACCAGTCAGTGCGCAAGGGTCAGAAGATCGCCGAGATGGGTAATAGCGACTCTGATCGCGTCAAGCTGCATTTTGAAGTCAGGCGTCAGGGCAAGCCGGTCGACCCCGCCAAGTATCTGCCGCCCCGCTAGAAGATGCTGCCATGGCGCCCCGCACCGGATCACGCCAGCCCCAAGCGCGGAGCCCGAGCGTCGGAAAGCTGCCTTTCACTGAAGAAAATCAGCCTATTGCCCTCGTATCGATTGATAAGTTTGCTACTGAAAATATAGCAAAAACGGTTCATATAGAAGAGCCTTTGTCACCAGAGACTGCTGGTGAATCCGGTGATTCCCTCACCCTGTACCTTCGGGGCGTGCGACGCACAGAGCTTTTCACGGCAGACGAAGAGCTAGCCATGGCGATGCGCGTTCGTGCCGGTGATTTCGCGGCGCGCCAGAGCATGATCGAGCACAACCTGCGGCTCGTCGTGAGCATCGCCAAGGGTTACATGGGGCGCGGTGTGCCGTTGCCGGATCTCATCGAGGAAGGCAACCTGGGCCTCATGCATGCCATCGAAAAATTTGAGCCCGAGCGCGGGTTTCGCTTTTCTACCTACGCCACCTGGTGGATCCGCCAGGCCGTGGACCGCGCCTTGATGTACCAGGGCCGAGCCGTACGGCTTCCCGTCAACGTGGTGCGCGAGGTGCAGCAGGTGTTGCGCGCTCGCCGTGCTCTGGAAAATGACGCCGCTTTCATGGCAACGCGCCGACAAGAAGGAGTGCGCGTAGAAGACATCGCGGCGCTATTGGGGCGCGACGCAGTAAGCGTTGCAGATTTGATCGCCATGGCGGAAACGCCCAGGTCACTCGACGCCGGGCTGGAGGCTGGCAATGACGACCAGACGCTGGGCGATACGCTGGCTGATGATTCGACGACGACCCCGACTGACGTGACCCAACGGCATGAGGTTGAGCGCTTGCTCGACAACTGGATGGCAACGCTCTCAACCCGGGAACAAGAAGTGCTGGAAGGGCGGTTTGGTTTGCACGACCATGAGGCCGAAACCCTGGACACCCTGAGTTCGCGCCTGGGGTTGACGCGCGAGCGCGTGCGCCAGATCCAGAATGAGGCGTTGGCCAAGCTCAAGCGGTACCTGGCGCGGCGCGGCATTTCGTACGATGCCTTGCTATAGAGCGCCGGCCTTTACGTCAGGGTGATGACCTGCGCACCTGAGACAATCAGGGCATGACTGAGGAAATTCAAATATCGACGCCCGCGGGCATCGTCTATCCGCCCCCTGAGCGGTTCACCATCGAATCGCTCGACATTGAAGCCCAGGGTATTGCCCACAAGGCCGATGGCAAAGTGGTATTCATTGAAGGGGCTTTGCCCTTTGAAGTGGTCAGCGCCAACGTGCACCGCAAGAAGAACAGCTTTGAGAAGGGCACGGTCACGCAGATTCACCGCGAGTCGTCTCAGCGCGTCAAACCCGGTTGTCCGCACTTTGGCCTGCATGCCGGTGCCTGTGGCGGTTGCAAGATGCAGCATCTGCACGTGGGTGCCCAGGTGGCCGTCAAGCAGCGTGTACTTGAAGACAACCTGTGGCACTTGGGCAAGGTCAAGGCTGACAACATCCTGCGTCCCATCGAAGGACCGGCCTGGGGCTACCGCTACCGGGCACGCCTGTCGGTGCGCCATGTTCATAAAAAGGGCACGGTGCTCATCGGGTTCCACGAGCGCAAGAGCCGCTACGTGGCCGACATGAAGGAGTGCCACGTACTCCCCTCGCACGTCGATGCTTTGCTCATGCCGCTGCGCGCGCTCATCACATCCATGGATGCGATCGAGACGCTTCCCCAGATCGAACTGGCCTGTGGCGACGACGTAACCGCCCTGGTGCTGCGCCACCTGGAACCCTTGAGCGAGGGCGACAAAACCCGCCTGCGAGATTTCGCCACCCAGCACCCTGGCGTGCAATGGTGGGTGCAATCCAAAGGACCTGAGACGGTGCAATTGCTGGACGTCGGCGGTGCGCAACTGGCCTATGCGCTGCCCGAGTTCGGCATCACCATGCCGTTCAAGCCGACCGACTTCACCCAGGTCAACCCGTGGATCAACCGTGTGCTGGTGTCGCGCGCCCTGCGTTTGCTGGATGTGCAAAAGCACGAGCGGGTGATTGACTGGTTTTGCGGTCTGGGCAACTTCACACTGCCGCTGGCCACACAGGCCGCCGCGGTGCTGGGCGTAGAAGGCGCTGAGTCTCTGGTGGCCCGGTCTCGCGAGAATTTAGAACTAAATCGATTGCATGCCCACATGGAACAAGCGTTATGTGCTACTGAATTTGTAGCAAGAAATCTTTTCGAGATGACCCCTGGCATGCTCGTCAAAGATGGCGTTGCTGACAAGTGGCTGGTAGATCCGCCGCGTGAGGGCGCTTTTGCGCTGGTTCAGGCGCTAGCCGATCTGCATCATCAAGTCATCAACCCTGATAGCCAGGCGCCGACGCCTGGCGCTGCCGGCTGGCAGGGCCCCAAGCGCATTGTCTACGTCAGTTGCAACCCGGCCACTCTGGCGCGGGATGCCGGCGTTTTGGTGCAACAGGCGGGCTACCGCTGCTCAAGCGCCGGGGTGGTCAACATGTTCCCCCATACAGCCCATGTGGAAAGCATTGCAGTGTTTGACCGCGAGGGTTGACTCTCAGCCCTCGCCAGAGGCGCGGGGCAATGCCGGTGTCAGTGCAAGATTTTAGTTCGCGGCGTCTTTGGCGGGCGCTTTCGCAGTGACGCCTGGAGCAGCCGCTTTCGGCTTGGCCGCGGAGGCCTTGTCGGATTTGCCCGCTTGGGGTTTCTTCTCGTCAATGATCTCTTCTACCGGCTCGACCTTGACAGCGGCTGAGCGTTGGCCCTCAAGCTTGTTTTCGCGCATGTACTGGTCCATTTCCTTCCAGCCGGCAAACACAGCAGTTTTGGAGGCTTTTTCATTCAGCGTGTAGCAGTCTTCAATGCCACGCAAGGCATGGCGGCATGCGCTGCCAATCGCCTTTCCATCGGCCTCTCGCTGGGCAATACGTGGGTCTGGCCCCAGGCCGGGAATGTCGCAACCGGCCAGCAGCATCGGCACCACAAGCAGAAGGCGTGAGGCAACTAGTCGCAGTTGGGGTTGGGTGGTCATGGCGTGCAGCGGGGGCATGGGGATTTATCGGCAAATTGTGCGCTGTTTTAAGTGAGGTCGCTTGTGTTCAGGCAAAAAAGAAGGCCCATGAAGGCCTCCTCTTATCTGCTTTAACGTCGTGCAATGACGCCTTGAACAGCTAAATTTTCGACAGGTGCTCAGTCCTCAGTCGCGCTCGCCACCCGCAATGCCCAGCAAAGCCAGCAAGCTCTGGAACACGTTCATGATGTCCAGGTACAAGGCCAGCGTAGCGCTGATGTAGTTGGTTTCGCCGCCGTCCACGATGCGCTTCAGGTCGTACAGCATGTAGGCGCTGAAAACACCGATGGCTGCGACCGAGATCGCCATCATGCCTGCGGTAGAGCCCACAAACACGTTGATGATGCCGCCCACCATGATGGCCAGGGCACCCACAAACAGCCACTTGCCCATGCCTTCCAGGCTGCGTTTGATGACGCTGGACAAACTGGCCATCACGAAAAACACGCCCGCCGTGCCGCCAAAGGCCGTCATGATCAGGTCCGGCCCGTTTTTGAAGCCCAGCACCATGGAAATCATGCGCGAAAGCATCAGGCCCATGAAAAAGGTAAAGCCCAGCAGTACGGGAACGCCAGCCGCTGAATTTTTGGTTTTCTCAATGGCGTACATGAAGCCAAAGGCGCCGCCCAGAAACACGACCAGGCCCAGGCCACCGCCCAGCGATTTGGTGATGCCGGTTGCCACACCCAGCCAGGCACCCAGCACGGTAGGCACCAGGCTCAGGGCCAGCAGCCAATAGGTGTTGCGCAGTACCTTGTTGCGTTGATCTACGGATGTGCCGTAGCCAAAGCCCGTACCTTGGTCAATGGTTTGAACGTTGTCTGTCATATGGTCATTACTCCTTCAATGGCTACCTTACATACACGGTGGGTAGATGGAGCGGATTCTAGGAGGTTTCAAGAGGTATGCTCGAATACTTGTTTAATCTGAAGGCCCATTGTCATGAAAACCAAATCCACCCTCGAATTTTCCGATGTCAAGGCCATTGCCGCAGCGGCCGAGGCCGAGGCTTTGCGGAATAACTGGGCGGTCACCATCGCCATTGTTGACGATGGCGGTCACCTGTTGTCGCTCCAGCGCCTGGACGGCGCAGCGGCAATTTCGTCTTACATTGCGCCCGCCAAGGCCAATACGGCGGCCATGGGGCGGCGCGACAGCAAGGTGTACGAGGACATGATCAACGGCGGGCGGGTGTCTTTCCTGAGTGCGCCGCAGATGCAGGGATTGCTGGAAGGCGGGGTGGCTATCATGAAAGACGGCCAGTGCCTGGGAGCCGTGGGCGTGAGCGGCGTGAAGTCGACCGAAGACGCCCAGATCGCGCGAGCCGGCATTGCGGCGATTGGCTTGTAGCGCTATTTGGTCAGTATTAACTTGCCCATTTTGGTGGTTTGAAGGCGGTAGACAGATCCATTGTGTTCAATACAGACTGATTTTTGCCCTTTGAGCAGATCGGTACTTTGGACGGATTCAGGCTTTTGATAGACGGGATGTTGGGCTGCGGCGAACGCTGCGGTCGGGTGGTCGCACGGCGGGCGTACGTTTGCTGCCTTCATCAAAACCTCCTGAAATAGTGGTTCACGACTTGGGTTCGGTAATGAACCCGATCTTTTTTACGCCTGCCTGCTGTGCGAAGGCCATGGCCTGGGCCACGCGCTCGTAACGCACTTCCTTGTCACCGCGAATATGCAGGTCGGGTTGCGGGTTCCGGGCGGCCTCGGCGGCCAGCAGAGCGGGCAGGGCGGTGTCTTCCACCTTTGACTCGTTCCAGTAGTAAGCCCCCTTGGCATCCACGCTGAGGCGGATGGTCTCGGGCTTGACACTCTGCGCCTGGTTGGTGGCGCGGGGCAGGTCCACATTCACCGAGTGCTTCATCACGGGAATGGTGATGATGAAGATGATCAACAACACCAGCATCACGTCCACCAGGGGCGTCATGTTGATCTCGTTCATCACTTCATCGGTTTCATCTTGTGTGCCGAAGGCCATATTCAGCTCCCGCGCTTCATGGGCACGACGTTGGCTGCGCTGCCAGTGGCCACACGGGCACCGGTCACGAAGAAGGCGTGCAAGTCATGGGCGAAGCTGTTGAGCTTCATCAAAATGGATTTGTTGCCTCGTACCAGGGCGTTGTAGCCCAGAACGGCGGGTATGGCCACGGCCAGGCCCAGGGCCGTCATGATGAGCGCTTCGCCAATGGGGCCGGCTACCTTGTCGATGGTGGATTGGCCCGACACGCCAATACTCAGCAGTGCATGGTAAATGCCCCATACCGTACCAAACAGACCCACAAATGGCGCGGTGGAGCCTACCGATGCAAGGACGGCCAGACCCGACTGCAAGCGTGCTGTGAACTCGTCCATGGTGTTGCGAAGGCAGCGCGTGACCCAGTCGCTCACGTCCAGGCTGTCATGCAGGTGCGCCTTGTTGTTGCGGTGGTGGGCCGTGGCTTCGCGGCCTTCCAGCGCCAGCTGGCAAAACGGGTTGGTGGCATCGGTACCCAGCTTGTTCAGACCCGTGACGAAGTCTTCGCTGTGCCAGAAGTCGGCAGCACCTCTGGCGAGTTTTTTGTATTTGATGATGTCCAGCGCCTTGATGATGATGACCATCCACGACGCCAGCGACATGGCCAGCAGCAGGATGGCGACACCCCTGGTGACCGTGTCACCCTGGGTCCAGACGTTGGCCACACCAAATTGCGTTGCGAATTGCGATTCCATTTCTAACTCCAGAAGATGATTGCAGATTGAAAAATTATTCAAGCACCCAGTTGATGGGGGCGTTGTAAGACATGGGGGTTGGCACGCCGTTGCGTTTGCCGGGGATGTAGCGCCAGCTCATCACAGCCTTGTAAGCGGCCTGGTCCAAGCGGTCAAAACCACTGGACTTCACCAGCTTTGCGCTGACAGGGTTGCCGTCAGTACCGATCAGTACGCTGTGAATCACCTGCCCCTGCTCGCCCAGGCGCTTGCTGATACCGGGGTAGACCGGTCTGGGGTTTTGCAGGTTGTCGGCATCGCTTGAGGGCAATTCCACTTTGGGCGCGGCGGGCGGGGCAGGGGGTGCTGCCTGCGCCACGGCCACCGGTACTGCAATAGGTGGTGTCGGCGGCTGCGGTGTGGTCACTTCTGTGGGTGCGTTAGGGGACGGTGTCGGGTCGGAATTGGCAATGGCCAACGCAATGGGTTGACGTGGTGGTGGCAAGGCGGCCACCCTGGTCTTCATCACAGTTTGCTTCACTGGAACAGGGGGTGTGGGGGGCGGTGGCACCACTTTGTGTACGGGGGGCTCGATTAATTCGCTGAACATTTCAACCGGGACGATGATTTCCACCGCACGGCGCAGCAAACCGCTTTGAAGCGCCCACAACGCAAACACGTGAAACATCACCACGCCGGTAACGATGATCGCGTTGCGGCTCATGCCTTTGAAAATAGGCGAGAAAGCGCCGAGAAGATTTGGCGTAGGTGGGGCAGCAACAGATGCAGGCATTGTCAGGATATCGAGGTCAATTGAAGCTGTGAATGCGGTATTGAGGGTCAGGCCCCGATCGTGTTTTGCTTGCCGCAGGCTACTTGCGGAAAATCAACCAGGCCGAGCCCAGAACCAGAGCCAAACTGCCACTAAGGATTGAGAGGATTTGCATGTCAGACTTTCAGCAGGGATGACGGTCAGCGGTCGGGCGATAAACATAGATGAGCATGGCAAAAACGCTTGACTGGTTGAGAGGAAACGGTAATTATTATAAATGCGAATCATTCCTATTTGCAAAAAATATTTAATGGTTTGAAAATGTATGAGCTCTCGTGGCGGTAAATTTTGGGGCCGAAAAATTGACTGCCCCTGGCGAGAGAGTTCGCACCAACGGTGCGTTGTTCACGTATCAGCCCACATTCGAAGAAGGTTGTGGTAGGTGCCCGTGAGTGCGGTGGTCTCTGCGGTTTCGCCGTGCGTCTGGCGCAGAGCCAGCAGGTTCATGTCCAGGTCGTACAGCAAGCGGCGCTGCTCGTCGCTGCGCACCATGCTTTCAATCCAGAAAAAGCAGGCGACTCGATCACCACGCGTCACCGGCTTAACTTGGTGCAAGCTGGTACCTGGGTAAATGACCATGTGTCCGGCAGGCAGCTTGATGGACTGGTCGCCATACGTGTCGCAGATACTGAGTTCCCCTCCGTCGTAGGTTTCGGGGTTTGACAAAAACACGGTGCACGACACGTCGGTACGCACCCGCAATCCGGTGTCGGGTGCAAAGCGCATTGCACCATCAATGTGTTTGCCATAGAAGTTGCTGTCGCCGCCGTAACGATTGATTCGGGGCGTAAAGACCCGCTTGGGCAGCGCCGCTGAAAAAAAGGTCGGGCTGCTGTCAAGCCCCCGCAAGACCATTGCCCGAATCTCTTGGGCGGCCCCGCAATCGTGTGGCAATTGCTGGTTGTTTTTGACCTGTGCCGCCTGGCTTCCGGCAGTGTCGCGCCCATTCTCCCAGGGCGCTTTGGTGATCAAGGCGTGTGCGCGTCGCAGGTCTTCGGCCGAAAGTACATTAGGGATCGTCAATAGCATGTTGATTGGGTCGAGGAAGATAAAACTCAGAACTTGGTCGTCAGGTTGATTTGAAAGTTGCGTCCAGTGCCTGGGACGTAATGCCCCTGGTACAGATCGGCCGCGTAATACACATCACCCACATTGGTCAGATTGGCTTTGACGCTCCAACGGTCATCGAACTTGTACTCGGCCATCAGGTCGACCGTAGAGTAGGCGGGCGCTTCAAAAAGCTGGTTCTGTGGTGATTGAACGCTGCGGAAGTTGATACCACCGCCAAAGCGGAATTTGGGCGTCAGCTGGTAAGTGCTCCACACCGTGCCGCTGTGCACCGGTGTCAGACCAGGGCGGTCACCAGCCCGGTTACCCACACCTGCTGTGGACGCGGCAATGTCAACGGCGGCGTCAGGCATCCACATGTAAGAGCCGTAGATTTCCCAGTCTTTGGTGAGTTTGCCGGTGATGTCAAACTCAAAACCGGAAGAATGGCGCTTGCCCGACAACAGGAGTTGTGTGGCGGCGGTGTCTGGGTCAGTGTTGCGCTCGTTGGATTTAACCGAGTGGAAGATGGCGTAGCGCGTGGTGAACTGCTTGTCGGCGCTATCAATTTTTGCCCCCAGCTCAAAGTTTGCGCTGCTTTCGGGCGGCGTGTTGGCACTCTGTGCGTTGTACGAATAGGCATCGCCTGAGGTGTTGAACGAAGAGCCGTAGCTGAAGTGGTACGACTGCAGTCCGTTGGGCTGGTACAAAACGCCAAGGCGCTTGCTAAGCGCCGAAATATCCTGGTTGTATGACGTGGTCGTCACGGGCCCCGCTGCAGCCGCTGGGATGGCGTAGGTGCTGTAACTGCCGCGCATGTTGTCATAGCGCAGGCCCAGGACCAGCTTCCAGTCCTTTGCCACTTGCATCATGTCCTGCGCATACACGCCGTAACCAACGGCCTGGTAGGCGTTGCCAGGGCGCAGCACGCGGCTGTCTTCGTTGACGCTGATCGAGTTGGGGTCGCCGATCGTTGCCTGAGGCTTGACCACAGTGACTCCGCCCTGGACCGGGCTGCGCTCTGCATAGACCAGTTTTTTCTCCGCGGCAAAGTCCATACCAGCGATGAGTTCGTGCTTCAACCCCAGCGCTTGGAACTTCGTGTTGAAGTCACTCTGCAGATGGGTGGTGTCCACGTCCTGGATTTTCAGGTTATTACCACGGTTGATGACCGTGTTGGCGTTGAGATTGGCCATGGATACGGCAGCCGGATTGGTCAGCGGTGCGGCTGCGGTTGCCGCCTGACCGGCAAAGCGGATGGCACTGGCGTGCTGGTCGCGAGTGAAGCGGCCTTGGCGCAGCTGGGTTTGCAACTCGCTGTCGGAGCTGAAACGGTGGATATGCTGCAAGGCCACCCAATTGGCTGTGCCATCGTTGCGGTCACTGTTCAGCCCGTAGTAGGTGCTGGGGTTCAGGTCTGGGATCAAGCGGTTGTCCGCCACGGCGGACCCAGGCACGGTTGCCGTCGCGGTTGGGCGAATCCACGGCAAGCCGTAATTGATGCCGTTTTTGTTGTCCAAGGAATACAGGCTGGCTGAGAACTCGTCTCTCTCGCCTATGCCAAAGCGATAGGCCGCGGCGATACCTTTTTTGTCTAGGCTGGAGCCCGCACCGTTGTTGTCGGCCTGGGTGACCATGGCGTTGATACGCAGCGCGGCGCTTTCGCCTGTCTGGATGTTGAAGTCGCCGGTGACGCGTTTGTAGTTGTAGTGGCCCAATGTGATGCTGACTTCGTGTTCGTCAATCAGTCGGGGTTTTTCGTTGACCTGGTTGACCGCGCCGCCGGTGGAGCCGCGGCCAAACAGCATGGAAGCCGAGCCGCGCAGCAGCTCAATGCGGTCGTTATTGAAGGTGTCGCGGTCATAAAAGGCGGGGTCGCGCATCCCGTCTATGAAGATGTCTCCTGTGGTGGCCAGCGAGAAACCGCGCAGGCGAATGTCTTCCTCGCCACCTTCTGCCGCCTGAAATGTCACGCCGGCCGTATTTTTCAGAACATCCTTGAGGTTGTCCAGGTTGCGGTCGTCGATCAACTTCTCTGTAACCACCGTGATGGACTGGGGAATATCGCGCAGTTCCTGTTTGCCCTTGCCGATGGTGGTGGTGGTGGCCCGCACCGTGTCTTTGCCGGTGGCCGCTTCGGCCTTTTCCTTCACGACGACGGGTGCCAGGGTTTTGGTGGAGTCCGCAGGCGCTTGCTGTGCCATGGCGGTCATCGAGCCTGCCAACAGCATGGCCCCCAATGGCAGCATGGGCGACGTTGCTATGGGTGAGGTTGCTATAGGTTTAGGAGCTAAGTATGAAGTGGATACGAGGGCCAAGGCCACGTTTTTCTTTAAATCGCGATAAGGGGACATGGTTAAGCAGCCTGTAAATAGTCAAAAACAGTGGCTTGCGACAACCAAGCGCCAAAGGGCGGCGCGGTTTTGCTGGCTAGTTTGGTGGAACGAAAGCGGAAGCTAACGGCATGAGATACATAGGCAGTATACGGTAATGCGAATCGTTATCATTAACTATTTTCTAAATTATTAGTACAGAACGGCATGCCAGCCGGACTGCTTCGTTCGCGCATCAACCCCGGAAAGAGGGGCTTAGCAAGTTGGGGGATCAGCCTGCGTTCGGCTGAGTTCTGCGACCGTATGTCGTGAAGAGTCTTGCTACTTTGGCCATTTTTCGGCGCACAATTACCACGAATCGTCTGCCAAAATGGCCGGCAATAGTCGTGAAATTCCTTGCTCTGAAGGGGCTACGCCATGAAAACCATTACCATCATCATCGCCATTGCGGTTCTGGCGCTGTTGGCCTTTGCCGCAACCCGTTCTGACAACTTCCGTGTTGAGCGCCAAATAAACATCAAGGCACCACCGGACCGGATCTTTGCGCTGATCTCTGACTTTCACAGGTGGTCAGAGTGGTCACCCTGGGAAAAAATTGATCCCACCATGAAGCGCTCGTTCAGCGGCACGGCGAATGGAGAAGGAGCCGTGTACGCCTGGGAAGGCAGTGGCAAGGCAGGTGCCGGGCGCATGGAAATACTCAGTGCACCACCTTCCACAAAAGTGCAAATCAAGTTGGACTTCATCAAGCCATTTGAGGGGCACAACACCGCTGAATTCACTCTCAACCCGCTGGGCACCGACACGCAGGTCAGTTGGGTCATGTACGGCCCGGCCCCATTCATTTCCAAACTCATGGGAATCTTCTTCAACATGGACAAAATGATTGGCGCAGATTTTGAGACCGGGCTGATCAACCTCAAAGCGGCCGCAGAAAAATAGAGAGCGCAGCGGACCCTTCGCGTGTCGTTGTCGCGCTGCGCAAACCCGGAAGTTTGTTCTTCAGCGTTAAGTGCGTCGCCCGGAATTCATGGCCTCATACACGCGAATGGCTGCATAGGCGTCATTGGCTGCATAGGTGATCTGGCTTTCAGTCAGTTGCAGGTTCGCCCAGTTGGAGGTTGCGGCTTTCTTGGATTTGAGAAAGCGTTTGTTAAAAAGTAGCGCTACTGCGGCTTTCACACCCATGTCTTTTCGATAGCCGTCGCGCCTGAAAACGTCGTTGAGGTCCACCACATTTCTCGCCTCAACGCCAAGTCGCGCCGTGATTCGCCGAATGTCGTCCCCCAGCCCAAAACCGACCTTGGCGCCTGCATGCCTGGCCAGAAAATCGGCGACACGGCTGCGGCACTGCGAGTCATGCAACTGGATCACGAAGGCCTGATGCAGGGTGCTGAACTGCACAATGTGCGGCCCGGCGGAGACTTCGTCTTTGGCAAAGGTGGGTTTCGATTCAGTGTCAAACCCCAGAACCTCGGCGGTTGCAAGGGCTTCAAAGGCCTGGTTGGCGTGCGCTTCTGAAGCAACGACAACGATTCGGGTCATGTCCAGGCGCTCAAAGGGTTCAAGCAACGCAATGTCTTCTTTGCCGGGTGTGGGGTGTAAAGTGTTCATTCAGAAGTATTTTTGCATAAAAAGTACCTAACCCCCAGTGAGAATGGGCAAACATCGCTATAAAAACTGTAGCAATATCAGCCCGTTGAAGCTGCGAGGGAGTTGCCTGGTAGGTCGGCAAACAGCCGAATTTTTACGGTGACTGAGGCCAGCCGCGCGCCATGGTGCTGTAACACGGCACTAAAATCTCGCAACACATTCGTATTACCGCCCCGGAGCAGGATTATGGGAATTCTCAGTCGTCTGTTTGCAAGCCCCAAAGCGGCTCCACCGTCGTCGGGGTTTGCGCCCGTGTCATCACAGTTTGGTGCCGCGCTGGACTCCAAGATCCCTGGTGCAAATTCCAGTGATCTCACCCGGCGTGAAATCATAAGGGTGGCGCTGCACGACATGTGCCGCGCCTATGGCATACCGTCCAACTGGATCGAGTGTCAAGCGCTGTCACTGCGGGGTAACAACGCCGATTCCCGCATCTATGTGCGGCTGCTTGTGGTGCATTGGGACGAGCAACTGTTGAAATACGCGCTGGCCTTTCAGCGCCACCTGCGCGCGGAGGTCTCCCGCCTGGACCCACGCGCCATGGATTGGCTCATGGGCATCGGGTGGGAACTGGTCTCTGAAGCAAACTGCCCCTACCTGACCATGCCCAAGCCGGCCGCGTGGATCGCCGCCACAACGATGCGCTCAGCTGCCCCGGTTGATGTGCTTGATCGCCGAAGCAGGCCCCGCGATGGCGATGCCTCGCAGCGCAAGCCGGTAGCGTCAAGGCCTGGGTCTGCCATGCCAGTGCCACCTGTGCCTGCGAGAGGGGCGCCAGGCGCGCGATCACGGCCCCCGATAGATGAGGATTTCCCTGAAACACGCCAGGCCGATCTATAAAAAAAGGGGCTTGATCAGCCCCTTTTTGATTACAACGTATCGGTGAAGCTGCGAAGCTTGTCCGAGCGGCTGGGGTGCTTGAGTTTGCGCAGGGCCTTGGCCTCTATCTGACGAATGCGTTCACGCGTCACGTCAAACTGCTTGCCGACTTCTTCCAACGTGTGGTCCGATGTCATCTCGATACCAAAGCGCATGCGCAACACCTTGGCCTCGCGCGGCGTGAGGCTGTCCAGAATGTCTTTAACCACATCGCGCAGGCCCGCTTGCATCGCGGCTTCCATCGGTGCGGTGTTGGCGCTGTCTTCGATGAAGTCGCCCAGGTGGGAGTCATCGTCGTCACCAATTGGTGTTTCCATCGAAATCGGCTCTTTGGCGATCTTCATGATCTTGCGGATCTTGTCTTCCGGGATCTCCATGCGCTCGGCCAGCACGCTTGCGTCGGGCTCAAAGCCAAATTCCTGCAGGTGCTGACGGCTGATGCGGTTCATCTTGTTGATGGTTTCGATCATGTGCACCGGGATTCGAATGGTGCGGGCCTGGTCCGCAATGCTGCGGGTAATGGCCTGGCGAATCCACCAGGTGGCGTAGGTCGAAAACTTGTAGCCGCGACGGTATTCGAACTTGTCCACAGCTTTCATCAAGCCAATGTTGCCCTCCTGAATCAGGTCCAGAAACTGCAGGCCGCGGTTGGTGTATTTTTTGGCAATCGAGATCACCAGGCGCAAATTCGCCTCGATCATTTCTTTTTTGGCAGCGCGTGACGAAAACTCACCTTCGTTCATGCGCTTGTTGATGTCTTTCAACTGATCAAGCGGCACCACCACGCGCGATTGCAGGTCAGTCAGCTTTTGCTGAAGGTCTTGCACCGGCGGAATATTGCGGCCCATGATGGCGCTCCAGGGCTTGCCGGCAGCTGTCTGCTTCTCAATCCACTTCAGGTTGAGCAACTGGCTCGGAACCTTGTTGCCGTTTTTGTCGCGCCCGCTGAAGTCAGCAATAAAGTGTTCTTGAGGGTAGCCGCACTTGTCAACAATGATGCGGCGCAGCTCACGCTCTTTCTTACGGATATCGTCTACCTGCGCGCGAACCATATCGCACAGTTTCTCGATGGCTTTCGCGGTGAAGCGAATGGACATCAGCTCTTCAGACAGGGCCTTTTGCGCGGCGATGTAATGCGGTGTGCCGTAGCCTTCCTTGTCATAAATTTTGTGTACTTTTTCGAACAGTTCACGCAATTTGTCGAAGCGGCTCAAGGCTTCCTTCTTCAGCTCTTCAAGCTTTTTGGTCAGCGCTTTGGATCCGCCCTTGCCGTCGTCGTCGTCTTCAGCATCGAACTCATCAAAATCTTCCTCGGCCACATAGTCATCGGCCTCGTTCGGGTTGGAGAACCCGTCCACGATGGTGGTGATGACGACCTTGCCTTCGCGAATGTCTTCACCCAGGCGCAGAATTTCGGCAATGGTGGCGGGCGACGCTGATATGGCCTCCATCATCGCCATCAGGCCGCCTTCGATGCGCTTGGCGATTTCAATTTCGCCTTCACGGGTCAGCAACTCTACTGTGCCCATTTCGCGCATGTACATGCGCACCGGATCGGTGGTGCGGCCAAACTCGCTGTCAACCGTGGAGAGCGCTGCTTCAGCCGCTTCCTCGGCTTCTTCTTCGGTAGCACCTGCTGGTGAACTGTTGGTGAGAATCAGGGTCTCGGCGTCAGGCGTCTGCTCGTACACAGCAACACCCAGGTCGTTAAGGGTGTTGATCACGGCTTCCATGGTTTCCGCGTCAATCAGCTTGTCAGGCAGGTGATCGGAAATTTCGCCATGGGTCAGGTAGCCACGGGTTTTGCCCAGTTTGATCAGCGCCTTGAGGCGCTGCCGGCGCTTGGCCATGTCTTCTTCGGACAACACGGTGTCGTCCAGGCCAAATTCCTTCATCAAGGCACGCTCTTTGGCCTTGCTGATCTTCATGCGAAGGGGTTTGACCTTCTCGCCTGGCACTATCACCGGCTCACCCGCCAGATCGGCCTCAATGTCAGACATATCGGCATCGTCGCTGCCCTTGTCTTCACCGCCAGCATTCTTGGGCTTGCGCCCGCGTTTGGCCCCCGTCTTGGGCGGTTCCTCTGACTCTGCAGAAGTGGCCTTTGGCGGGCGACCCGGTTTTTTCTTGGCCAATGGCTCGGAAGCTTCACTGGCAGCTTGTGCCTTTTTCAACTCGGCGGCAGTCTTGCCGGTCGTTGCTTTTTCTGTGGAGGCGTGTGTCTTGGAAGCGGGCACTGTTTTGACTTTCTGGGCAGGCGTTTTGGCGACTGCTTTGGGATGGGCTACCTGCTTTACCGGCATTGCAGCTGTTTTGGGCACCGGCTTCAAGGCCGTTTTGGATACCGACTTTGAGGCTGGCCTTGAAACCGGCTTGGCAGCAGGCTGGACGGACTTCTTGGACTTTTGAGCGGGCATTTATTAAACCTCAAGACTTCAAAGACAAACAAAGCGAACAGGGAGCGAGAAAATGATGAAACGCGCGGATGCGGATCCAATCAACGGAATGACACTGGGCCAGGTAATACCAGGCAAGATGGAGGGGCGAACATTTGGGGTGCAGTCCTTGCGGTGGAGGTCGCCGGTCGTGAGCTGTGTCATCGGTTGGCTGGGCCCGGAGGTGATGCTGTCGCTCTTGCCAGAGCAACTTTGGATTATACCGTGAAATTTTGTAATTTCAAATTTGAGCGCTGCCCGCGGGAGCCGTACTGGCCCGAGACAGCAGGGTTTCAAGTTCCAGTTTCCGGGTTTGAAGTTCCCGATAGCGCTGCAAGGCAGACGGATCGGCCTTGGAGGCCTCAATCGCCTCGGTTTGCAGCAGGTTGAGGTGTTCTACCAGCATACGGTTGAGCAACTGTCGCAGTTCTCCTTGTGCCTCACCTGCACCGGCAGGCTCATCGACGCCATCTGCACCGTGCAATTCGGGGCCAGACATAAGCCTCAACGCCAATTCTTCGCTCTCATGCCCGCGCAGACCTTCGCGCAGTGCGCCCCAGGGCTGCGCGCCGTGCTCATGCAACTGTCTTTCCAGCCACATCAGCAGAGGGCCGTGCGGCGCGCGCAGTGTGCACAGCATTTCGTGATCTTCCCCAGTCAAGGTGTCCCACGCGGCCATATTACCCAGCATCAAGCGGACGGCGTGGTCCGCCCGGCTGGCAGGCAGTGTGCGGCTGCTGAATCGGGAGCTAGACGTGTAGTTTTCGCGTTTTTTGGCGCTGTAGCCCGCATAGGTATTGCTTGAGTAGCTACTATTGTTATAGCGTTCTGATTTTTCACCGCCTGCGCTGCTGCTTTTGCCTGGGGTGGCAGGCAACCATAAATCAGTCAACTCTCGGTTGACGAGCTGCACCAGGTCGGCAATTTCAGTGAGCAACTGGCGTTTGAGTGCGCCATCGGGCAACTGCATCCACAAGGGCTTGGCGTTGCTGGCCAGGTGAGCGCGACCCTCTGCCGTGTTCAAGTCGCAGCCATCACGTGCCGAGTCAATCAGGAACCGGCTCAGCGGAGTGGCCTCACTCACATAGCGCAAAAAAGCGTCTTTGCCGAATTCGCGGATGTAGCTGTCAGGGTCGTGCTCGGCGGGCAGGAACAAAAACTTCACACTGCGCACGTCGGAGGCAAAGGGCAGGGCACCGTCCAAAGCTTTGCGCGCCGCGCGTCGACCAGCGCCGTCACCGTCAAAACTGAAAACCACTGAGTCGGTGAAGCGAAACAGCTTTTGCACGTGGTCGGGCGTACAGGCTGTGCCCAGCGTTGCCACCGCGTTGGGGAAGCCCAACTGCGCCAATGCCACCACATCCATATAGCCTTCGGTGACCAGTGCGTAGCCCATGTCGCGCAGGGCACTGCGGGCTTCAAACAGGCCATATAGCTCCCGGCCCTTGCTGAACACGGGGGTTTCGGGTGAATTCAAGTACTTTGGTTTTTCATCACCTAAAACGCGCCCGCCAAAGCCAATGCATTCGCCCTTGACGTTGCGAATGGGAAACATGATGCGGTCACGGAACCGGTCGTAGCGCTTCACTTCATCGGCGTCATCAGCGTTCAAGATGACCAAGCCACTTTCTACGAGCAGCGGGTCATCGTAGCTGGGGAAAATGCTGGCCAGGCTGCGCCAGCCCTCAGGCGCATAACCCAGGCCAAACTGGCGGGCCACTTCGCCGGATAGTCCCCTACCCTTGAGATAGTCCACCGCCTTGGGCGAGATTTTGAGCTGCTTCTTGTATGCCTCGCCAGCCTTTTCCAGCACATCATTGAGCGTTGCTTGCTTGGCTCGCTGTTCTAGCGCGCGTGCTCGGTCCTGGGGCGAGGCCTCGTCCTCTGGCACTTGCAGACCATATTGCTGGGCCAGGTCTTTCACCGCCTCAATGAAGGTCATGCCCGCATGGTCCATCAGAAAGCTGATGGCATTGCCGTTTTTTCCACAGCCAAAGCAGTGGTAGAACTGCTTGGACGGGCTCACACTGAATGAGGGTGATTTTTCCCCGTGAAAAGGACACAGCCCCATGAAATTGGTGCCGCCTTTTTTAAGCTGCACGTAGCGACCGACGATGTCCACCACGTCAGCTCGCGCAAGAAGCTCCTGAAGAAACGTCTGTGGGATTGCCATGCCAAGGATTGTAGAAAACGGCCCGCTGAATGAATTGGACTGAGGAAGGGCGGTCGCTGGTTCGACCTAAGTCCAGACTTTGCGCCAGGGACTTGCGCAGCACGACCTGGATTACTTTGGTGCGAGGCGAATTGCGCCGTCCAGGCGGATCACTTCACCGTTGAGCATGTCGTTTTCGAAGATATGCTGGGCCAGCTTGGCGTAGTCTTGCGGTGTGCCCAAGCGCGAGGGGAAGGGCACGCTGGCGGCCAGTGAGTCCTGAACTTCCTTGGGCATTCCAAACATCATCGGTGTGCCAAAGATGCCAGGGGCAATCGTCATGTTACGAATGCCGTTGCGGGCAAGGTCGCGGGCGATGGGCAGTGTCATGCCAACCACGCCGCCTTTTGAGGCGCTGTAGGCCGCCTGGCCAATCTGGCCATCGTAGGCGGCTACGGAAGCGGTAGAGATCATGACACCGCGCTCACCCGTGGTTTCGGGTTCGTTCTTGCACATCGCATCGGCCGCGAGGCGAATCATGTTGAAGCTGCCAATCAGATTGACTGTGATGGTCTTGCTAAATACGGCCAGCGAGTGTGCGCCATTCCTGCCAACGGTTTTTTCAGCGGGTGCAATTCCCGCGCAATTCACCAGGCCCATCAGCTTGCCCATAGACACCGCTTGGGCTACAACCGCCTGGCCATCCGCCTCATTGCTGACATCGCACTTCACAAATGCGCCGCCAATTTCTTTGGCGATGGCTTCGCCTTTTTCCACTTGCATGTCGGCAATGACGACCGTGCCACCCTTGGCCGCCAGCATGCGTGCTGTGCCCTCACCCAAACCTGATGCGCCACCTGTCACGATGAAAACTTTGCCTGCAATGTCCATGGTTGAAACTCCTGAGTTAGCGATTGAAAATACTGCGAGTGAACACCGTTTTACTGACGATGTATCAACACCAGTTGACCCGAGGGCCAACGTTGACGCCAATTATCGCGGAAGCTCGCGCCTCCAGTCGCGAAATGCGCATGGATTGCTGCTATACTCACTGTCTCGGACATTATCCTTAGGCGCGTAGCTCAGCTGGTTAGAGCACCACCTTGACATGGTGGGGGTCGTTGGTTCGAGTCCAATCGCGCCTACCAATTTCTTCTCGAAATTTTCACCTCCAACCAAGGTGTTGCCTGTTCACTGAGGGTAAACCTTCTGTGCCCGGGCGCTGGTCACTCCCTAAAATGTATTGCAGTGCAACGCCGAATGTTTCAGTATGAAGCTCCGGGGTTGATCTGTTATCCGAGGAGCCTTAGCAGCATGCAAAACAAAAAAACGAATGACGCCAAGAGTGCGCAGCGCGTTATCAAAAAGTACCCAAACCGACGGCTCTACGACACCGACACCTCGACCTACATCACGCTCGCGGAAGTCAAGCAACTGGTGATGGGCAGCGAGTCCTTTGTGGTGCGCGATGCCAAGTCGGGCGAAGACCTCACGCGCAGCATACTTTTGCAGATCATCCTTGAGGAGGAAGCCAACGGTTCCCCCATGTTTACCCCCGAAGTGTTGAGCAATGTCATCCGGTTTTATGGTCACACCATGCAGGGTTTCATGGGTGGGTATCTGGAGAAAAGCATTCAGGCCATGATGGAGGTTCAGGCGCGGCTGGGTGAACAGTCCAAAAGCCTTACCCCAGAGATGTGGGCACAGTTCATGGGTCTGCAGACGCCGGTCATGCAGGGCTTGATGGGCAAGAATCTGGATCAATCCAAAAACATGTTTGTGCAAATGCAGGAGCAGATGCAAAAGCAAACAGAGCAGATGCTGGGCACGTTCGGCATGAAGCGCTAATGGTGCAGCTATAAATCTCAGTTCGCGCGCATGGCGGTCTTGCAAATCCTGCTTCATAGGCAAATTGTTCCTTCAAAGTATGACCGCAGTGCCTTCCACAGCGTCCCGGTCATTGAATTTCTAAAAGCACCATTTAATTTGAGCTTCATGAAAGCTGGGACAATAGGGTGATGAGTGAAGTACTGCCTCCCCCGGTCGTTATAGCGACCCCCATATCAAAAATCCCCAAGGTCGGATTCGTCAGCCTGGGTTGCCCCAAGGCGCTGACTGATTCCGAGTTGATCCTCACGCAGTTGAACGCCGAGGGCTATCAAACTTCCAAGACGTTTCAAGGCGCAGATCTGGTCATTGTCAACACCTGCGGGTTCATTGACGATGCCGTGAAGGAAAGTCTGGACACGATTGGCGAGGCGCTGGCTGAAAATGGCCGAGTGATCGTCACCGGTTGCCTGGGAGCCAAGTCGGGCACCGATGGCAGTAACCTGGTGCGGCAAATGCACCCTAGCGTGCTGGCTGTCACGGGTCCGCATGCGACGCAGGAAGTGATGGACGCGGTTCACCTGAACTTGCCCAAGCCACATGATCCGTTTATTGATCTTGTGCCCAACACGTTTGGCGTGGCCGGCATCAAACTCACACCGCGACATTACGCTTATTTGAAAATCAGCGAAGGCTGTAACCACCGTTGTACCTTCTGCATCATTCCGTCGATGCGGGGTGACCTGGTCTCGCGTCCGATCGGTGATGTGCTGAACGAAGCACGTGCGCTATTTGAAGGCGGCGTGAAAGAACTGCTGGTGATCAGCCAGGACACTTCTGCGTACGGTGTTGATGTGAAATACAGAATGGGCTTTTGGGACGGTAAGCCCGTGAAAACACGCATGCTGGACCTGGTGCAGGCGCTCGGTGATATTGCAGAGCCGTATGGCGCGTGGGTTCGCTTGCACTATGTGTATCCGTACCCCAGCGTAGACGAGGTGTTGCCGCTGATGGCCACGGGCAAGGTGCTGCCGTATCTGGACGTGCCGCTGCAACATAGCCACCCCGATGTGCTCAAGCGCATGAAGCGCCCGGCCAGTGGCGAGAAAAATTTGGAGCGCATTCAGCGATGGCGCGAAGTGTGCCCCGAGATCGTGATTCGCAGCACCTTCATTGCCGGTTTCCCGGGTGAGACCGAAGAAGAGTTTTCGCACCTGCTGGACTTCATGAAAGAGGCCCAAATTGACCGCGCAGGTTGCTTTGCCTACAGCCCTGTAGACGGCGCTGCCGCGAACGAGATTGCAGGCATGTTGCCACCCGAGTTGCGCGAAGAGCGCCGGGCACGCTTTATGGCGGTGGCCGAAGCCGTGTCAGCTGCCAAGCTGCAAAAACGCATTGGTGCAACGATGCAGGTGCTGGTGGACTCGGCCCCCGGCATGGGCAAAAAGGGCGCAGTGGGAAGGTCCTATGCTGATGCGCCTGAAATTGACGGAACGGTGAAGTTGCTGCCGCCCGAGAAGATCAGCAAGACGCTCAAGGTAGGTGAATTCACCAAAGCCCGTATTGTGGGTGCGCAAGGGCACGACCTTGTGGCAGTGCCGGTTTGAAAAAAGCGGGCCCTTTACTTCGTCGTGATCACCGAAGTGACTTGCGACTTGCGTATGATTTCTGCATGAATTGGGGAATATGAAGTTCATGCAGACGACAAAAAAGCCGTTGCAAAAATCTCTCGATCTTTGCAACGGCTTCTCAATTAAACCAGTAGTCGACTACGTTTTTGAAAGCGTTAAAGTCGCTGCTAAATTGGTGCCCAGGAAGGGACTCGAACCCCCACGAAGTTACTCGCTAGTACCTGAAACTAGTGCGTCTACCAATTCCGCCACCTGGGCATTTCAGGAAAAGGAAATTATATCAAGAATATGAGCCAAACCAGCGGCTTGCTGGATGAAGTTGAAGGAACTATTCAAGGCCATCGCGATGGTCATGGATTTGTGTCGCGTGATGACGGTGGGCCAGATATTTATCTGCCTCCCAATGAAATGCGTGCCGTGCTGCACAAGGACCGGGTCAAGGCCCGCGTCGTTCGCAGTGACCGCAAAGGCAGGCCAGAGGGCCGCGTGGTGGAAATTATCGAACGGCCACCGCAGCCCATCATTGGGCGCCTGTTGCAGGAGAGCGGTGTCTGGCTGGTTGCACCTGAAGACAAGCGCTATGGTCAAGATGTGCTTATTCCCAAGGGAGCCACTGGTGCGGCCAAGCCGGGGCAAGTGGTCGTGGTCGAACTGGTGGAGCCTCCCGCGCTGTTTGGTCAGCCAGTGGGCCGCGTCAAGGAAGTGCTGGGTGAGATCGACGACCCCGGCATGGAAATCGAAATTGCCGTGCGCAAATACAGCGTGCCGCACGAGTTTTCTGATGCCTGCATTGCGCTGGCCCGCACGTTGCCTGACAAAGTACGCCCGCAGGACAAGAAAAATCGCGTCGATTTGACTGACATACCGCTTGTCACCATCGACGGAGAAGATGCGCGCGACTTTGATGATGCGGTGTACTGCGAGCCTGCCACACAAGGCCGTGGCAAATCGGCTTTGAAAGGATGGCGGTTGCTGGTGGCCATTGCCGATGTGAGCAACTATGTTGAGACCGGCTCCGCCATTGACGTGGACGCTTACGACCGCGCTACTAGCGTGTACTTCCCGCGGCGCGTGATCCCCATGCTGCCCGAGAAGTTGTCCAACGGCCTGTGTTCGTTGAACCCCGAGGTGGAACGTCTTTGCATGGTGTGTGACATGTTCGTCACCGCTGATGGTGAAGTGTCAGCCTACCAGTTCTACCCCGCAGTGATGTGGAGCCACGCACGATTCACCTACACCGAGGTTGCGGCGATTCTGGCCAACACCAAGGGCCCCGAAGCCGCACGGCGCAAAGACCGTGTGCCTGATTTGATTAATCTGCACGACGTGTACCGCGCCTTGCTCACCTCGCGCAACAAACGGGGTGCGGTCGATTTTGAGACTGTAGAAACGCAAATAATATGTGATGAGAACGGCCGCATCGAAAAGATCGTGCCGCGCACCCGCAACGATGCGCACAAGTTGATTGAAGAAGCCATGCTTGCGGCCAACGTGTGCAGCGCAGACTTTATTTTGCAAAGCAAGCATCCGGGCCTTTATCGGGTGCATGAAGGCCCCACGCCCGAGAAGCAAGAGACCCTGCGCGCCTACCTCAAGGCCACTGGTGTGGGCCTGAGCATTAGTGACGACCCGTCGCCGGGGGAGTTTCAGGCCATTGCCGCTGCCACCAAAGACCGGCCCGATGCACAGCAGATTCACTCGATGCTGCTGCGCTCCATGTCGCAAGCCATCTACACACCCATCAACGCTGGGCATTTTGGTCTGGCGTTCGACGCCTACACCCACTTCACCAGCCCGATCCGGCGCTACCCCGACCTGCTGGTGCACCGGGTCATCAAGGCAATTCTGGCCAAGAGCAGGTACCAGTTGCCGGTTTTGCCAACCCCCGGCGAAGCGCATGCCAAGCTGGCGCGCCGCCTGGAGAAAAACCTGGCCTCCAAGGTATCGGAGCCAGGGCAAAAACCCAAGAAGGTCAGTTCCGACAACCTGGCGTGGCAAGCCGCAGGCTTGCATTGCAGTGCCAATGAGCGCCGTGCCGACGAGGCGAGCCGCGATGTGGAAGCCTGGCTCAAATGCAAGTACATGCGCGAGCATTTGGGCGAGGAGTATGGGGGCGTGGTGACGTCAGCCACCAGCTTCGGAATCTTCGTTACGCTGGATGCCATGTATGTCGAGGGCCTGGTTCACATCACTGAACTCGGTGGCGAATATTTCCGCTTTGATGAAGCCCGCCAGGAGTTGCGCGGTGAGCGCACTGGCATTCGCTATGCCATTGGTTCGCGGGTTCGGGTGCAAGTGAGCCGGGTTGATCTGGATGGCCGCAAGATTGACTTCCGCCTGGTGCGTGAAGGTGAAGAATTGCTCAAAGGCGCGATGAAAGACAAAGGTGTCGCGCGGGATAGTTATCCGCGTGATCTCGGTGGTGGCGGCGGTCGTGGTGCGCCGGATGGAGCGCAGTTCAGGACATCGTCCCGAACCGCATCCAAAGCGTCGACGAAAGCGGCATCTCGGGGAGCGTCGCGCAAAATCTCGGAGCCGCTCGCCCGGTCTCCCCAGTCGCTGCCGTTGCCTGGGCAGTCCCTGAACGCATCGGCCAACGGAACAAGCATGGGCACCGGCAAGAGCAAGGAAAAGGGCAAAGAAAAGAACAAGGACAAAGGCCACAAGGCCCGCCGTCGCTCCTAGACTGTTATTTTTTAGAAAGTAAATCAACATGACTTCCAATTCAAAAGTTGCCATCGTGACCGGTGCTGGCACCGGTGTGGGCAAGGCCGCTGCGCTTGCGTTGCTGGCTGACGGTTACCGTGTGGTTTTGGCGGGCCGCCGCTCCGAGCCCCTGACCGACGTGATCGCACAAAGCGGCGCGGCTGATCGCGCTCTGGCAGTCCCCACCGACGTGTCTGACCCCGAGTCGGTAAAAGCGCTTTTTGACACGGCTGTCAGTCACTTTGGCCGCTTGGACGTGCTGTTTAACAACGCCGGCGTGGGCGCACCCGCCATCCCGCTGGAAGACCTGACGCCGGCTCAGTGGAAGAATGTGGTGGACATCAATCTCACCGGTGTGTTCCTGTGTATTCAGCAGGCGTTCAGGGTCATGAAGACACAGGTGCCACGCGGCGGACGCATCATCAACAACGGGTCGATCTCGGCTACCACGCCACGCCCCAACTCCATGCCTTACACCTCAACCAAGCACGCGGTTCAGGGTTTGACCAAGTCTGCATCGCTGGATGGCCGCAAGTACGACATCGCCGTGGGCCAGATCGACATTGGCAACGCCGCCACTGAAATGGCGCAGCGCATGGCCACTGGTGTGATGCAGGCCAACGGCGAAATTGCGATTGAGCCTTTGATGGACGTGAACATTGTGGGCCAGTCGGTGTTGTACATGGCTAACTTGCCACTGTCGGCTAACGTCTTGTTTCACACGGTTATGGCGACCAACATGCCGTTTGTGGGGCGTGGTTGAGAGAATTTATGAATAAATGGTCAATTGCCCCCCCGTATTCATTGATTGGTTTGCTATAAAAATAGAAGCAAATGGAGGCCGCGATACAGAGCAATGCTGGTTGAATGTATTGCTCGAAGTATTCAGTCTTTTGGCCGGAAGCTGATCACGAGTGTTGGCGGTACGCGACCATCTAAGTCGCGCGGCAAGACTTCGGTTTTGTCGATCGCTTTGAGCACCGCATCGTCCCAGGAGCGCACGCCACTGGATTTGAGCAGCTTGCGGCCAATGATGGTGCCATCCGGTGATGTGCGTACCTCGACTTCAGCCGTTGGATTGCTGACGATCTCTTCAGTGAACACAATATTAGGTTTTATGCGTGCGCGAATGCGTCCGCCGTAACTTGGCGACGGCCCTGATGACTGTTGAGCCGCGCCGGTGGCATTGGTCGACCCTGTGGCGCCCGCCAGCCCCGCCATGCGTTTGATATTTTCTTCGCGCTGGGCTTCAATTTTTCGCGTGTCTTCTTGTGCCTGAAGCGCTTCTTTGCGTTTGGCAGCCTGCTCAACCAGTTTTTGATCTGAGCGCTTTTGCTCTGCCAGCTTCAGGTCGGCACGGCGCTTGTCTTCAGTGGCCTTTTTGTCGGCCTCGCGCTTCTCCTCAAGGCGTTGCTTGTCCGCGGCCAGCTTTGCGAGCTTTTGCTCCCGTATCGCCTTTTCTTTCTCAAGGCGCTTTTTCTCGCGCGCCATCACAATCTCGGCGTCAGGCACGGCGGGCGCGACGTCAGGCGGCGGCGGTGCTGGCTCCGCGACAGGAGCCGTTGATGGCTGCAGCGGTGGGGGAGGCGTTTCAACCAAACGCGGGGCCGCTTCCTGCGGAACAGTGGACCAGAGTTCCGCCTCGGCCGTCAGCGTGACGGCGTCGCGCTTCCAGCTGACGCCCCAGGTCAATGCCGCAACCAGCAACGCGTGAGCAATGATGGCCAACCCCAAAGCGCGCACCACGCCTGGTGTTGGCGGCGGGGCAAATTCAAGACGAGTGGCTGCTGCGTCCATTTGGGTTGTCTAACGCGGGTTCTCTAGTTGACGAGCTGAACTGAGAGCCCAACACGCTGTACGCCTGCGCGTTGCAATACGTCCATTACTTTCACGACAGCTTCGTATTTGACGTTCTTGTCTGCGCTGATGACCACGGCAGAATTTTGGGCTGGTGTTCCTTTTTCTGATTTGGCATTGGCCTGGGCAGCTTTGACAGCACGCACCAGATCCTTCAATGCGACCGGCTTGGACGGATCCTGAGCCTTGATAGACAGCGATTCATCTTTGCCCACGATGATCTGGATCACTAAATCAGGCTGTTTGGCAGCCTTGCCGACGGTGGGCAGATCAATCACGCTGGGTGCGATCAATGGCGCGGTCACCATGAAAATAATCAAAAGCACTAGCATCACGTCGATGAAGGGCACCATGTTGATTTCGTTGATGGTGCGCCGACCCCGGCCTCGGCTGACTAGCGATGGCATGTTGAACCCTTTTTACCGACCGGAGGCCGATTGCGAGCTGACATTGCGTTGCAGGATATTGGAGAACTCTTCTATGAAGGTTTCCAGCTTGATGGCGACTCTGTCGATATCACGTGCAAACCGGTTGTAGGCCACTACGGCGGGGATCGCCGCAAACAAGCCAATCGCGGTGGCCACCAGCGCCTCGGCGATACCGGGGGCCACCGAGGCCAGCGTCACGGTCTGCAAAGCGGCAAGACCTGTGAACGCGTGCATGATGCCCCACACGGTACCAAACAGGCCCACATAGGGGGAAACCGAACCTACTGAAGCCAGGAAAGACAAATTGGTCTCGATCACATCCATTTCCCGTTGAAAACTGGCCCGCATGGCGCGCCGGGCACCGTCCATCAACGTGGCCGCATCCAAGATGCGTCGCTCACGCAGTTTCTGGAACTCGCGCATGCCACTGGCGAAAATCCGCTCCATCGGGCCCGAGTCGCGGGCATTTTTGGCGGCGGCCGCGAACAGATCGTTCATGCTGGTGCCTGACCAGAATTCGCGCTCAAAGGTTTCGTTTAACGACTTGACGCGGTTGAGCGCAAACAGCTTGCGGAAAATGGCCGCCCAGCTTGAGACCGATACGACCACCAACAACAGCATGACCCCTTGCACCACAATGCTCGCGTTGAGCACCAGATGAAGGATTGAAAGGTCTTGGTTCATTGAAGCGTTTCCAGAATGGTTTGCGGGATTCTCGCAGGCTTCAAGGTGCTTGCGTTAACCCAGCCAATACGGATGGTGCCCTCACACAAAAGTGGGGCGTCACGCTCATTTTTCAATAGCACCCGCTGTGCAATTGTCATGGACGCCCGGCCCATTTCGATCAGTGAAGCTGTAACAATCAGTTCATCGTCCAGGCGTGCCGGTCGCAGGTAGCGGATATGCGTCGCGCTGACGACGAACATGCCCTGGGCTCGCTCAACCATTTGACGTTGTTCGATGCCCAGCGTACGTAGCCATTCGGTACGGGCTCGTTCAAAAAATTTGAGGTAGTTCGCGTAGAACACGATGCCACCCGCATCTGTGTCTTCCCAGTACACCCGCACCGGCCAGCTAAATACGGTTGGGCCATCTATGGTGGAGTTTTCTGCATTCACGCCAGCAGATTCTTGAGTCGGGCAACTGCACCCTGTAACTGTCCGAGAGCGCTGGCCGTGGAAAACCGGATGAAGTTGTGCGTGTCGGCATTTCCAAAGTCCCGCCCCGGGGTTACCGCAACATGGGCCTGCCGCATGACCTCAAATGAAAAGTCCCAGCTGTCTTTGATGCCCAGTCGCCTGCACGCCTCTGTGCAATCGGCCCAGGCGTAAAAAGCGCCGTCCGGCATCACGGGGACGTTCAACCCCATGGCGTTGAGTGCCGGAATGAAGTAGTCACGCCGCGCCTTGAATTCGGCGCGTCTGCGCTCGTATTCGGCCAGGCTTTGCGCCTCAAAACAGGCCAGCGCGGCATGTTGGGCGATCGTACTTGGGCAGATAAACAGGTTCTGCGCAAGCCGCTCAATGACCGGGACCAGTTTCTCGGGAACCACCATCCACCCCAGTCGCCACCCCGTCATGTTGAAATATTTGCTGAAGCTGTTGATGCTGATGATGCTGTCGTCAATGGTCAGCGCGGCCTGGCCAAATTGCGCGTCGTAACTCAGGCCAAGGTAGATTTCATCAATGATCGTAATGCCCCCTTTGGCGCTGACGACATCATGAATACGGCGTAGCTCACCGGGGTGAATTGAGGTGCCCGTCGGGTTCGACGGTGAGGCGAGTAATACCCCCCTCGTGCGGGTGTTCCAGGCGGAAGCCACTTTGGCAGCGCTCAGCTGAAATCTCTCGGACGCGGTTGTAGGAACGAGTACGGATGTTCCTTGTGCTGCATTCACAAACTGACGATTACACGGATAGCTCGGGTCGGGCATCAGGATTTCGTCACCGGCGTCAATCAGTGCCATGCACGCAAGGTGCAAAGCCGCAGACGCGCCAGCAGTGATGACAATCCTGCCCGCGGGAACCTTGACACTGAACCGTGTTGCATACCAGTCGCTGATGCGCTCGCGCAATGATGGCAGCCCGGTAGCCTGGGTGTACTGCGTGCAACCATCGCGAATAGTCTTTTCGGCTGCCTCACGCACCAGAGGTGGCGCCGTGAAGTCAGGCTCGCCAATATTCAGAAAAATCATGGGCGAATCGGTGTTCGCCACTTCGCGACCCAAGGTTGCTGCGGCCTTAGCGACCTCCATCACATAAAAAGGCTCAATGCGTTGCGCGCGATCAGAGATTCTCATGGGACCCTTCAGGCGCGGGTTTTGCCTTTGCCACGGTCCGCATCGACTTCTGTGGCGCGCAACAAGGGGGCCAGGCCATTGAGTACCGCATTCACGTACTTGTGGCCGTCGGTACCGCCAAACTCCTTGGCGAGTTCAATGCATTCATTGAGGACAACGCGCCATGGCACGTCGGGGCAGTGTTTGAACTCGTACGCGCCAATCCACATGACACCGTGCTCAACGGGAGAGATTTCTTCTAGTTTGCGATCCAGTAGCGGCACGATCAAACCATCGAGCTCGACGGACTCTTCAACGCAGCCCCGCAGCAGGGCATCAAAGTGCACGGAATCTGCCTTATTGAACCCTGCCAGATCCCGCGTGAAGGCATCGATATCTTCAACAGCATTCTTGCCAATCAGGTGTTGATACAGCGCTTGCAACGCGAATTCCCGTGCGCGTGAGCGGTCCGATTTGCTGCCCGCCTTACGTGCGCCGGTGCTGGTCAGCCCCGTGCGGGATTGGCGGGGAGGGCGGCTGCTGTTGCCAGGTGCAGGGGTTGAATCACTCATCAGATTTCTTCCAGAAGATTGGCCATTTCAACCGCAACGCGGGCAGCATCGCGACCTTTTTCAGTTTTGCGGGCGATGGCTTGCTCCAGGTTCTCGGTCGTCAATATTGCATTGGCAATTGGCAATTGGTAGTCCAGAGCCACACGGCTGACGCCTGCACCAGACTCATTTGCCACGAGTTCGAAGTGATAGGTTTCGCCACGGATGATGCAGCCCAGCGCAATAAGTGCGTCGTACTTTGATTTCTCGGCCATGGCCTGCAAAGCCAGCGGCACCTCAAGAGCGCCAGGCACAAAGACATGGTCGATGTTTCTATCCAGTACACCCAGGCTCAGTAGTTCGGCTTTGCATGCCGTGGCCAGTGCGTTGGAAATGGGCTCGTTGAATCGGGCCTGCACGATACCAATACTGAGCTTTTTGCCATTCAGGCGGCTATCTGCGGATTCGAGGGTTCCCTTGTCTGCGCCAAACATGTCGTTGTCCTTGTTTTGATGGGTATCGGTATCGGAAATGCGTGAATAGGATGGCGCGAGCTATTGTGTGATGTAGCCAACAATTTCCAGCCCGTAGCCGGTCAGGCCGGGACTACGCCGGGGACTGCCCATGAGGTTCATGCGGTGCACGCCACAGTCGCGCAAAATCTGGGCTCCGACGCCGTAAGTGCGCAAGTCCATGCGTTCACGTTCAGGGCCATGGGCGGCGCGTGCAGTACCGGCAAACTGGGCCAGTAATTGGGCTGCGCTTTCACCGCAATTAAGAAGCACGGCCACACCTTTTCCCTGGGCACAAATGTGGGCCAGGCTGGCGTCAAGGCTCCAGGAATGCATGGCGCGATTCGTTTCCAATGCATCCAATACCGAAAGCGGCTCATGCACACGCACAGCCACCGCGTCGTGAGGTGCCCATTCCCCTTTGACGAGGGAGAGATGGATACCGTGTGCCGGTTTGTCCCGGTACGCATGGGCTGTGAATTCCCCATAGGCGGTCTGGAGGGTTCGCGTCCCGACTTTCTCAATCAGAGATTCGACGCGGCTGCGGTGCTCGATCAGGTCTGCAATCGTGACAATTTTCAAACCGTGCTGCGCTGCAAAGACCTGCAGATCAGGCAGCCGGGCCATGGTTCCGTCATCCTTCATGATCTCGCAAATGACCGCCGCAGGCGTACAGCCCGCCATGGCCGCGAGATCGCAGCCGGCTTCGGTGTGACCGGCCCGCATGAGCACGCCGCCATCAACGGCCTGAAGCGGAAAGATGTGACCAGGCTGCACGAGGTCATTGGGCTTCGCTCCCAGAGCCACGGCGGCTTGCACCGTTCGCGCCCTGTCTGCGGCGGAAATACCGGTTGTAACTCCCTCTGCAGCTTCAATGGATGCTGTAAAAGCAGTGCCCTTTTTATCGCCATTGCGCGCTGTCATGGGCGGAAGTTGCAGGTGCTCACAACGCTCGCGCGTGAGAGTGAGGCAGATCAGGCCGCGGCCATAGCGGGCCATGAAATTGATGGCCTCGGCTGTGACATGGTCTGCAGCCAGCACCAGGTCACCTTCATTTTCGCGATCTTCCTCATCGACCAG